>NZ_JAOEEE010000037.1:0-44823 GCF_029837675.1 Pseudomonas sp. GD04015 | reverse complement strand
CGAGAACCCTCATGACCCGCCCCAGAACCCTCTACGAGAAGCACATCGACACCCACACCGTCTGCACCCTGGACGACCACGGCCACGTGCTGCTCTACATCGACCGCCAGGTGGCCAACGAGTACACCAGCCCGCAGGCCTTCAGCGGCCTGCGCGAGGCCGGGCGCCAGGTGTGGCGGCCGGGCGCCACGCTGTGCGTGGTCGACCACGTCAACCCCACCGCGCCCGAGCGCATCGCCGCCATGCCCGACGCCGGCGGCGCGCGCCAGGTCGCCTACTTCGAGCAGAACTGCCACGACTTCGGCCTGGAGCTGTTCGGCGTGCTGGACCGGCGCCAGGGCATCGAGCACGTGGTGGCGCCCGAGCAGGGCTTCATCCTGCCGGGCATGGTGGTGGCCGCCGGCGACAGCCACACCACCACCTACGGCGCGCTGGGCGCCTTCGGCTTCGGCATCGGCACCTCGGAGATCGAGCACCTGCTGGCCACCCAGACCCTGGTCTACAAGAAACTGCGCGGCATGCGCGTGACGGTGCGCGGCGAGCTCGGCCCGGGGCTCGCCTCCAAGGACATCATCATGGCGCTGATCCGCCGCATCGGCGCCGCCGGCGCCACCGGCTACGCCATCGAGTTCTGCGGCCCGACCATCGACGCGCTCAGCGTCGAGGCGCGCATGACCATCTGCAACATGGCGGTCGAGGCCGGTGCCCGGGGCGCCTTCATGGCGCCGGACGACAAGGTCTTCGCCTACCTCAAGGACAAGCCCCGGGCGCCGCGCGGCGCATTGTGGGAGCGCGCCGTCGAGCGCTGGCGCGAACTGCGCAGCGACCCGGACGCCCGCTACGAGGTCGAGGTGGAGCTGGACGCCGCCGCGCTGGAGCCGATGGTGACCTGGGGCACCAGCCCCGACCAGGCCGCGCCCATCGGCGGCCGGGTGCCGGACCCGGCGGGGGAGGCCGACCCGATCCGCCGCCAGGACCTGCAGCGCGCCTTGCGCTACATGGGCCTGGAGCCTGGCGAGCGGCTGGCCGGCATCCGCATCAGCCACGCCTTCATCGGCTCCTGCACCAACGCGCGCATCGAGGACCTGCGCGACGCGGCGCAGGTGGTGCGCGGGCGCTGGGTGGCCGCGCATGTGCGCGCGATGATCGTGCCCGGCTCCACCCTGGTGCGCGAGCAGGCCGAGGCCGAAGGCCTGGCCCGGGTGTTCCGCGAGGCCGGCTTTGAGTGGCGGCAGTCCGGCTGCTCCATGTGCCTGGCGATGAACGATGACGTGCTGGCCCCCGGCGACCGCTGCGCCTCCAGCACCAACCGCAACTTCGAGGGTCGCCAGGGTGCCGGCGCGCGCACCCACCTGATGAGCCCTGCCATGGTCGCCGCCGCCGCCGTCAGCGGTCACCTGGCCGATGTTCGCCACCTGCTCCCGGAGGCCTGAGATGCAGCCGTTCACCACCGTCAGCGGCATCGCCGCGCCCCTGCTCGCGGCCAACGTCGACACCGACGTGATCATGCCCAAGCAGTTCCTCAAGGGCATCGACCGCAGCGGCCTGGACCGCGGCCTGTTCTTCGACCTGCGCTTCCTCGCGGACGGCGCGCCGAACCCCGCGTTCGTCCTCAACCAGGCGCCCTGGGACCGGGCCTGCTTCTTGGTGGTAGGGCCGAACTTCGGCTGCGGCTCCAGCCGCGAGCACGCGGTGTGGGGCCTCAAGCAGCTGGGTTTTCGCGCGCTGATCGGCACCAGCTTCGCCGGCATCTTCTTCGACAACTGCCAGCGCAACGGCGTGCTGCTGATCCAGCTGGCGGAGGCCGAGCTGCAGCGCGTCGGCCGCGCCGCGAGCGATCCGGCCGGCGCCGCGATCAGCGTCGACCTGCAGGCCCAGCGGATCGACCTGAGCGACGGCACGAGCGTGCCCTTCGACATCGACCCGCTGCGCAAGCAGGCCCTGCTGCTGGGCCTGGACGCCATCGGCAGCACCCTGCGGCGTACCGAGCAGATCCGCGCCTTCGAGGCCGCGCACCTGCACGCCAATCCCTGGCTCGTCTGAGCCGCAACGACGGAGATTCCCCATGTCCGAAGCGACACTCGCGCGGCGCATCGCCCGCTACGCCTGCGGCCTTTCCTTCGCCGACCTGCCCGAGCCGGTGGTCGCCTGCGTGCGCCGGCGCTTCGTCGACAGCCTGGCCTGCATCCTCGGCGCTTACGGCGCGCGCCCGGTGGAGGCTGCCATCGCCGTGGCCGCGCAGGCGCCGCAGCCGGCGTCCACGGTGTTCGGCACCGACCTGCGCACCACGCCGGAACTGGCCGCCTTCGCCAACGGCGCCATGGTCCGCTACCTGGACTACAACGACGGCTACATGGGCCGCGAGCCCGGCCACCCGAGCGACAGCATTCCCGCCTGCCTGGCGCTGGCGGAAGCGGAGGGCGCGAGCGGCGGCGAGCTGGTCACCGCCATCGTCGTCGC
Organism: Pseudomonas sp. GD04015; assembly: GCF_029837675.1. Classification (NCBI taxonomy): domain Bacteria; kingdom Pseudomonadati; phylum Pseudomonadota; class Gammaproteobacteria; order Pseudomonadales; family Pseudomonadaceae; genus Pseudomonas; species Pseudomonas sp. GD04015. The sequence continues at coordinate 42,363 of NZ_JAOEEE010000037.1, read as the reverse complement.
CTACGAGATCCAGATGCGCCTGCAAGACGCCGCCAGCCTGAACAAGCGCGGCTGGGACCACGTCAACTACATCAACGTGGCGATGGCCGCCGCCGCCTCGCGCCTGATGCAGCTGGACGAGGCGCGCACCGAGCAGGCGATCAACATCGCCCTCGGCGCGCACCTGGCGCTGCGCCAGGTGCGCTCGGGCACCCTGTCCGACTGGAAGGGCTGCTCGGCGGCCAACGCCGCGCGCAATGCCCTGTTCGCCGCCAGCCTGGCGCGCCACGGCATGACCGGGCCGGCGCCGGTGTTCGAAGGGGAGATGGGCTTCTTCAGGCAGGTGACGGGCACGTTCGAGCTGGACGTCGAGGCATTCGGCAACCGGCAGAACGGCGACTTCGCCATCCTCCGCTCGCTGACCAAGACCTTCCCCACCAACGGCGAGCTGCACACCGCGGTGTGGGCGGCCATCGACCTGCGCGGGCGGATCGCCGACCTCGACGCCATCGCCGCCATTCGCATCGAGACCTCGGAGTTCAACCGCCGGGTGCTGGCCGACGCCGAGAAGTGGCGGCCCACGACCCGCGAGACGGCCGACCACAGCCTGCCCTACAACGTGGCCCGCGCCCTGCTGGACGGCGACATCACCCTCGATTCCTACAGCGCCGAGCGCATCGCCGACCCGCGCGCCATCGCCCTGATGGATATCACCACGGTGGACGAGGACCCGGCGCTGACCCGGTTGTTCCCCGGGCATCTGGCGAACCGGGTCCGGGTGACGCTGGCCGATGGCGAAGAACTCGCCAGCGAGGTGATCGACGGCCCCGGCTCGCTGCTGAGGCCCATGGGCGACGAGGACTTCGAGCGCAAGTTCCGGCGCATGGCGGCGGCGCACATCGACCGCCCCGCCCAGGACGCCGCGCTGGCGTTCGTCGCCGCCCTGGAATCGCGCACGGACTACCGGCCGCTGTTCGCCGCCATGCGCCCGCGCGCCAACCCCGTGTGATCCGTAAGGTGCGCCGCGCGCACCGCACGATCGGTACACGAGGCCGCGACAGGGTTCAGAAGCTGCCGCGCAAGGTGAGCATGTAGTTGCGCGGTGCCCCGTACCAGTTGCCCCTGGCGCTGCTGTTGACCGTCTGGTAGTAGGTCTTGTCCAGCAGGTTGTTGCCGTTCAGCGCCGCCGTCCAGTGCTCGTCGATGCGGTACTCGACCAGGGCGTTCCACACCGCGTAGCCGGGCTGGGTGTAGTCGTAGCTGTTGGTGCTGGGGCTCAGCGAACCGTCGCCGAGGCGACGCTGGACATTGCCGCTGACGTAGTTGCGGCTCTGGATCGTGGCGCCCAGCCCCAGCTTCCAGTCGTCCAGCCCGCCCGGCAGCTGGTAGGTGGTGAAGAACTTGAACAGGTGCTTGGGCGTCTGCGTGCTGATCGGCTTGCCGACCGCCGTGTCGTCGCCGACCTTGCGCTGTTCGTTGATGTTGAAGGTGTAGCCGGCGGTGAGCTGCCAGCCCGGTGCCAGCTCGCCGGAAATCTCGGTGTCCAGGCCCTTGCTGACGATTTCCCCGCCCGCGACGTAGCAGCAGTTGTTCGACGAGGAACCCTCGTAGTACAGCTGGATCGCGTTGTTCTCCTGCTGGGTGTAGTAGAGCGCCGAAGACAGGTTCAGACGGCCGCCGAACAGTTCGCCCTTGGCGCCCACCTCGTAGGTGTCGCCGGTGATGGCCTCCAGGGGCGCGAAGGCGCGATCCAGGAATTCGGTCTGGGGTTTGTAGATCTGCGCGTAGCTCGTGTACAGCGACCAGGCCGGATTCAGCTCGTAGACGATGCCGCCATAGGGCGTGAGGATGCCGCTCTCGCGCCCGCCGTTCTTGCGGTCGGTGCCGAACGCCGGCACCAGTACGCTCACCGTGTTGGCGAAGTCCGAGTAGCGTGCGCCGACGATCAGCTTCAGCGGGTCGGCGAGGTGCAGGCGCAGGGTCGAGTACGCGCCGCTCTTGCGGATGTTCCAGTCGGGGTTCTCGTAGTACAGCGGCGGCCTGGCCGGCTTCGGCAGCGCGCCGATGTCGGTGGTGAAGATGTCGACGGGCACCGCCGACTCCCAGTCGCTGTGATCGGAATAGCTGCGCTTGATATCGGAGTAGTCCACGCCGAACAGCAGTTCGTGGCTCCGGCCGAATGCCGCGAAGGCGCCCTGCAGGTTGGCGTCGAACAGGTCCTGGTCGTTGGTGTAGCCGCGGATGAAGCGCTGGAAGTTGGTGCCGGCGAGGTCATCGGGACTGATCGGCTGCTCGATCTGCCCGAGGTCCTGTTCGGTGTCGTAGCGACCCCGGGTGAAGCTGGCGTTGATCTTCCAGTCGTCACCGAGGCGATGGTCGGCCTTCAGGAACGCCTCGGTCTTCCTGTAGTTGTTGCTGGACCAGTCCGCCGAGAGCTTGGTGCTGCGCGACAGGCCCAGCGGATCGCCGGTGGTGAAGCGCGGCAGACCGTTTTCCCAGTAGCCATCCATGTCGCGCCATTCATGGGTGCCGCCCACGCTGACCTGGGTGTCCGGTGTCAGGTCCGCCTCCAGCACGCCGTACAGCACGTGCTTCTCGCTGTCCGCGCCGTCGTAGAAATAGCGCTTGTCCTCGTGCGAGGCGGCCAGCCGGCCGCGCAATGCGCCGTCGAAACCCAGCGGGCCGGTGACGTCGACCTCGGTGCGGTAGTTGTCCCAGCTGCCGGCCGAGGTGGCGAACTTCAGCTGCGTCTCCGCCAGGGCGCGCTTGCGCACCAGGTTGATCGCGCCGGCGGGTTCGCCGGTACCGCCGAACAGGCCGTCGGAGCCGCGCAGCACCTGGATGTGGTCGTAGGCGGTGGTGTCGGCCAGGGTGTCGTAGGTCTGCTCGCGGTAGGCCGGTGCGCCGCCGTCGACTTGGATGTTGGTGAGGTTGAAGCCGCGGGAGAGGATCATGGTGTTGGCGTCGTTGCCGCCGACCAGGGTGATGCCGGTGGTCTGGTCGAGCACCTGGGCCAGGCTGGTCAGGCCCTGGTCTTCCATGCGCTGGCGGGTGATCACCGAGACCGACTGGGGTGTCTCGCGCAGGCTGCGCGGCGCCTTGCCGCCCACGGTCACGGCGCCGGTGGTGTAGGAGCCGGTGTGCTCGGTCAGGCCACCGAGCGAGGCGGTGCCGGTCACGCTGGTGGTGGACAGCTCCAGCGCGCCCGGATCGTCGGGCAGGCGCTTGAGGATGAGCGCGCGCGGCCCGCTGAAATCGAAGCCGAGGCCCGTGCCGGCGAGCAGCTGGGCCGCCGCCTGAGCCGGCTGGAACTCGCCCTGCACGCCTTGCGATTGCACACCCCGGGCCAGCTCGGCGGCGTAGCCGACTTCCCAGCCGGTCTGCGCGCTGAACTGGTTGAGGGCGCTGGCCAGCGCCTGCGGCGCGATGTCGAAGCGCTGCACGGCATCGTGCCGGGTGGCGGTTTCGGTGGCGGCTGGCGCGGCGACGGACTGGCCGCTACCGAGGCTGACGGCGAGCGCCAGCGCACTGCAGCCGAAGACGGTTCTGAGAGCGAATACCTGCATGGGAGCCTCTGGGCTGGGAATGATATGCAACTGCGAACGCCTTGACGGGTTGGCCGGAGCGAACCCGTAAAACTTTTTCGCGACCGCGTTGCAGCTCCGTTCAGCGGAGGATCAGTACCCCGCCCGGCAGGCGGGTCAGGTCGGCGCCGCAGATGCGCGCCAGGGCGGCGATCACCCCGTCGGGGTCGTCCAGCCGGTAGTTGCCGCTCACCTGGCGCCGGCCGACGTCGCCCAGCAGCAGGACGGGCGCCCGGCGCTGGCGGCGCAGTTCGTCCAGCACCTCGGCCAGCGGCCGGTCCTGGAAGATCAGCCGGCCCTCGACCCAGCCGTTGCGTTCGGCACCGCCCTCGGTGTGCTTGGCGTCGAGGCGGCCGTCATGCAGGCGCTGCCAGTTGCCGGCGGCCAGCAGGCTGGTGTCGTGGCCCGCGCCGCTGAGCAGCACCCGGCCCTCGTCCACGGCCACGGTGACATCGTCGTCGCGCAGGCTGACGCCGAAGCGCGTGCCGACCACTTCCACCCGCGCCCGCTCGGCCTGGATGCGCAGGGGCCGCCGGCTGTCGTGGAAGGCCTCGACGTAGAGATCGCCACGCAGCAGACGGATGCTGCGCTGGCCATCGTCGATACGGGTGCTGATGGCGCTGTTGGCACCCAGCAGCACGTGCGAGCCGTCGGCCAGGGTGATGCGCTGGCGCTCGCCCGCGCCGGTCAGGTGATCGGCCTGCCAGCGCAGCGGCAGGTCGCCCAGCCAGCCGCCGAGGGCGAGCAGCACCACGGCGGCGCTGGCCAGCGCCGGCCAGCGGCTGCGGGCGGGGGCGGTCGGCAGGTCGAGTTCCAGCGCCTGCAGCGCCCGTTCGAAGTCGCTGGAGCCCCATAGGCCGGCCACCCGCTCGTAGGCGCGGGCGTGCCCGGGGCTGGCCGCCAGCCAGGCCTCGAAGCGTTGTTGCTGAGGGGGCGGCAGGGGGCCGTCCAGGCTGCGGGTGAACCAGTCCAGGGCCTCTTCTTCGGCGCGGGCGTCGTGCTCAGTCATCGCTGCGCCCCCAGTCGGTTCCCTTGAGGCAGGCTGCCAGGGCAAGACGAAGATCCTTTTCCACGGTGCTCAGAGATACATCCAGTCGCTTGGCGATTTCGCCCTGGGTCAGCCCATGCAGGCGGTGGAGCAGGAGTATACGCTGCTGCCGCTGCGGCAGGCCGACCAGCACCTGCTGCAGGCGCTGCCACTGCTGCTGGCCGAGGGCGTGGGATTCCGGCCCCGGCAGGGGCGTGGGCACCGCGGCGACCTGCGCGGTGTCGTCCGGCGGACATTCGTAGCGGCGCCTGCTGCGCTGGCTGCGCAGGTGGTCGAAGGCCAGGTGCTGGGCGGTCTGGTAGAGGAAGGCGCGCAGGTGCCGGATTTCCCGGCCGGGCAGTGCCTGGGCGACCTTGAGGTAGGCTTCCTGGGCCAGGTCCTCGGCCAGGCTGGCGCAGCCGACCACCCGGGCGAGCATGCGCACGAGGACCGTGCGCTGGTCGATGAACAGCTCATCCAGCTCCTTCTTGTCCGCGTCCGCCACCATCCCGTGCCCCCGAATCAAAGCGCGCGCATGCTAGCAGTAAACAAGAATCTCTCGCATTCGAATTTTGCCGGACCGCCGCGCACGGATCATCGCGGGAGCGGGCGCGTCTTCTCGTAGCGCACGTCGCGCTCGTCCACCCGGCAGGCGAACGTCCAGCCCTGGCGCAGGTAGAAGCCGTTGGCGCGGATGTGCTCGTGGCCGTCGGTGACCAGCCAGATCCGGTCGTGGTGCCGGAACAGTGCCCGCTCCGCCTCGTCCATCAGCAGGCGGCCGAGGCCGCGGCCCTCGAACGGCGGGCGGACGAACAGGGCGAACACTTCCCCGGCCTCGGCATCGACCATGGCGAAGCCCGCGGCCACGCCGTCCAGCTCCGCGATCCAGGCGCAGGGGCCGCTGCGCACGGCCTCCGCCAGGGCGGCGGCGGTGATGCCCAGTTCGGCCAGCTGCTCCATCGACAGATGGTTCTGGGTGACGCTGGTGCGGATGTCGAACAGGGTGTCGATGTCGGCCTCGGTGGCCGGTCTCAGCGTTGCGCTCATTTGTTTCTCCATGTGTGCGGCGGGGCCCCTCTGGCTGGCGGCGTCGGATGAACGCTCAGGGGCCGGCCTCAGCGGCCGTGCGGCTCGGGCACGAATCCTCCCCGGCGTGGCGCCGGGCGTGAAATGAACCCTATCCGGCGTTCATAAGCTAGTTCCTAAAGATTATTGGAACTGGTTTTTTTATATCTCCTAGCTTTGCCTTCACCGGATCACCGGACTCTCCGTTCAACCCTGAAGCCGCCCGTGATCCGGCCCGCCATGATGGCCGACACGTGCTCACGAGGTCTGCCATGCCCACACGCTTCGAGTCCTCTATGGCCGCGCTCGCCTCGCGGCCTGGACCGGCCGCCCGCCAGATGACCTGGCACTCCTGAAGGGTTCGCACGACACCGACGACGCAAGGCGGAGCGCCTTGTTCGATCCATTTCTACGAGGGACTTTGCAATGAAGCTGAAAACCCTGATCGGCGCCGGCGTGCTGGCGCTGGGCGCGTTGTGGCAGGCCGCCGCGAGCGCCGCCGCGAGCGATGTGCTGGTCACCACCGACTGGCTGGAGAAGCACCTCGACGACCCGAAGGTGCGGGTGATCGAGGTCAGCGTGGTGCCCGGCGTCTACGAGCGCGGGCACATTCCCGGCGCGGTGAACTTCGCCTGGCACAGCGACCTGGTCGACCCGGTGCGCCGCGACATCGCCAGCCAGGAGAACTTCCAGGCGCTGCTGCGCAAGGCGGGCGTCTCCACGGACACCACCACGGTGCTGTACGGCGACAACAACAACTGGTTCGCCGCCTGGGGCGCCTGGGTGTTCGACGTGTACGGCGTGGAGAACGTCAAGCTGCTGGACGGCGGCCGGGTCAAGTGGGAGGCCGAGAAGCGCCCGCTGGACAACCGGGTCAAGACCCCAGCGGCCGGCGACGTGGTGGTGAAGGCGGCGAACAAGGACCTGCGCGCCTTCCTGCCGGATGTGCTGGCGGCGGCGGAGAAGCGCAGCGATGTGCAGCTGGTGGACATCCGCTCGGCCGACGAATACAGCGGCAAGGTCTTCGCGCCCCAGGGCGTGCAGGAGCTGGCCGTGCGCGCCGGCCACGTGCCGGGCGCGGTCAACGTGCCCTGGGGCCAGGCGGTGGCCGCCGACGGCACCTTCAAGTCCGCCGAGGAGCTGAAGAAGGTCTACGGCGCGGTGGGCATCGACGGCAGCAAGCCGATCATCACCTACTGCCGCATCGGCGAGCGCTCCAGCCACACCTGGTTCGCGCTGAAGAAGATCCTCGGCTACGACGTGCGCAACTACGACGGCTCCTGGACCGAGTACGGCAACGCCGTCGGCGTGCCGGTGGTCAACCTGGCCGGCACCGTCTGGGGCGGCAAGTAACCACGCCCGGGTGGGCGTCCCCGGACGCCCACCGTAGGGTGCGCCGCGCGCACCGAATGTTCCTGATCTGATCAGCCAGTCATCGCACCCTCTTATTTCCTGCCGGAATTCCCCCATGTCCACCACCTCCGCGCCTTCGCCCGCGCCCCTCGCCCTGGCGGTATCGTTGGCCGTGCTGGTACTCCTGATTACAGGCGTCTGGCGGCTGTCCGGCCCGGACAGCGAGAGCCAGGCGCTGGGCCTGTCGCTGCTGGGCGGCGCGCTGTTCGGCCTGCTGCTGCAGCGTTCGCGTTTCTGCTTCTTCTGCGTCACCCGCGACTTCCTCGAACAGCGCAGGCCGGACGGGCTTCTCGGCGTGCTCGCCGCGCTGGCCGTCGGCAGCCTGGGCTACCACGCCGTGTTCGGCGCCTTCCTGCCCGATCCGCTGGGCGGGCGCCTGCCGCCGGACGCCCACGTCGGGCCGCTGAGCTGGGTGCTGGCGCTGGCCGCCACCCTGTTCGGCATCGGCATGGCGATTTCCGGCTCCTGCATCAGCGCCCACCTCTACCGCCTGGGGGAGGGCGCGTTCGCCTCGCTGCTGGCGCTGGTCGGCGCGCTGATTGGTTTCGCCCTCGGCTTCATGGCCTGGAATCCGCTGTACCTGGCGAGCATCCAGTCCGCCCCCGTGGTCTGGCTGCCCGCCTGGCAGGGCTACGGGGTTTCCCTGCTGCTGCAGCTGGCGGCGCTCGGCGGCCTGGCCGTCTGGCTGCTGCGCCACCGCCAGCCGTCGGAGCCGGCGCGGCCGGTGGTACGCGGCCTGCGCCAGCTGCTGTTCGGCCAACGCTGGCCGACCTGGGTGGGCGGCGTGCTGATCGGCTTCCTGGGCACGCTGGCCTACCTGCGGGTGGCGCCCCTCGGCGTCACGGCGGAGCTGGGCAGCCTGGCGCGCACCGCCGCCGATGGCCTGGGCCTGCTGCCGGCGCGCATGGAGGGGCTGGACGGATTCGCCGGCTGCGCCACGGTGGTCAAGCAGGCCCTGCTGTCGAACAACGGCCTGTTCATCCTCGGCCTGGTGGCGGCGTCCTGGGCCAGCGCGCTGGTGGCCGGGGACTTCCAACCCCGTCGCCCGACCGCCAACGAGCTGCTGCGCAACCTGGCGGGCGGCGTGCTGCTCGGCCTGGGCAGCATGCTGGCGCTGGGCTGCACCGTCGGCACGCTGCTGTCCGGGGTGATGGCCGGGGCGCTGTCGGGCTGGCTGTTCGGCCTGTTCTGCCTGCTCGGCATCTGGCTCGGGCTGGTGCTCAGGCGCGCCTGGCCCTAGGCGCTGTACGAAAAGTGCCTGCGCTCGGTGATGCTTCGTTAAAAACGGGTTCGCCTGACCTTCGCTCGACGACTTCTCGTACAGACCCTAAGACTCGGTAAAACAGTACCTTCGACCAGTGGTCCCGGGCGCCCCGATGTGGTGGCATAGGCCCGCGCTCGTAGGGGTACCGCAACCATGACAAGAACGACTCCACTGCTCGGCCTGATGTTCGGCCTGGGCTGCCTGCCGGCCACGGCCGCCGACACGGTGCTGAGCCTGCCCAGCCAGGTGATTCTCGGCAGCTCCAGCGACAGCGAGGACCTGCGCCAGCCGCTGGCCCGCACCACCCTGGTCGGCGCCGAACTGCAGCCGCAGAGCCTCGGCGCCAACCTGTCGGAGCCGCTGCAGCGGGTGCCCGGCCTGCTCGCCCTGAATCGGCAGAACTACGCCCAGGACCTGCAGATTTCCTCCCGTGGCTTCGGCGCCCGGGCCGGCTTCGGCGTGCGCGGCGTGCGCCTGGTGCAGGACGGCATCCCGCTGACCATGCCCGACGGCCAGGGCCAGCCGGCGCTGTTCGACCTCGACGGGCTGGACCGCCTCGACGTGCTGCGCGGTCCGCTCAGCAGCCTCTACGGCAACGCCTCCGGCGGCATCATCCAGGGCTTCAGCGCCAGCCCGGCGGCCGAGCCGACCCTGAACAGCCGCAGCGCCGTGGGCAGCGACGGGCTGTGGCGCTCGCGCCTGCGCTACGGGCAGCGCTACGACGCGCTCGACATCAGCGCCAACATCGCCCGCCTGGAAACCGACGGCTACCGCGACCACAGCGAGACCCGCCGCGACAGCGGCAACCTGCGCCTGGGCTGGGAGATCGATGCGGACTCCAGCCTGACCCTGCTGTTCAACCACCTGGACCAGCCGCAGACCCAGGACCCGCTCGGCCTGACCGACGCCCAGTGGCGCGACGACCCGCGCCAGGCGGTGCCCGTTTCGAGCACCTTCGACACGCGCAAGAGCGTGCGCCACGACCAGCTCGGCATGAACTACCAGCGGCAGCTGAACGACAGCGACAAGCTCACGGTGATGGCCTACGGCGGCCAGCGCTACGTGCAGCAGTACCAGGCCTTCTCCGGCGCCGATGCCTTCGCCGCCGGCGGCGTGGTGGAGCTGGAGCGCGACTTCGGCGGCGGCGAGCTGGGCTGGACCCGGGAGACGCAGGCCTTCGGCCTGCCCGTGGAGCTGGCCGCCGGTCTGGTCTACGACTACCAGGGCGAGCGCCGCCGGGGCTTCGTCAACCAGCGCGGGCACAAGGGCCAGCTGAAGCGCGACGAGTTCAACGCGGTCGACAGCCAGGAGGCCTACCTGATCAGCACCTGGCAGCTGGCGGAGGACTGGAGCCTGACCGCCGGCCTGCGCCACAGCCGCATCCACTTCGATTCCGAGGACGACTTCCTCGCCGACGGCCGCGACGACAGTGGCTCGGTCCGCTACCGGCGCAGCAACCCCGCGCTGGGCCTGAGCTGGCGCTGGACCCCGGAGCTGAGCCTGTACGCCGCGCTCGGCCAGGGCTTCGAGACACCGACCTTCCAGGAGCTGGCCTACCGCCCGCAGAGCAGCGGGCTCAACCTGGGGCTGAAGCCGAGCCTGTCGCGCAACGCCGAGGTCGGCATGAAATGGCGCCACGCCTCGGGCCGGGCCGACCTGGCGCTGTTCGAGAGCCGGGTGCGTAACGAGATCGTCCCCGGCGAGAGCCAGGTGGGCACCGACCGCAACACCTACGCCAACGCCGGCCGCTCCCAGCGGCGCGGCCTGGAGCTGGCGCTGGAGCAGGAGCTGGGCATGGGCTTTCGCGCCTACCTGGCGTACACCTACCTGCAGGCGCGCTTCGACAGCTACCGGGGCGCCGACGGCAGCGACCTGGCGGGCAACGACTTGCCCGGCGTGCCGCGCCACAGCGGCTACGCCGAGCTGGCCTGGAACCCGCTGGACAGCGGCTTTTCCACCGCTCTGGAGGCGCAGGGCATGAGCCGCCGCTTCGCCGACGACAGGAACAACGCCGAGGCGCCCGGCTACGTGGCATTCAACTGGCGCGCCAGCTACCGCTACAACCTGCATGGCCTGGAGCTGGAGCCCTTCGTCCGGGTGGACAACCTGGGCGATCGCGCCTACGTCGGCTCGCTGATCGTCAATGCCTCGGGCGGCCGCTACTACGAGCCGGCGCCGGGGCGGCAGTGGCTGACGGGGCTCGCCCTGGAGTACCGCTGGCACTGACCGCGCAGCGCGTCGCGGCAATCAGCCCTCCACCGGCTGCAGTGCGCGCCAGGCCACCCGGTTGCGGCCGTGGTGCTTGGCCCGGTAGAGCTCCTCGTCGGCGAGGTTGAGCAGCTCGGACGGGTCGCAGCGGTCGCTGCCGCAGATGCTGATCGCGCCGATGCTCACGGTCAGCACCTTGCTGGTCTCCGACCGGCTGTGGGGGATGCTCAGACCGATCACCGCCTGGCGCAGCTTCTCCAGCAGCGGGCCGGGGTCCTCGCAGCCGGGCAACAGCAGCACGAACTCCTCGCCGCCGTAGCGCGCCGCCAGGTCGTAGGGGCGCCGGGTCGACTCCTGCAGCGCCCGGGCAACGGCCACCAGCGCCTCGTCGCCGGCGGCGTGGCCGTAGTGGTCGTTGAACGGCTTGAAGAAGTCCACGTCGAGCAGCGCCAGGCTGAGGGCGCTCTTGTCCCGGCTGGCCTTGCGGCAGGCGGTGAGCAGGGCTTCGTCCAGAGTCCGCCGGTTGGCGATGCCGGTCAGGCCGTCGAGCCGGGCCAGGCGTTCGAGGGTGCGCTCGGCGTCGCGGCGCACGGTGATGTCGTGCAGAGTCAGCACCGCGCCCTGGTTGGGGTCGTCCACGTCCATCGACTTGAGCTGGATGGTGAACCAGCGGGTGCTGCCGTCCTTCTTCACCAGTTCCGCGTCGCCGATATAGGTGCCGCCACACAGCAGCACCGGGATGAAGAAGGTCGCTTCCTGCTCGAAGGCGTGCTGGCTGGGGAACAGCAGGCGGGTGGAGCGCCCCGTCAGCTCGCGGTTGGCGTAGCCGAACATCTGCTCGAAGCTGGTGTTGCAGCGCAGGATGGTGCGGTCGCGGATGAAGGCGATGCCAGTCAGGGAGTTGTCGAAGATCGCCTGCTGTTCGAGCAGCGCCTGGTCGAGGAAGCGCGTGCGCCGCTGCACCTCGTCCTCCAGCTGCTCGCGCAGCTCGACTTCCTTGCGATGGTATTCCTCGAGACGGTCCTGGGCCTGTTCCAGGGTGGAGGCCAGGGTGCTCAGCTCGTCGCCGGCCTGGCGTTCGCCGGGTGTCATCAGTTGCAGGGGCGCGCCGGGGCCGGGGCGATAGGCGCGCAGCAGGGTGTTGAGGCGGGTCAGCCGGCGGCTCACCAGATGGTGGACGAGCAGCAGCAGCGCCACCGACAGCACCAGGGTCTTGAAGCCCTGGGTGAGGGCGACCACCAGCCCGCGGTCGAGGGTGCGCTGGTAGATCAGCGCCATGTCCGGCAGCACGCGCAGGTGGCCGAGCTGCACGGTGCGCGGGCCGACGTCGAATGCCAGTGGGTAGGTCATCACGTCCCGGTTGCCGTCGACGCGCTGCCCGAGCGCCACCCGCACTTCCTCGTTGCGGCCGTAGAGCACCTCGGCCCCGGCCACCCAGGGCGAACCCGTCAGCCCGCTCAACTGCGCCTCCACCAGCGGCCGGTCGAAGTTCCAGGCCGCCGCCGCCAGCCCCTGGCTCTGGCTCTGGCCGACGAAGCTCAGGTGCTCCTCGAGGTCGGCCATGTCGCGCTTGTAGTCGAGGTACAGCTGCACCGAGATCGCCAGCAGGGCATTGGCCGCGCTGATGATCAGCACCCAGGCGAGCAGCCGCCTGGCCAGGGACCGCCGGGGCGCCTCAGCGCCCGTCGAAGGGGTGCTGTTCGAGGAGGGCTCGTTCATAGTGTTCTCGGTCTTCGCGGGCGGTGAACTCGATCACCTTGTCTGTCCAGGGCGGACGCGGGCCGGCCAGCCGCAGCTGCTGGTCGATGTCGCGGATCACCCGTTCTCCCCAGGCGCCGCGCGCGCAGGCGACGTGGCCGAGCATGAAGGGCGGGTCCTCGGTGAGGGTGAGTCCCTGCACGGCCACGTCCTGGCCGTCCGGTTGCTGGCGGCGATACCAGCCGAGTTCGACCGGGTAGGCGAACAGGTAGTCGATCCAGCCGGCGGTGAGCTGCTGGAAGGGCGCGTTGAACTTGACCCCGGCCTTGAGCACGTGGGGCTGCGGCCCCAGCTCCTCCAGCGCCGCGCTGATGGCGGGGGAGTAGCCACGGCGCTCGCTGATCGCCGTCACCAGCTGGTCGTCGCGCAGCAGCCGGCGCACGTCGATCCGGCCCTGCGGGTCCAGGTAGGGGCGCAGGCGGGGCAGGCGATCCTGGCGCACCAGCACCTGCTGCGAGGTGAGGAACACCACCGGCCGGCTGAACAGCATGGAGCGCTCGCGGCCGGGCATCTTCAGGGTGGTGGGGTGGCAGACCGGCTCGCCGCGCTCCATCAGGGCGTAGGTGCGGGCGAAGCTGGCCACCTCGAACTGGTGCTGGTACTGCGGCAGGTGCGCCTGCAGGTAGCGCAGCATGTCGTCGTGGATGCCCTGCCCGGGCAGTTCCGGGCCGACCTCGGTGAACGGCGGGAAGTCGTTGATCAGCCAGCGCAGCCGCTCGCCCTCGGCGTTGGCGCCGCTGGCCAGCAACAACAGGCAGCATCCCAGAACTGGCAGCTTCACCGCGCCGACTCCCGAATAGAGGCACATAGCCACTAAAGTAAAGCAGGAGTTCGGCCGCCAGCCACAGTCGGCGCGGCTTATTGAGAGAAAGGCCTCAGTGCGAGGGCGAGCGGATCACCTGCGGCCCGATGGCGGCCAGGTCGCGGCAGCCGGTCAGGGCCATGGCCACTTCCAGCTCGGCGCGCAGGATCTGCAGCACGTGGGCCACCCCCGTGGCGCCGGCGGCGGCCAGGGCGAACACGTAGGGCCGGCCCACCAGCACGGCGTCGGCGCCTAGGGCCAGCGCCTTGAGCACGTCGCTGCCGCGGCGGATGCCGCCGTCCAGCAGCAGCGGTATCCGTCCCTGGATCGCGGCGGCCACTTCCGGCAGCGCGTCGATGGTCGCCGGCAGGCCGTCGAGGGTGCGCCCGCCGTGGTTGGACACGACCAGCCCGTCCACGCCCGCCGCCAGCGCCCGTTCGGCATCGGGGCCGCTGGTGATGCCCTTGAGCAGGATCGGCAGGCGGGTCAGGCCGCGCAGCCAGGCCAGGTCTTCCCAGGTCGGCGCCGCCGCCAGCAACGGCCCGCCGAGCAGCAGGCCGCCGCCGGCCGGCGCGCCGCCCTGCAGTGGCCGCATACCGCGCAGGTTGACCGCCTCGATGCCCTCGGGCAGGGCGAAGCCGGCGCGCTGCTCGCGGTTGCGCATACCGCTGACCGGCGCGTCCACGGTCAGTACCAGAGCCTGGTAGCCGGCCGCCTCGACACGCCGCACCAGCGCGGCGGTGAAGTCGCGGTCGGCCTGGATGTAGAGCTGGAACCACAGCGGCGTCTGCGCCTGTTCGGCGATCGCCTCCAGCTCGACGCTGGCCTGGGTGCTGACCACCATGCCGGCGCCGAAGGCCGAGGCGCCCACCACGCTGGCCAGCTCGCCATCGGGGTGGGCCAGCTTCTGGTAGGCCACCGGAGCGAGGAAGATCGGGTGGGCGAAGTCCTGGCCGAACAGGCGCAGGCGGGTGTTGCCGCCGGACAGGTCGGCCAGCACCTGGCCGCGCAGACGCAGGCGCTCGAAGGCGGCGCGGTTATCGGCCAGGGTCAGTTCGTCGGTCGCGCCGCCGGCGATGTAGGCCCAGGCCTGCTCGCTCATGCGCTCGCGGGCGAAGGGCTCGTAGTCGGCCACCGCGGCGATGCTCGGCGGGATCTGTTGCAGCTTGGGCAGGGGCATGTCGGCTCTCCGCGTGCGCTCAGGTGTGCGACCACTGGCGCAGCAGGTTGTGGTAGACGCCGGTCAGGCGGATCAGCTCGGGGCTGTCCGGCAGTTGCCGGCGCAGGGCCTGGATGCTGTCGTCCAGCTCCAGCAGCACGGCGCGCTGGCTGTCCTCGCGCACCAGACTCTGCACCCAGAAGAAGGCGGCCAGGCGCGCGCCGCGGGTGACCGGCTCGACCCGGTGCAGGCTGCCGCTGGGGTAGAGCGCCAGGTGCCCGGCCGGCAGCTTGGCGCGCTGGCTGCCGAAGCCGCTCTCGACCACCAGCTCGCCGCCGTCGTATTCGTCCGGATCGCTGAAGAACAGGGTGGCGGAGAGGTCGGCGCGAATCCGGTGCGGGGTGCCCGGCACGCTGAATATGGCGCTGTCGATGTGGTTGCCGTAGGTGCCGCCGTCCGCGTAGCGGTTGAAGCGCGGCGGCATCACCTTGAGCGGCAGCGCGGTGGCGATGAAGCGCGGGTTCTGCCCCAGCTGGGCGAGGATGAAGTCGCCCAGCTGCTGGGTCAGCGGGTCGTCCTGGCTCAGTTGCTGGTTGGCCTTGGCGCTGGCCGCCATCTGCCCGGCGGTCTGCCGGCCGTCCTGCCAGTCGGCCCGCTCCAGGGCGGCGCGGCACTGGCGCAGCTGCTCGGGCGTCAGTAGATCGGGAATGTCCAGCATCATGGGCGAAGGTCTCCGGGGCAGGCGGCTCGGGTGATTCTAGAGAGGCCGGCGGCACTATGACAGACGCCGTGGCGCTTCCGTGGTGAAGCAAGAGGCTATGTCCCCGTTACGAGGGAGCGGCTGGGCGGCATTCCGATTGGCCGCGAATTTCGCGGACGAATCCGCTCCCACAAGGCATGCAACAACCAACGGGGACATGGCCAAGCAAAACGCCCCGACCGCTTGCGCGGCCGGGGCGTGGTTACCTGGCTCGACCGATCAGAAGTGGAAGTCGGCGCTGAGCAGGTAGGTACGCGGGTTGCCCAGGAACACGCGGGAGCCGTTCCAGTTGGAAGAGCTGGCGTATTCCTCGTCGGTGATGTTCTCGACGTTCAGGCGTAGGTCGAGGTTCTCGTTGACCGCGTAGGAGGCCATGGCGTTGAAGATGGTGTAGCTGGGCAGCTTGCCGTAGCGACCGTTGGGGATGATGCGGTTGGCGTTGTCCGGGCGGCCCAGGTAGGAGGCGTCGCTGTGCTGCAGGCCGCCGCCCAGGGTCAGGCCGACCGGCAGGCGATAGGTGGTCCACAGGTTGGCGGTCATCTTCGGCGAGAAGGCCAGTTCGTCGCCGTTGGTACGCAGCGCGGTGTCGTAGTCGGCCGGGTTGGCGCGGCGACGCACGTCATCCAGGTAGGCGCTGTGCTTGCGCTCGCTGTCCATGAACACGATGCCGCCGTACACGTCCCAGGCGTCGGTGATCCTGCCGGTGGCGCCCAGCTCCAGGCCCTTGACGATCTGCTTGCCGTGGCCCTTCAGGCTGTCGGCGGTCTCGCCCTCGTCGCGGCCGGTGATCGGCACATCGCGCTTCTCGCTGTAGAACAGCGCGGCGGTGGTGCTCAGGCGGTTGTCGAAGAAGTCCCACTTGGTGCCCAGCTCGTAGCCGACGATCTTGACCGGGTCGGCGCCCTCGACGAAGCCGGGGAAGGCGTTGTCGCCGGTGCGCGAGATGTCCGAGTCGGACAGGTAGGAGCCCGGCGGTGTGGTGGAGACGCCTGCGGCGGCGTAGATGCTGCCGTTCTGCGCCGGCTTGTAGACCAGGCCGACCTTGCCGCCGACGGTGAATTCGGTGTCGTCGTGGCCGTCGATCGAGCCGGCCGAGGCGCCGTCGGCGGTCTCGCTGTCGATGCGTACCCGGTAGTTTTCCAGGCGCATGCCGGCGGTCATCTGCCACTGCTCGTTGAACTCGACCGTGTCGTAGACGTAGAGCGCCGCGGTGTCGATCCTGACGTCGTTGGTCTGGGTGGCCGCCGGGCTGAACGCCCCGCTGCGGTCGTAGACCGGATCGAACAGGTCGGTGGTGCTGTTGCGGGTGCCGTAGCGGTTGGCCTCGGACTCCTCGCGGGTCAGCTCCAGGCCGGTGGCCAGGGTGTGCTTGACCGAGCCGGCGTGGAAGGTGGCGGAGAGGTTGGTCAGGTTGGTCAGGCTGGTGTTGGTGCGGTCGTAGAACTGGGTCTGGGTGGCGACCGAGCGCGGAGCGGTGAAGCCGGTCGGCACGGTGAAGCGCGCCTGGCGGTCGACCCGCGCCCAGCGGGTCTGGTTGCTCAGGGTGACGCCGTCGGACAGGTCGTGCTCGAAGCGTGCCAGCAGGGAGTCGACGGTGGTGTCGTCGTAGTCCGACTTCAGCCCGTAGAAGTTGTCGCGGTCGGCACCGGAAGTCGCCGAGCTGTAGGGCTGGCTGCCCTTCATGCCATGCACCATGGCGGCCGGCACGCCGAAGTCCGGACGGTCGTTCTGCTCCACGTGCTCGTAGGCGAAGATCGCGCGGGTCTCGGTGCCCAGGCCGAAGGCCAGCGACGGCGCGATGCCCCAGCTGTTCTCCTCGGCATGCTCGCGACCGGCCACGCCGCTGTCTTCCAGCATCAGGTTGAGGCGCACGGCGGTGCTGTCGTTGAGCACCTGGTTGGTGTCCAGAGTGGTGCGCTTGCGCGCCTCGGAATCGTAGTCGTCGAAGCCGTAGCTGACGCTGCCGTTGATGAACTCGCTCAGCCCCGGGGTCTTGGTCGCCATGTTGATGTAGCCGCCGGCGCCGCCACGGCCGTTGTCGGCCGCCGGGCCCTTGACCACTTCCACCTGCTCGATGTTGAACACGTCACGGCTGTAGCTGCCGGAGTCGCGGGAACCGTCGACGAAGATGTTGCCGCTGGTATCGAAGCCGCGCAGGCTGAAGTTGTTGGAGTTGGTGGAGAAGCCGTTCTCGCCGGCCTCGAAGCTGATGCCGGGGGTGTTGCGCAGCACGTCGGTCAGGTTGCGCGCGCCCTGCTCGCGATAGAGGCGCTCGGGGATCACGTTGATCGTCTGCGGAGTGTTCAGCAGAGGCGCGGTCTGCTTCGGCGAGGACGCCTTGTCGACCTTGTAGCCCCGGTCCTGCTGCCCGTGGATGGTGATGTCGCCCAGTTCCACCGCCTGCTCCTGCGCCATGGCGAATTCCGACGCCAGGGCAAGGCCGATGGCCGAGGCCAGCAGGCGACGCTGTGGAAGGGCTGCACGCTTATTATCGTAGTTGCTCACGAGAATCACTCCTGATTGAGACAGGGCGCGATAGTAGTTGAGATTCACTCTCGATCAACATTTACGAATCATTTACAGGGAACTTGTTTGTAACAAAATGGTCCAAGCGCGCCTTTTCGGTCGGGTGGATCTGCCGGCCTAGAGCCCGTGGGGCCTGTTCAAGGCGGGGACACATCTAACCGAATGCTCAAGTTCTTGTTTCGAGCGGGGAGGGCGGGTTGTCGGTGATTGCGGCGGGGCTGATCGCAGAGCGGGGAAAGTGCGGCGTGGGTCGATCCGGCTCAGAGACGAAACAGGCGCTTGCGGCAATGCCGAGCGCCTGGAGTCGACCGAGTGCTAGTGAGGAGCGTCCTCACTCACCCGTCTTATTCATTCCCCGGGTAGTTCAAGCGCACATGCGCTAGAGCACCACGCGAGACAGGCTTCAATGCGTATTGAACGGATCTTCCGGAGACGTATTGGGCTGAGTAAGAGGCCAGCTTGCCATTGGCAAAGTGGAGTTTCTCTTCTGCGCCCTCTTCATTGTTCAGCCGGAATTCACCCTCCTCGATCTTGGCGGAGTGCGCGTGCCTGATAAGAACGGCCGAATATTGCAGTTCCGGATCGATTGTCGGATCACCACTCCAGAAAACATATGCCAGATCAGTGTCGCCGATGCCCATGAACCGACCCTTCACAAGCTCGAAGAAGAGAATGCCTTCGCATGGATCGGTTGATTGCTCCACGGCATGACACTTGGGTTCTGCTACTTCGTACAGGCCGATGTAGTCTTCTAAATCCGTTTTCTGCGTGGTTGCGCAGGCACTCAATACAGAAACGGCCAGGATCAGACCCATCGACTTCAGTAATGCGGGCAAGCATGAGTCTTTAGGATTTTTCACCATCATTCCCTTTCGATAAAACTGTCTTTGCCGGAGCGGGGCGATATCAGCGCGCAGCCTGTCCGCAGTCAATTATCGAGGGTGTTTCTGTGAGGGGATCGACATGTGCCGGTCTTTGGCAGGGGATTAGAATGCCGACTCCAACATCTGTGATCGTGGGCGCCAGGCTTCCGGATACAGAAACGTGAGGTGCGGGACTTCATGCCACATGCCCTGATCATTCCCATGGCCGCGCACGTCGCGCTCGCTGCATTTCTATATGCGCTGCTCACTGCCGCACGAGCGCCCGCCATATGGGGAATCGGTCGCCGTGCCGATGGCAGCAATCCGTGGGCGGCCGTCGAGCCGCGCATCGGCGCCAACCTGTCCAATCAGTTCGAGTGGCCGCTGTTCTTTCATGTCGCGTGCCTGCTGCTTATCCAGTTCCAGTCGTCGAGCCTCGCTGCTCTGGCCCTGGCCTGGATGTTTGTCGCGGGGCGGGTCATGCACAGTGCAGTGCAGATATTCACCCGCAATGTCCGGCTCCGGGGTGTCGTGTTCACGGTCAACTTTCTTGCGGTGCTCGGCCTCTGGGTATTCGCTGCATTGGCTTTTGGCAACGGTTCTACAAACTAACAGCCCATATCGGCGGCATATATCGATGGGTATCGATCATGTATTGCGAGGCGTCGATGAAGTTCAGCTACACGCTCGATGAAAAAGAGGTCGTCAAGGCCATGCAATTACATGGAAAGGGGACAAAAAAAGTCCTTGCAGTCCTGGTTACCCTGGGCCTCGCCATCATTGCGGCCGGTACCGTTGCGGGGCATGTTTATCTATCCCTTGCCGCTGTCGCCTGTGGCGCGCTGGGCTATTTCGCGGTGCTCCATCTGACGATACCGTTCAACGCCCGGAAGCAATTCAGGGAGAACCGTGCCATTCGCAACGAGATAGCGGTGGGCGCCACCCAGGATGGCGTGAGTTTCACGAGCGACTCTGGCGAAAGCCGGTTGCAGTGGAGCGACATCCATAGGTGGAAGTGCGGCAATGGCATCTACCTGCTGTATGTCACGAGCCACATGTTCCACATCGTTCCTGCCCGCGCCATACCGGCCGAACCCCAATGGGTCGAGCTGCTCAGCACCCATGTCGGACCGGGACGGGTATAGGCGGCACGCTGCGGCTACCCGAGCGGTCCCGAACCCGACACGGATTCGCCGATCATAGCGCTCGTCAGGCGATATCCGTTTCCGCGGCCCGCGCGCTAGGATCGGATATCCGTCGACAGACCGATCGCCAAGGCGCTCGGCGCGGTTCCGGAGGGCTTCGCGAGGCCGGCCCTGGGGCCGCGAGGCGTCCGTCCGGGGAAAACAGCATGAAGCCGCTCAAGCTGAACCATACCCAGGCTGCCAGCCCCAGCCCGTCGTTCGTCACCCTGCTGCAGCACTTGCTGCGGAGGAGCGGCGGCGATTTCGCCATCCGCCTGTGGGATGGCACCGAGCTGCGCAGCGCTCCTTCCCAGCCCCCTCGTTTCACCCTGGTCTGCCGCACGCCCGCGGCGCTGCGTGCGTTGATGCTCGGCGGCGATCCGCTGCGGCTGGCCGAGGCGTACCTGCGCGACGATCTGGATATCGAAGGCGATCTGTTTGCCGCGATCACGCTCAAGGACCGCCTGCAGGATTTCCGCCCGGCCTGGCACCAGCGCCTGCGGATCGCCCTGCATACGCTGATGCTGCCTCGCGCGGGCGGCTCGGACGTCGCGCCCGGCTATCGCCGGCGCGTGAGGCGCCACACCCCGCGGGAGAACCGCGAGGCCATCGCCTTCCACTACGACCTTTCCAACGACTTCTACGGTCTCTGGCTGGACCCGGCGATGGTGTATTCCTGCGCCTACTTCGAGCGGCCCGACGCGAGCCTGGAGCAGGCCCAGCAAGCCAAGCTCGAACACATCTGCCGCAAGCTGCTGCTGCGCCCCGGCGAGCGCCTGCTCGACGTCGGCTGCGGCTGGGGCGCGCTGGTCATCCATGCGGCGCAGCACCATGGCGTGCACGCCCACGGCATCAGCCTCAGCCGCAACCAGCTGGAGGTGGCCCGCGAGCGGATCGCCCGGGCCGGCCTGAAAGACCGGGTGACGGTGGAGCTGCGCGACTACCGCGAACTGGAGGGCGAGGGGCGCTACGACAAGATCGCCAGTGTCGGCATGTTCGAGCACGTCGGGCTGCGCCGCCTGCCGCTGTACTTCGCCACCGTCCGGCGCTTGCTCAAGCCCGGCGGCCTGTTCCTCAACCACGGGATCACCAACGCCACCGAGGGCTGGCGGACCAGCGCCGGGACCCGCTTCATCAACCGCTACATCTTTCCCGACGGGCAGCTCGACACCATCGGCAACATCCAGCGGGCCATGGAGGTCGCGGGCTTCGAGATCGTCGATGTCGAGGCGCTGCGCCGCCATTACGCGCTCACCCTGCGGCAGTGGATCGCGCGCCTGGAGAGCCACCACGACGAGGCGCTGCGTCATGTCGACGAGTCGACCTACCGGGCCTGGCGGCTGTACATGGCCGCCAGCGCCCTGGAGTTCGAGTCCGGCGGCATCGGTATCTACCAGATCCTGGCCAGCGGCCGGGCGGACGGCACCTGCGAGCAGCCGCTGACCCGCCGCCACCTGTACCGCTGATACGGCCTGTCACAGCGAGCCGAATGAGCGGCCCAGGCCCATAGACGGCCGGGCTCTATCCGAGCAGGAAAAGCGACAGCGCAAGCGGTGGCGCGGCGATGCTCAGGGGGACGATGAGGCGAGGCCGATAGCTGAGCAGCAGCATCTGGGCGGCGGCCGCCAGGGTGAGTGCCGATGCCCAGAGTGCCAGGCCGATCGTGGGGCCGAGGCGAGTGGCGGCGGGGGCGATGGCGCAGGCCAGCAACGACCAGCCGAGCAGGCGCAGCAGCGTGCGCCTGGCTGTCGTCGTCTTGTTGCCCAGAGCCTGTTCGTAGTGGCGATCGATGGCCAGGCAGAGTGCCCCGAAGCCGCTGAAGCAGAGGGCCAGACAGAGTTCGATCATGTCGCGATCTCCTGGCCCGACCGAGCCGGCCGAGGCTGGCGTTGCCTGCCCTGGATGGGCTGGTGCCGCGCGACACCCACGGCAGCGTAGGCCAGCAGTGCCGCCACGGCCAGCAGGGTCAGGTCCATCCCGGCCACCAGCCAGTGGCCGTCGGCCACGGTTGCCAGCAGGCCGCTGTGTGGCAAGGTCAGGCCGAACAAGGGCAGGCCGGCGAACAGGATGGCGGCGAACAGCAGTTGCTCGATCCAGGCGCGCTTGTGGGTACGCAACAGCGGGTGCAGTAGGCTCAGCGCCCAAGCCAGGAAGAACGTGCGTATTTCCCAGTCGGCGCGTTGCTCCAGCCCCGCCGGCAGCAGGCGATTGGCCCAGAAGTAGGCTGCGATGGCCAGGGGCAGACCCGCCACGGTGCCGATATTGAGCACCTCCACCAGGCGATGGCCCTTCGGGGTATGCCCGAGCTTGCGTCGTTCCGGCAGGCGCTTGACCACCCAGAGCACCAGGCCGGTAGCGATCATCGCTGTGCCGAGCAGGCCGCTGAGGAAGAAGAACCAGCGCAGCGGTGGGCCGGCAAAGCGGATCAGGTGCAGGCCGGTGAACACGTTGTACGTGGCGCTGGCGGCGTTGATCGTGGCTGGTGGAGGGCTCGGCAACGGCTCGCCGGTCACGCCATTGAAGCGCACCCGTTCGCCGTTGCCGCGTTCGAGCAGGCTGTCGCCACCGCGCTGGCGAATCTCGACCACTGCGCGGCTGGTGCCGGGGGCGGTCACCTGGATGCTGGCGGCCCCTCGGTGCCAGTCGCGTTCCGCCCGGGCAAGAAGGGCGGCGATGTCCGCCATCGGCGCGGCCTCGGCGGGAGCGCGGCTACGCTCGTTCGCCCCACCGCGTTCCCCGCCACGGCCACCGGCTTCGTTGAAGAACGCCTGGCGGTCACCACGGTAGGCACTTTCCACGCCCCACGGCATGAGCATGAACATCAACAGCAGCAGGCCGCTGTAGGTGATCATGAAGTGGAAGGGCAGCGCCAGGACCGCCGTGGCGTTGTGCGCATCCAGCCAGGAGCGTTGTCCCTTGCGCGGGCGGAAGGTGAAGAAGTCCTTGAAGATCTTCTTGTGCGTGATCACGCCGCTGACGATGGCGACCAGCATGAACATGGTGGCCACGCCGACGATCCAGCGGGCGAGTTCGCGGGGCAAGCCGTAAAGCTCGAAGTGGAAGCGGTAGAGGAAGCTCCCGCCGCGGGTCTCGCGCACCTCCAGCGGCTCTCCGGTCGCAGCGTCCAGGACCAGCCGCGTGCCGCCGCCCTTGCCGATGCGTTCGCCCTGTTCGAACCACTGTACCTGCATCGCGGCGTTGCGCTCGCCGGGCAGGGTCACGCTCCACTGCGCGGCATCGGGCGCTACCCGCGCGAGCGTATCCAGGGCATGGCGGGCGCTCGTGTCGTCCGGCCTGGACGCATGCTGCTCGGGCTTCATCCAGAAGCTGATTTCCTCCTGGAAGAAACTCAGGGTGCCGGTTAGGAAAACGGCGTAGAGCAGCCACGCCAGGAGCAGGCCGGTCCAGGTATGCAGCCAGGCATTGGCCTGGCGAAAGCCCATGGGCTTCATGGCGTCGCTCCTCGTAGCAGCAGGTGCAGCGCCGGTATCGCGCAAAGCGCGCCCGCCACCAGCCAGGCGCGTAATGCGCTGGGGGCGGAGAACGCCCAGATCACCAAGGCGCAGTACAGCGCGAACGACAGTTGCGTGGCGGCCAGCACCGCCTGCGGGCGAGGTAGCGGCAGCGCCAGGGCAAGGCTTGCCGCGCCGAGCGCCGCGAACAGATAGCCGCCGCCGATCGCGAGCAGGGCGCGCGCGGCGATGCCCAGCCGATGACGCGCAGGTGGGGAAAGGAGGGCGTCAGGCCGGTGCATGGGGCACACCTGCATGACGGAAAGCCTGTTGCCGCCGGGACGATGAGAGGGAGCGTGGTATCCACATGGTATCTATTCGAAATGCTAATCGTAGTAATTTGATATGGTGTTCAGGTTCAACTATCCCAGCCCTGGCTGACCCAAGGCTGACGTGCGCGCGGTAAATGTCATGAAGTTGCTTGTCGTCGAGGACCACCCTTCATTGCGGGATCTGCTGCTGAAGCACTTGCAGCGCAGCGGTTTCGTGGTCGATGTCGCGGAGCACGGCAAGCAGGCGCTGGCAATGCTCGCGCTCAGCCGCTACGACGCGATGCTGCTCGATCTCGGTCTGCCCGACATGGATGGCCTGGCGCTGCTTTCCGCACGTTCATCCACCCGCAACGCCGACCTGCCCTGCATCATCCTCACGGCCTGCGATGCGCTGGAGCAGCGTATCGCCGGACTGGATGCCGGCGCGGACGACTATCTGCTCAAGCCCTTCGAGATGGCGGAGCTAGAAGCCCGCCTGCGCGCGGTGCTGCGCCGGCCGGGGCAGCGTGCCGAGCGCCGCCTGCAACTGGGCAACCTGAGCTTCTGCCAGGAAAGCCGCGACGCCCACGTCGACCAGCGCCCGCTGCTGCTGTCGAAGCGCGAGATGGCCCTGCTCGAAGAACTCTTGCGCAGCGCGCCCCGCGTGGTGATCAAGGATCAGCTCGAGGAGCGGGTCTACGCACTCAGCGAAGCGGTCACGCCGAACGCGATCGAGGCGTTGGTGTCGAGGCTGCGGCGCAAGCTGGCGGAAGCCGGCGCCGACAGCGGCATCGAAACCCTGCGCGGGCTCGGCTACAGGTTGGCGCCGAGCCCGACCTGACCCTCCTCAGAAGCTGAGTGATACGCCCACGTTCAGGCGCCGACCGTCCAGCGTCTTGCCGTAGTCCTCGCTGGAAATGTCCTTGTCGAACACGTTGTACAGGCCGGCGTAGATATCCAGGTGCTTGTTCACCCGGTACAGCCCGCCGAGGTCGACCAGGGTGTAGGCCGGGCGCTGCTCGAGGTCTTCGTCGGAGACGGTCTCGCTCTTGTAGCGGGCCTTGGTCCACAGGTTCAGGCTGTCCGTCGCCCGCCAGTCCAGGCCGACGTTGAACATGTGCTTGGGCAGGTTGTTGAACGGTTTGCCGACGTCGTCCGGCGAGGCTTCCGACTCGGTGATCTCGCTGTCGGAGAAGGTGTAGTTGGTCTTCAGGTCCACCCTCTCGCCAAGCGGCATGTTGAAGAAGAGTTCCACGCCACTGAGTTCGGCGGCGTCCTGGTTGACGTACTGGTTGATGGTCTGCCGGGGAGCGATGCCGTTGACCGTGCAGGTCGGTGCCGAGGCCGGGCTGGTGCAGTACAGGCGCTTATCGATCTTGTCCTCGAACTCGGTGAAGAACACCGTCGCGCCGGAGCGGATGCCGTTCACGGCGTCCCACATCAGGCCCAGCTCGTAGTTGATGCTGCTCTCGGGCTTGAGATCGCTGTTGCCCATGTCATAGGAGCGGCCACGCCCCGCGTTCTCGACGATGCTGCTGTCGGCCTGCTTGAGCGAGGGCGCCTTGTAGCCGCCGCTGACCCCGCCCTTGAGCACCCACTCGTCGCTGAAGCGATAGACGCCGTACAGGCGCGGAATGATTTCCTCGCCGTAGTGTTCGTTCTCGTCGTAGCGCAGGCCGGCGGTCAGCGAGAAGGCGTCGGTGAGGTAGTACTCGTCCTCGATGAACAGGGCGCGCTGCCAGCGCTCCAGCTCCATGTCCGTGCCATAGAAGCGGCCCTGGTCGTGCTCGATGGTTTCCCACTTGTACTCGCCCCCCACGGTGATCGTGTGGCGCTCCAGGGGGATGACGGTCTTGCTGTTGATCAGATCGTTGGAGTAGGTCGATTCGGAGCTGCCGTTCTCGATCTCTTCCTTGGCCGTGGTGGCGAAGGTGGTGGTGCGGATATTGTCGCCCCAGTCCAGGTCATGGGTGATGCCGTAGTGGGTGCGGACATTGTCCATGTCGCCCGCCGCGCCGCTTTTCTCGGTGCGCTCGTTGTCGCTTTCGTTGCGGCCCGCTTCGAGCTGGAAGCTGTGCATGTCGTTGACGACGATGTCGAGCAGCGCCGTGTTGTCGATGGCGGTCTTTTCCGGATAGCCGCCGACGATCTCGTCCTCGTCCCGGTGATGACGCGAGCCGTACACGCTCAGCGCCAGGTGTTCCTGCACCAGCGGGCCGCTCAGGTAGTAGCGGGCCTGGTTGGCGCCGCCGGCGTCGCCGTCCTCGTGCAGCAGCCTGTCGTAGCTGACGGTGCCGGACCATTCGCGGGCGGTGGCCTTCTTGGTGATGATGTTGATGACCCCGGCCAGCGCGCTGGAGCCGTAGAGCGAGGACATCGGTCCGCGGATCACCTCGATGCGTTCGATGGCGGACATCGGCGGCAGCCAGCCGAACTGGGTCGCGCTGCCGAAGCCATTGTAGTAGGCCTCGCCGGAGGCCCCCAGCGGTTTGCCGTTGACCATGAACAGGGTGTACTGCTCGCCGAGACCGCGGATGTTGATCGATGTGCTTTCCAGCTTGCCGCCGGCGCCGCCTTCGATGGAGACCCCGGGAATGTCTTGCAGGGCGTCGGTCACGTCACGGTAGTATTTGCCCTCCAGTTGTTCCTTGCCGATCACGGTGATCGATGCCGGCGCCTCGATCAACTGCTGCTCGTAGCCCGATGCGGTGACCACGATATCGTTGAGGCTGAGCCCTTCGGCGGCGTCTTCGGCCAGGGTGAGCGTCGGCAGAGCGGCGGTCGCCAGAGCCAGGGCCAGCGGGCGGAAACGGTGTGAGCGATTGACGTGATGCATGAGTAGCAGACTCCCCCATGAAAATAATACAAATGATAAGTAATCTCATTTTTGTGGGCGGCGACTATGCCACCGCTTGCTGACGACAAGCTGACGGGAAGCGGTCGCTCGGTACGGCGCAGCCTGCGCGGGCGCATGCTGGTCGCGCTGCTGCTGGTGTTCGTCCTGGGCTTCGCCAACCTGGCCGTGCACCTCTACGGCACCCGCGACGAGTTGCGCCGGGCCGTATTGGCCATCCAGGCGAGGGCGGTCAGCGAGGACGTGCGGGGCGTGGACGATGTGCAGCGCCTGCCGCGCAACTACGCCGGCGGGGAGCTGGGCTACACGCTTTATTCGGCGGACGGCAAGGTGCTGTGGTTTTCCGAGAACCTGGACAGGCCCCGGCGCTTGCGCACCGTCATGCTCGAGCGTGAGAGCAGCTGGTGGCGCTGGAGTCCCTTCGGGGGAGAGGTGATCAATGTGCCGGTGCGCCTCGCCGACGGCACGATCCTGATGGTCACGCGCAATGACGCCCAGGAGCGCTCGACGATCGACGACCTGCTGCTCGATCGGCTGCGCCAGAGCCTGGTGATCATGCTGCCGCTGGGGCTGGTTTCGGTTTCGCTGATCCTCTGGCTGCTGCACTGGACGCTGCGTCCGGTGCGCCGTGCGGCACAGCTGGCAAAAGGCATCGGGCCGCGCCATCCCGCCCGCCGTATCCCGCTGGCCGACCTGCCTGGCGAGATCCACCCGCTGGCCGAGGCGGCCAATTCCGCGCTGGACCGACTGGCGGCCGCCTATGCCGCCGAACGACGTTTCGTCGCCGATGCAGCCCATGAACTGCGCACGCCGCTGACCGTGCTCGACCTGCGCCTGCAGGATGCCAGGGATAGCCAGAATCCCGACTGGCCGGCTCTCGAACAGGAAATGCGCCAGATGCGTCGCCTGGTCACCCAGTTGCTCGAACTGGCGCGCCAGGATGGCGCCTCGGCGGAGCAGGGCGGCGCCCCGCGCGTGGCCAAGGTTTCACGCATGGCCCGGGAGGCCGTCGCGGCACTGCTGCCCCTGTTCGAGGCGCAGCAACGCACCATCGAAGTCGAGATCGAGGATGGTCTGCTCTGTCGCGGCAACACCGATGAGTTGCGCGACGCACTGACGAATCTGCTGGAGAACGCACTGGTCCACGGCGCCGGCGATGTGCGCCTGACGCTATGGCAGGAGAAGGACTCGGTGATTCTGGAAGTGGGCGACCAGGGCCGGGGCGTGCCGAAGGAGGATCAGGAGGCGATGTTCCAGCGTTTCCGCAAAGGTCGGCAGAGCAGCGGCGGGACCGGACTGGGGCTGGCCATCGTCCGCCGTATCGTGGAAAACGCGAACGGGACCGTCGCGTTCGTCGATGAGCGGCCAAGCACCTTGCGTATCGAGCTGCCTCGCGGTTGATGGCATGAGCCAACCTCCGGGCAACGGGTGCCCGGAGGTTGTCACAGGTCACTCCAGCAGCTGTTCGAGGCTCGGGTCGCGGATCACGCGCTGTATTTCCTGCGGTTCCGCATTGCCGGGCAGCGCCATCTTCAGCTTCATGCCGGCGGCTTTCCGACAGGCGTTCACGCCGTCCGCGTAGATGCCGCTCATGTCGCATTTCCACTGATAGAAGTTCACCAGCCCGCCCGACATCTGGAGGCTGTAGTCCGTGCTCCGGGTACCCGGGGTGAACGCATGGCCTGCCGGGATGTTCTGGAACCACTTCATCCATTCAGGCGAGCCCACCGCCGGCGGGTCTGCCTGGAACAGCGGATTCATGATCGCGGTCTGCGGCGCTTCGGCGGTCATGTGGCAGCTCAGGCAGGAACTGTTGGGGTTGTCCACCGGGCCGTTGAGGCGACCGTTCCAGCCCAGGTGGGTCGGCGGCAATTCCTGGGTGTCGGCATTGATGGCGGTCTGTTGCAGTGCGGTGTTGATCTTGGTGACCGTCGGCTCCGGGTTGGTGAATTCGTTGCTGGTGACCTCCGGATCGTTACCCCACATGATTCCCACCGGCACCAGGTTGTCCCAGCCGGCCTTGCCGGTCTTGGCACCGTTGTACTGGAAGGTGCCGAAGATCCAGCCGGTCTCGCTGATGCGGGTGTCGCGCACGGCGATGTCCATCTGGATCAGGGCGACTTCCTTCACCTCGCGGTTGGCGGACGCGAAGGTCTCGGTGATGTAGCCCTGCCACAGCACCGGGTTGGCCAGGAACGGCACCGTGCTGCGGTCGATGTCGGCGAACAGCGCCTTGCACACCACGGTGCCGTTGGCGAAGCTGTTGGGCTTGGAGGTGTAGCTCGGGTCAGGGTTCTGCGGGTCCTTCCAGACCTGGCCGATGGTATAGGCGCCGATGTCGTTGTAGATGCCCACCGCATAGGTCTGGCCGGTTTCGGTCTGTTCGGGCGCCAGCTGCTTGACCTGGATCTGCGCTTCCTTGGTCAGCCCGTGGATGCCTTCGCGCCCCAGCGGGCCGTAGTGCTGCCAGGGCATGTGGTACCACGACCGCACCTTGTTGTTCTGCACGTACCAGTCGGCCTCGACGTTGCCTTCCAGGCAGTAGTCCTTCACGGCGTCCATATAGGTGCGCCAGGTCTCGAAGTTGTTGTCAGGCTTTTCCGGCAGCTGCTTGAAGAACTCGGGCAGCGTGTCCTTGGGTGGGGTGGTGGGGTAGTCCTGGCTGAGGACGAAGGAGGAGCCCTTGTAGTCGTCCGGCGGTGCGTAGCCATAGTCGGGGTAGGTTCCGGCCTGGGCCGCGACGCTGAACAAAGTAGCCGTCACGGCCAGTGCAGCAGGCTTTCCATGGTGCTTCATGTCGATCATCTCCTTGATAGGGCGAACGCCTGGCATCGTTCGGGCACGTGCCCGTGGACGCAGGGTCTCCTTTTTATTTTTCTGGGGGCTCGGTTCTGGCCGAGACCGGCTTCACGGGTGAACTGGATGGCGGGTGGTTTACCTCCTCGGCAGCGCCGGACGAACCAATGCGCTCAGGCCCCGGCGATCTGCCCGGGATGAGGGAAAGGGAGAGAGTGAGGATGGTGTGCGGGGGGACGCGAGGGATGCTGCATGTCGACTCCTGTCGATCGCTACCGTTCTTCCTTGCTATCAGGTGTAGGTCATTTCCAGGAAAGCGCCATCCTTTTCAGCACAATTCGTGAATACGGATCGGCGTCGGCCCCACTCACCTTGCGTCAGTCAGGGGCCAAGTTGGGCGGTGTGGCATCGCCGCATCGCCAGCGCGCCCTTGGCCCATCGATGGGCGCGCCGTGGTTCAGACCGTTTGTGCCAACCCGCTGGAGCAGAAGCCATCGGGGCGTATGTCCCGATCGATCCGCTATCTGTTCAATTCGTAGGCGCACATGTTGACCGTCGCGGCCAGGTTCAGCGATTCGATGGAGCCACACCCGGGGATGGTGAAGGGCCGGGCACCCAGGGCGGCCAGCTGCTCGCGGGGCACGCCGCGCGCTTCGTTGCCGAACAGATAGCAATCTGACGCCCTGAAGCTGGGGGACTGCAGGCTGTCGCCATTCATGTCCAGGCAGGCGATGCGCTCGAAGCGCGTGCGCAGGGTGTCCAGTTCCACATCCAACTCCATGGGCGCGTGGAAGATGGCACCCATGCTGGAGCGCACAACCTTGGGGTTGTACGGATCGACGCTGCCGGGGCTGAGCAGGCAGCGAAAGTTGCCGAACCAGGCCAGGGTACGCAGGATAGTGCCGAGATTGCCCGGGTCCTGGATTTCATGCAGGTAGATGGCACGCTCGTCGGC
Source organism: Pseudomonas sp. GD04015 (assembly GCF_029837675.1). Lineage (NCBI taxonomy): Bacteria > Pseudomonadati > Pseudomonadota > Gammaproteobacteria > Pseudomonadales > Pseudomonadaceae > Pseudomonas > Pseudomonas sp. GD04015. Next base: position 12,403 of record NZ_JAOEEE010000037.1, on the reverse strand, counting down.
TGCGGGAGCCGGCGCGGCCGTCGCCGGCATCGGCACCAGGGCGATGATGCCCTGCGGGGTCTGGGTGTCGGCGATCTGCGCCATCTGCCGGTCGCTGATCACGTGGGTCTTGAACGGGCTCTGCCAGTGCTCGTAGACGGCGGTCACATACAGCTGGCTGCGCTGCAGCAGCGGATTCTTCAGGGCCGCTTTCTGCAACTCTAGTAACAGGTGCTCGCCCTCCACCAGAAAATGGCCGAACTCGGCCCGGTACTTCTTCTGGTGAAGCTTCTTGATGTCGTCGAGTTTCATCAGCGTGGCGCCCGGTCGCTCTGCGTTTCCGCGGACAGAAGCGACCTGGCCACCGCCTCGGCGACCTTGATGCCGTCCACGCCCGCCGACAGGATGCCGCCCGCATAGCCGGCACCCTCGCCGGCCGGGTACAGGCCGCGCAGGTTGAGGCTCTGCAAGGTCTCGTGATCGCGGGTGATGCGCACAGGGGAAGAGGTGCGGGTTTCGATGCCGGTGAGCACCGCATCGTCGCGGTCGAAACCGCGTATCTGCTTGCCGAATGCCGGCAGCGCCTCGCGGATGGCCTCGATCGCGTACTCCGGCAGCGAGGGTGCGAGATCGCCCAGGCGCACGCCGGGCTTGTAGGAGGGTTCCACCTCGCCGAACTCGCTCGACGGCACGCCACGGATGAAGTCGCCCACCAGTTGCGCGGGCGCGCAGTAGTCGCTGCCGCCCAGCTGGTAGGCGCGCGATTCGAGGCGCTCCTGGAACTCCACGCCGGCCAGCGGACCGCCCGGGAAATCCTGCTCGGGGTTGATGCCCACGACGATGCCGGCATTGGCGTTGCGTTCGTTGCGCGAGTACTGGCTCATGCCGTTGGTCACGACGCGCTCCGGCTCGGACGTGGCCGCCACCACCGTGCCGCCGGGGCACATGCAGAAGCTGTAGACGGCGCGACCATTCCTGGCGTGATGCACCAGCTTGTAGTCGGCGGCGCCGAGTTCCGGATGGCCGGCGTACTTGCCCAGCCGGGCCTCGTCGATCAGGCCTTGCGGGTGTTCGATACGGAAGCCCACGGCGAAGGGCTTGGCCTCCATGAACACGTCCTGGCGGTGCAGCATGCGGAAGGTATCGCGGGAGCTGTGGCCCAGTGCGAGCACGACATGGCGGCTGCGGAGTGTTTCGCCACTGGCCAGCACCACGCCTTCGAGCTGGCCTTCGTCGATCAGCAGGTCGGTCACCTTGCTCTCGAAGCGTACCTCGCCACCGAGGGCGATGATTTCCTCGCGCATGGCGGCGACCACGCCGGTGAGGCGGAAGGTGCCGATGTGCGGCTTGCTCACGTACATGATCTCTTCCGGCGCGCCGGCGCGAACGAACTCATGCACCACCTTGCGGGCGTAGAACTTGGGGTCCTTGATCTGGCTGTATAGCTTGCCATCCGAGAACAGGCCGGCACCGCCCTCGCCGAACTGCACGTTGGATTCCGGGGTCAGGACCTTCTTGCGCCACAGTGCCCAGGTGTCCTTGGTACGGCTGCGCACATCCTTGCCGCGCTCCAGCACGATGGGTTTGAAGCCCATCTGTGCGAGCAACAGTGCCGCGAACAGTCCGCAGGGACCAAAGCCCACGATCAGGGGCCGCTCGCTCAGATCGGCGGGCGCCTGCCCCACGGGGTAGTAGCGGGTGTCCGGGGCTGGGCGCACATTGTGGTCATCGGCGAAGCGCGCCAGGATGGCCGCCTCGTCGCGGGCCTCCAGATCGATGATGTAGATGAACAGGATGACGCTGTTCTTCTTGCGGGCATCGTAGCTGCGCTTGAAGACGGTGAAGTTCAGCAGATCGGCGTCGCCGATACCCAGGCGCTTGACGATGGCCTGGCGCAATTCGTCGGCGGAGTGATCGAGGGGCAGGGACAGTTCGTTGATGCGAATCATGACGGTAATCCTGGCCGGTGAATCCGGCAAAGGAAGCAACTGAGAGGGGGAAGGCGTGAATTGTACCCGCCGCCGCCGGGGCCTGTCAGGCTGGCCCGACGCGCGCCTGGGGCAATCGGGTGAAAGCCCTAGGAAATCCCGTCATTCCCGCGCAGCCTGGAGTCCATGCGCAGGTCAGGACATAGCGTCCCTGGGTCCCCGCCTTCGCGGGGACGACGGGGCGTTGCGCGCACGCCTGCCCGGCGGATACAGCCTGCGCGGTGTTATCGGCTTATAATCGCTGCCATTTCGCGTCCAGCGTTCGCCGCGCTGGTCCGCCTCCCACCTTGGATGTCTCCTGGCTCTCACATGAAACGCTCCAAAAGCAGCAGCCGCTGGCTGAACGAACACGTCAACGACCCCTACGTCAAACGGGCGCAGAAGGACGGCCTGCGCTCCCGCGCCAGCTACAAGCTGATGGAGCTGAACGAGAAGGACAAGCTGATGCGCCCCGGCATGCTGGTCATGGACCTGGGCTCTGCCCCCGGCGGCTGGTCGCAGGTGGCCGGCAGAATCGTGGGCGAGAAGGGACGGGTCATCGCCAGCGACATCCTGCCGATGGACCCGCTGGACAACGTCGACTTCATCCAGGGCGATTTCACCGACGACGGCGTGTTCCAGCAGATTCTCGACGCGATCGACGGCAACCAGCCCGACCTGATCATTTCCGACATCGCCCCCAATATCAGTGGTGTCGCTGCCGCCGACCAGGCCGCCTCGATGTACCTGGTCGAACTCGTCCTCGACATGGTCCGGCAGGTGCTCAAGCCCAATGGCAACTTCGTGGCCAAGGTGTTCCAGGGCGAAGGCTCCGACGAATACCTGAAGGACGTTCGCACCTCGTTCGAGAAGGTGGTGATACGCAAGCCAGAGGCGTCGCGGCCGCGGTCGAGGGAGGTCTATCTGGTGGCCAAGGGATTCAAGGGATAAGGCGCTCGGACTCCGTAGGGGCGTTTGAGCGAGAGCGATAGCCTAGGTCCGCCTGCCGGTTGTACCTCCATCCGCGACTGGTATTCGGCCACGCGGCTCGATAACCATACTCGGGCATGTCCGCTGTACCAGCGGTGCATCTACAGCAGGACCGAACAGACCAGGGCATGCCCTACGGCCACCTTAGGTGGATAATGCCCACCGCAAGGAGTGCTCATGACCCAGACCAGACGACGTTTTCCCGAATCCTTCAAACGCGAGGCGGTAGACCAGGTGCTTGCCGGCACGCCGCTTCGTCATGTCGCCGAGACGCTCGGCATCGCTGAAAGCCTGCTGGGCAAATGGAAGCGCCAGGACGAATAGCAAGGTGACGATGCCTTTCCGGGCATGGCAAGCAGTGTGGGTGAGAGCGCGGAGCTGTGTCGACTACGCCAGCAACTGGCTCAGGTCACCATGGAGCGCGACGTATTAAAAAAGCGCTCGCCATCTTCTCGCAGCCCACGAAGTGAGGTTTCGCGCCATCGAGGCGTTGGCTGGTCGTTACCCCGTAGCACCGATGTGCCGGTTGTTGCGGGTGCCGCGCAGCGGTTTCTATGCCTGGCAACAGCGATCACCTTCGGCGAGAGAGATGGAGAATCGGCGTCTGAGCAAGGAGATCCGCACCATCCACCACGAGGTGAATGGGATCTATGGCCACCGCCGAATCAAGGCTGAGTTGCGGCCATGGGGCATCCGTGTGGTCGGCACCGGGTTGCTCGACTGATGCGCGAATCCGGTCTGCGCGTTCGCTCGCGTAAGCGCTGGCGGCTGGTTTCCAGCAGTCGTCACGCTCTGCCGATTGCCCCAAATCACCTGGATCGCCAGTTCGCCTCAGATCGCGCCAATCGGCACTGGGTCTCGGACATGACCTACGTGCGGACGGCCCAAGGCTGGTTGTATCTGGCCGTGGTGCTCGATCTCTATTCACGCGCCGTCGTCGGTTGGGCGATGCACCATCGCATGCAGCTTCGAGTACATCCGCTTTTAAAATCACCGTCGCCGCCACTCGACGCTTGGCTATCTCGGCCCGATGGAGTTTGAGTGGCAAAATGCGAGCAGTAGCTCTTAGCTATCTGCCCACCAGTTCTGACAGGCCAGTAAGGCTTGAAATCGGCATCTTCAACGATGCTGGACACCCGGTAATACGCAGAGCATTTCATACAGCAGATTGGCACCTAGCAGGGAGGTATTGCCACTGGTGTCATAGGGTGGCGAGACTTCCACCAAATCGCAGCCAATGATGTCCAAAGCTTGGCAGCCTCGGATGATTTCTATCGCCTGGATCGTAGTCAGCCCACCGATCTCCGGAGTTCCAGTGCCAGGGGCCCAGGCGGGATCAATGCCGTCGATATCGAACGACAGGTATACCGGGCCACCACCTACCTTGTTGCGCACCTCGGCCATTAGTGGCTCCAGAGAGCGGTGCCAGCACTCCTCCGCCGTCACTACACGGAAGCCTTGTTTGCGGCTCCAGTTGAAGTCTTCAGCCGTGTAACCCTGCGCGCGCAGTCCGATTTGCACCACACGCTGGCAATCCAGAAGGCCTTCTTCGACCGCACGCCTGAAGGTGGTCCCATGGGCGATCTTCTCACCGAACATGACGTCGTTTACGTCCGCATGGGCGTCGATATGTACCAGGCCAACCTTGCCGTACTTTTTGTTGAGGGCACGCAGGATCGGAAGGGTAATTGTGTGGTCACCTCCCATAGTCAACGGTGTGATGCTGTGGCCGACAATCTCATCGTAGGCAGCCTCAATGATTCTCACGGCCTCAGCCAGGTTGAAGGTATTGATTGCCACGTCACCGATATCCCCCACATTCAGCGAGTCGAACGGAGCTGCACCCGTTGCCATGTTGTAAGGGCGAATCATGACCGACTCGGCACGGATTTCTCGCGGGCCAAATCGGGTTCCTGAACGCAGCGAAGTTCCGATATCCAGCGGTACGCCAATGAAGGCTGCGTCCAGTAATTGCTTCTCGTCGACAGTTTGGATGTGTGGCAGCCGCATCATGGTTGCGATGCCGCCGAAGCGTGGCATCTCATTACCGCTCAGCGGCTGATGGAATACTTTGTTCACGGATGCTCTCCCGTCCTGCTCTACCTTTAATGTCGATCTGATTTTTTTGCCCGATCAAGTGTCGTTCTTGATCTTGCTCCAGGTGCGGGTGCGCACGCGCTCCAGCTTCAGCGGCAAGGTCTCTAGGGGGAATAGGCTGTCCATGACCGACGCCGGTGGATACAGCATGGGGTCGTTGCGCAGGTGCTCGTCTACCAGTGCGGTGGCGTCCCGATTACCGTTGGGATAACCGACATAGTTGGAGTTCTTGGCGGTGATCTCGGGACGCAGTATGTAGTCGAGGAACTGGTAAGCCTGCGGTGAATTTGGAGCATCCTTGAGCACCACCAGGGTATTGACCCACAGCGGAGCGCCTTCACGTGGGATGCTGTAGGCGAGTTTCACACCGTTGCCGGCATTCTCGGCGTTGAGCTTGGCGCCGTAGACCGAGCCGCCCCAGCCGACCACCACGCAGATGTCGCCGTTGGCGAGGTCAGTGGTGAACTTGGCTGAGTTGAAGTAGCGAATGTAGGGGCGGATTTTACGCATCAGCGCCTCGGCCTTTTGGTAGTCGCCGGGTGTCTTGCTATTGGCGGGCAAGCCCAGATAGTGCAGAGCGATGGGTAGGATCTCGACCGGCGCGTCCAGCATGGCCACGCCACATTGGCTCAGCTTGGCGATGTTGTCCTTGTTGAAGATCAGTTCCCAGGAATCCACTGGCGCATCTTCGCCGAGCAGTTCACGCACCTTGTCGACGTTGTAGCCGATGCCGGTGGTACCCCACATGTAGGGAATGGCGTAGCGGTTGCCGGGATCATTCACTTCCAGCTTGCCCATGATGTCTGGAGCCAGGTGCGACCAGTTAGGCAGCTTGGAGCGATCCAACTCCTGCAGCAGCCCGGCCTTGGCGAAGTTGGGCAGCAGGTCGTTGGGCACGACTACCACGTCATAACCACTGCGCCCAGCCATGAGCTTGCTCTGCATCACCTCGGCGTCGTCGAACACATCCAGCACAGTGGCGATGCCGGTCTCTTGCTGAAATTCCTTGGGTGTTTCCGGGGCAAGGAAATCAGACCAGTTGTACAAATGTACCGTCGGCGTATCGGCTTGCGCGCTACCCTGGCCGACAAGTAGTGCGGCGAGGCTAAGGGCGAGTAAAGACTTGCGCTGCATGGTGGCTCCTTGGGGCATTATTGTTTGTGGTAGGAATCAGGCGCGTTGAGGGATAAGAAGGTCGCGGCGGCCGTCGGCATGGTCGATACGCTCGCCAGGCAGGCTGAAGCGACGGTCGGCGTGGTAATCGTAGAGGCCACGCGCGCTGGCGATACGTGTCATGTCCAGGCGCAGGCTGTGCCGGCACTCCTCCTGGCCTGCCTCGAACAGCGATTGCCCAAAGGGATCCACCACAATGCTGCCGCCAGCAAAAGTCAGGTTGTCGATCCCCGTACCAACCCGGTTGACCATGGCGACGAAGCACTGATTTTCCTGGGCGCGGGCGGTCACAGCGGTGTGGTGTACCCTGCCGTAGGGCTGCATGTTGCCGTCAGTGATCAACACCAGTTCTGCGTCTAGCTCGGCCAAGGCACGGGCGCTCTCCGGGAACTCGCAGTCGTAACAGATCAGCAGTCCGATGCGCACGCCACGCCACTCGACCGTGCTGTAGCGTTCTCCGGCCTGCACCAGCTCACCTTCGCCGACCCACAGATGGGTCTTGCGGTAGCTTAGGGCGATGCCGTCGGGCGTCACCAGCACGCTGGTGTTGTAGTAGCGACCCCGGTCGTGCTCAGTCAGGCCGACCACCACGCCGACATTGCGCTCGCGCGCCGCCTGCTGGATGGCGCACAGGCTAGGGCCGTCCAGTGGTTCGGCAAGGCTGGCGAGGTTGTCCGGGCTGGGGAAACCGGTGATCAGCGATTCGGGGAACACCAGGATATCGGTGTCGGCCTGGCATGTGGCGATGGCCGCCAGGGTGCGCTGCAGGTTGTGGGCGGTGTCGCCATCGCGTCCGGCCATCTGTACGAGTTCGAGCCTCATGAACCAACCCTGTTGTTGTAGGTGATCTCCGGAAACACCATGACTTTCCGAAGGGGCGATGCAAGTATGTGTTTTCATTCCGGATTTCATATCACCCCGATTAGCTAACCCAGGGAGTAGTGGAGATGGGCCTGTGACCCTGCAGGATCTGGCGTGGCACCGCGCCGTCGGCCAGTTGATCGAGCGTCTCGATCAGCCGGGCTTCTGGCTGGCGCTGAGCCGCCTGTTGCAGGACTACGTGCCGGCCGACAGCTGGGTCGTCCTACTATTCGATCAGGGTCGTCCGCGGGTGTTTGCCGAGAGTGTCTACGAGGGTGGTGGCAGCGACCCGCTGTATGGCGACTATCTCCAGGGCCTGTATTTACTCGATCCCTTTTACATCGCCAGCCGCGAGCATCCCGGCAGCGGCCTGGTGCGCCTGGCCGACGTGGCTCCCGAGTGCTTCGAGCAGACCGACTATTACCGCCTGTACTTCACCCACAACGTGGTCGCTGACGAGGTGCAGTTCAACGCCCAGCTGGATGGGGAGCGAACCCTGTGCCTGTCGCTGGGCAGCAAGTGCCGCTTCACGCCAGAGCAAATCGCAGTGCTGGAGCTGATTCGACCCTGGGTGATCGCGCTGATGCGCCAGCGCATGGCCTTCGAGCCGCCCGCCGAGACGCAGACAGCGGAAGGCGGGCTGGAAGCGGCCATGCAGCACCTGGGCGCGGGGCTGACCTCGCGAGAGGTGGACGTGGTGCGCCTGATGCTCGCCGGCTGCTCGAACAAGGAGGTGGCGCGCAAGCTGGACATCTCGGCTGAGACGGTGAAGGTGCATCGACGGCATCTATACGCCAAGCTCGCCATCAAGTCGCAGTCGGAGTTGTTTGCGCTGTTTATACGGACGCAAGCCCCACGCTTGGCTGGCGCAAGTGCCAGCTTGAAGGATGACGACTCAAGGAGCGGCTCGTGAGCCAAACCATTCTTCGTCGATAGCCTTGAGCATCTTCTCCGGCGTCAGCTGCTGGGTCATGCGCCCGCGCAGGACATGGCGATGCTCGAAGGAGCGCGCACCACGGGCCATCACCTTGGCCTGCAGCCGGGCGATGTGATCGTCGCCGAAGTGGCTGTTGAAGGTGTTGAACAGCACGACGTGCTGGCCGTCGAAGCGGTTGTGCTCAACGAAGGCCCAGATCGGCGGCGCCGGGCTGTAGAGCCATACGGGTGAGCCAAGCCAGACGCTGTCGAACGCAGTGAGGTCGATAGTGCTTGGCGCGATCTCGGGCAGCGCTTCGGGCTTTTCCTTGAGCGCGTTGGCGTCTTTGAGCGCATGCGCCAGGCCGCCCATGCCAAGCTGATAGGCCGGTGCCTGCAGCGCAATCAGCTGTGCATCGAGTCGTTTGGCCACATGGCGTGCCGCCAGGGCGGTGTTGCCCGAGCGCGAGAAGTACACCACCGCCGTGCGTGAAGCGCCCACCTGACCGCTATAAGGCTGCTCACCTTCCAGCTTGCGCGCCTGACGGCTCTCGATCCAGGTAACGGCCAGCAACACCAGCACCGCCAGCGCAACAGGCAGGCCCAGCAGCAAGGCAATCCACTTGAGCATCGTCGGCCTCGCGTTACATGAAGTAGGGCTTGTCGCCCTCAGTGTTAGGTTTGTTCACGCCCAGATTGGCATTCACGTGCAACTGAGGGGCTGTGATGATCTGCACGATCAGTTCGGCCACGCTCCGGCGTGAGACCACGGTGCCCCTGAACGGCTCGTTTCTGGCGGTGATCTCGTAGTCCACCTCGTCCTCATCGGTCAGCCAGGCCGGGCGCAGGATGGTGAAGTCCAGGCCCGAGGCTTCTACGGCATCCGCGGCGCGGCGGTAGGGTTTGAGGTCCTCACCGATGGTGGCGCGGTTCCACTCGCCGAACGTGCCGGGAACCTCGTCATAAATGCCCAAGGACAGGACGAACACCAGGCGCTTCACCCCGGTGGCCTGCATGGCTGCGATGACGGCCTGGGCCTGCTTGTCCAGGTCTTCACCGGCCAGATTGGCGTAGACGATGTCCTGCCCGGCCATCACCTGGCGCAGCAGCGTCCTGTCGAGGACATCGCCGATCACCACTTGTGCGTTGTTCGGCTCCTCGCCGCTTAATTTCTTGGGGTTGCGCAGCAGCAAGGTCTGCTGCACGTCATTTTTCTGCCCCAGACCCCGGGCCACCCGGTGGGCGATCTGCCCGCTGGCGCCGAGGATGAGTACCTTTTTCATATCAGCTTCTGCTCTGATTACAGGTGTTGTTTGAAGAAGGGGATGACTTGCGCCATGGCCAGGGCGACCGGCTCCGGCTGATCGTAAAGGTCATAGTGCGACCAGCCTTCGGCCACAAAGATCTGCTTGGCCTTCGACGCCGCCCGTCCGTAGATCTCCCAGCCATCGCGATAGGCACCGAAGGCGCCGGGCTTATCACCGATGACCACCAGCAAGGGTTGGGTCAGCAGAGTTTCGGCGTGGGCAAAGGCATCCCAGGCAATTGCCGCGCTGTTGAAGGAGAACAGACCGCTGGTGGCACCATTGGGCTGCTGACCACGCGCTGACTTGTAGTAGTCGGTGGCTTCCAGCACATCGATATCGGTCAGGCCTGCCTGCTTGCCCGCTTCGACCGATTCAGGCAGATAGTTGATGACGTGGCGCGCCGCGCCCTTGGCTTCCGCCGTGCGCTGTTGGGCCATGGCCGTCAATGCACCTACCGGATCGAACTGGGTAAACCCCTCACGCATCAGGCGCCCGAAGTTCACTCCGGTAATCGATGTGAGCGCCTTGATCCGATGGTCGGTGATGGCAGCACTGACGGTATAAGCACCACCCCCACACACACCAATGGCGCCAATGCGGTTCTCATCCACATAGGGCAGCGTCACCAGGTAATCGATGGCGAAGCGAATGTCGGAGACGCGAATGGCCGGGTCTTCGATAAAACGTGGCTCACCGCCGCTGGCACCCTGGAAGCTGGCGTCGAATGCCAGTACCACGAAGCCAGCCTGTGCTAGCTGACGGGCATAAACGCTCCCCGAGGTCTGCTCCTTGCAGCTGCCAATCGGGTGGGTGCTGACGATAGCGGGATAGGTTTTGCTCTGGTCAAAATCCGTTGGCAGGTACAAGTCGGCTGCGCTGTCCCAGCCGAGGTTGCGGTAGGTGACGTGCTGGATATTGTTCATGGGGTGGTCTCCTGGGCAACCGGCGGGAAGGGCTCGGCTGCTCTCAATCGGTGGGTGGATTACAGGCGGGTCTGGAAGAACTGGGTCAGTACCGCGACGGTTTCGTCCACATAGGGCTGCTTGTCGTACAGCGACATGTGGTTGGCCCCCTCGATCAGGTGCATGCTCTTGTCGCTGCTGGCGGCACGCGCCAGGAGGTCATCGCTCATCCATTTGCTACCCGCCTGGGTGCCCGCCACGATCTGCAACGGCTGGGTCAGGAAAGCCTCGGCCTTGTGGTAGGCGTCGTAGGTGATGATCTGCGGCAGGCTGCGCGCAGTCATGAAGCCCGGTGCATTGGGGTGCTGCGCGCGCGGGGTGTGGTAATACTCCCAGGCCTCGCGCAGTTCTTCGTTCGGCGCATCTTCTTCGCGCATCGGTGCCAGCGGCAGGGTCGCCAGCTCAGCGCTCTTGGCGTCGCTGCTACGTGCCTGAGAACCGTGCTCGATGTACGACAGGGCATCGGCATCCTTGACGGTGTTTTCCCAGCCATTGCGGAACATCTGACCAATGTTGACGGCGCTGACCGTGCCGACAGCCTTGATGCGACGGTCGTTGATCGCCGCATTGGCGGTGTAGCCGGCGCCGGCACAGATGCCCATCGCACCGATACGAGCCGCATCGACGTAAGGCAGCGTGGTCAGGTAGTCGACCACTGCACTGATATAGGGGTTCTCCAGCTGGCGCGGCACACCGGTGCTCTCGCCTTGGTAGGAGGCATCGAAGGCGATGGCCAGCAATCCCTGTTCAGCCAGCTTCTGCGCATACAGACCGGAAGCCTGCTCCTTCACACCCCCGCCCGGATGAGCGACGACGATGATCGGATACTGTTTGCTGGCATCAAAACCAGCCGGTTGATGGATGACGGCGGCAAGAGTGATGCCTTGGCCGTTGAGGGTGGGGATGCTGACTTTCTGCATGATCTGGGCTCCAGTATTGAGCGTCCGGGTGTCGCTCGATGGAGTTATCCTAGGCCCAGGTTTGTTTTAGAAAAATATGCAAAACTCGACATGAGACGTTAGGAATCCTTAACAATGTCGATCAATCCCTCGTTGCTCCCAGCGTTGGCCTGGTTCGTCCATATCGCTCGTCACCGCAGCTTTACCAAGGCGGCGACCGAGATGGATATGTCCCGTGCAGCGTTGTCACAGCACCTCAAAAGCCTGGAGCAACAGCTCAACGTGCGGCTGCTGCATCGCACCACACGAGACATGTCGCTGACTGAAGAAGGCCAGCGTCTGTTCGATGCCTTGGCCCCGGCCCTGAAGATGATCGATACGGCAGTCACCGAGTTGGGGGAGGTGCAGGCCGCACCCACCGGTCTGATCCGAGTGAATGCCTCGCGCATCGCCGCACGCACCTTGCTGGAGCCGTACCTGGGCGAGTTTCTCGCCCGCTATCCGGGACTGCGTCTGGAGATGGTGCTCAATGACGGCATCTCCAACATCATCGCTGACGGTGCCGATGTCGGAATTCGCCTGGGCGAGAGTCTGGACGAACACATGGTGGCCGTGCCGATTACCCCGCGTATCGAGATGGCAGTTGTAGGCTCGCCGGCCTACTTCAAGCGCTACGGTATTCCACAGACGCCAGCGGAACTCGGCCAGCACAACTGTCTGGCGTATCGCTTCACCAGTAGCGGCACGCTGGATCGCTGGTCGTTCACCGAGCCGGATGGCGATGGGCATACCCAGGTGTTCGAGCCGAGCGGCAGTGTGGTGTTCAACGATGACGAGAGCATGCTCAAGGCTGCCATCCAGGGCGTCGGTCTGATCAAGTACCTCGATATCTGCGTGCTTGAGCAACTGGAGTCGGGGGAACTGGTGAGGGTACTAAAACCCTGGTGCCCGTCTTTCCCTGGCTTCTACCTCTACGCCCCTACACGTGCGCAGATGCCGGCCAAGGTGAGAGCGTTGATCGACTTCCTTGTAGAGAAGCGATCACTGCTGGGCTGACTTTGTGGCTTCAGAAGCGAAGATCATGACTGACTGCTTATAGCCGCTAGTAGTCTTTCGCGAGCATCTCTCTTATCGCCGAAGTAGGTGTTGTGAGAGGGCTGCTTTGGCCGCAGATTAATCACAACGGTACACCTAGTCCCTACGGAATTTTATTCTCAAGGTGCGAGCTCTATTGTGGCCTGTTTGGAGCCCGA
>NZ_JAOEEE010000036.1:0-45040 GCF_029837675.1 Pseudomonas sp. GD04015 | reverse complement strand
ATTGGCTCGCCGCTGCTCAGTAGCCACCTTTCTTGCCGATGCCGGCGTAGGTGAAGTTGTATTCCAGCTCGCAGGGCTCGAACCAGGGCGCCACGCCGGTTTCCTTGTCGGTGTGGCGGCCGAAGGCGTGATGGCCGCCACCGGGCGCGGCGACGCGGTAGGTGAGCCGGTACTTGCCGGGGCCATCCAGCTTCACGTTGTCGCCGTAGTGCGGGCCGTCGCTGGCGACCATGGCGTGGAATTCGCCCTGGATCAGCTTGTCGCTGCCCACCCGCTGCAGGGTGTAGCTGATGGACAGATAGGGAACGAAGCTGCCTTCCTGGAAGCCGTGACGGTTGCTTTCCAGGGCGCTGATATCGGCCTCCATGTGCACGTCGGACTCGGTCGCCGGGCGCATCATCCCGGGCGGGTCCATCTCGATCGGCTGCAGGTACACGGCGCCGACCTCCATGCCGGCGCACTGTTGGGGCTCGCCGATGGGGTATTCCTTGGCGCTGGCGGAGGCGGCGGCGAAGAGGGCGATCAGGGGCAGCAGGGTAGAGGTCTTCATGCGCTGGGTTTCCGGTTCGGAGATGACCGGGCCAGCGTAGGAAGGTTGAGGATTATCGATAATGATTCTCGTCAATTTTTATGAAGAGAGAGAGGTATCACCATCGGGGTATGGCATGTTCGCCGCCTACGTCCGATCTTGGCGAAGGCCAATTTCCCGGAGCCGACAGGTGAAAGATCAGCAAGCGTTGCTCGCCGTCGTATGGCTGCTGCACCAGAACCAGGTCGCCCTGGCGGACTCGATGCAGCTGATGTCGCGCTGGTTCCTGCGCAGCGGCGTCTCCGAACTCACCCTCGAACTGCAACCGAAAATGGAGGAGATGCTGGACAACTGCATCTCCATCAACCACGCCCTGGTGGGGCTGGAGGAGCGCTTGGCAGGGCTTGGCGAAGGGCAGAGCGCTCATGCTCCGTAGGGTGCGCCGCGCGCACCAAGGACGTACATGGGCTTGCCGGTGCGCACGGCGCACCCTACGGCAATACCGCCACAGCCAATGACGGAGCCAAAAAAACACCCTGCCGGGGCAGGGTGTGGATTGGATTCAGTCCCTCTGCGAGAGGGTGGCCGAAGGCTCAGAAATCGTAGTCGTAGTCGCTCAGCTGCTTCTGCAGGCGGCGCTCGTCGAGCAGGTTGTCGATGATGCGGCGTTTGGTCAGGTTGGTCTTGGCGACCTCCACGGTACGCTCGCCAGCGTCTTCGCTGTCTTCGGCGACGAAATCGTCTTCGAGTTCGAGTTCTTCTTTGCCGGTGCTCATAGGCCCACTCCAAAGGTTCGGAGGCTGATGGCGCACCTTATAGCGGCAAAGCAGGGGTCGGTAAAAAAGATTTTTTCAATCGACGCATTGGTCGATTCAATGGCTCGTCAATCGTCCGAAGTCTTTGCCTTGTATTCGCACAGATCCTCTATCCGGCAGGCCCCGCAGCGCGGCTTGCGCGCCTGGCAGACGTAGCGCCCGTGCAGGATCAGCCAGTGGTGGGCGTCCAGCAGGAACTCTCCGGGCACGAACTTGAGCAGCTTCTTCTCCACTTCCAGCACGTTCTTGCCGGGCGCGATACCGGTGCGGTTGCTGACCCGGAAGATGTGGGTGTCCACCGCCATGGTCGGCTGGCGGAAGGCGGTGTTGAGCACCACGTTGGCGGTCTTGCGGCCGACGCCGGGCAGCGCCTCCAGGTCCTCGCGGTTGTCCGGCACCTGGCTGCCGTGCTTCTCGACGAGGATGCGGCAGGTCTCGATGACGTTCTTCGCCTTGCTGTTGTACAGGCCGATGGTCTTGATGTACTCGCTCAGGCCCTCCACGCCTAGGGCATGGATGGCTTCCGGGGTATTGGCCACCGGATACAGCCTGGCCGTGGCCTTGTTCACGCCCACGTCGGTGGCCTGGGCGGAGAGGATCACCGCGATCAGCAGCTCGAAGGGAGTGGTGTAGGCCAGTTCGGTCCTGGGTTCGGGGTTGTCTTCGCGCAGGCGGCGGAAGATCTCGTAGCGCTTGGCGGCGTTCATCGGGCGTCGTCTTGGTTGAAATGGCGGAACAGGGCGAGCAACAGGCCGAGCAGGATAAAGGCGCCGGCGGCGTGCGTCAGCAACGGCATGCCGCTCGACCATTGCCAGCCACTGAGCGCCGGACCCGGCAGCCAGTCGGCGTGGGCGAACAGGCTGCCATGGCCGAACGTCTCGCGCAGCGCGCCGAGCAGCACGGCGGCCAGGGCGAACAGCAGGCCGGGCCGGAGTCCCGCCAGGGCGCCCGTGGAATCGCCCAGGGCCAGCGCCAGGCAGGGCAGAATCAGCAGCGGCAGGAACAGTGCCAGCGCGCTCGCCAGTTCGGCGCTGAGCAGTTGCAGGACCAGGCTGGCGGCGCTGGCCAGGATGCCGCCCAGCAGCAGGGCCGCCAGCAGCAGGGCGTTGCCCGCCAGCCGCCCGCGCAGGGGCGCCAGCGCCAGGCCGCAGAGCGTGGTCACCAGCAGGCCGGCGACGCCGATGCCGAGGCCCTTGACCAGCAGGTCGGTGGCGCCCAGCAGGGGGGCCAGGGCGAGCAGTGGCAGGGCTCGTTTCATGGTCGGGTCTCCAGCAGCCGGTCGCGCTCGGCATCGAAGAAGCGCAGGGCGCGCCGCAGGGCCTCGGTGACCGCGCGGGAGGTGACCGTGGCGCCGGCGATCTGGTCGACTTCGCCCTGGTCCGCGCGCAGGGTCCAGGCGGCTTCGCCGTCGGTCGCCGTCCTGCCGTCGAAGCCGCGCAGCCAGCGGGCGCGCTCGGGCGTCAGGAGGTCGGCCAGGCCTGGGGTTTCCTGCTGCTGCAGCACCTTGCTGCCGAGCAGCCGGCCATCCGCGTCGATGGCTACAAGCAGGCGGATCGGCCCCTCGTAGCCGCGCGCGTCGACCGGCAGCAACACGGCGCTGGGCCGGCCGCCGAGGGTGGCGAGATGGCCCTGCTGCGCGCGGGCGTTACCCAGCAGGCCTCCGGCTGGCAGTGCGATGGGCTGCTGCAGCGGACGGTTGTCGTAGCTGCCGGCGGGCAGCAGGTCGAGCAGGGCGCGCTCGGCGGCGACCTGGCGCTGGGCCTCGATGCGCGGCGCGGCGAAGTGCTGGAGCAGCGCGAGCAGCCCGGCGCCGAGCAGGGCGATCGCCAGCAGCAGCGGCGCGGTGCGCTTCATCGCGGCGCTCCCAGGCGGTCCAGGCGGGTGACGCACAGGTTCATCAGCAGCACAGCGAAGGCCAGGCCGTCCGGGTAGCCGCCCCAGGTGCGGATGGCATAGGTCAGCAGGCCGACGCCGATGCCGAAGTACAGCCGCCCGCGCGGGCTGTCGGCGCCGCTGATCGGCTCGGTGACGATGAAGAAGGCGCCGAGCATGGTGGCGCCGCTGAACAGGTGCAGCAGCGGCGAGCCGTTGGAGTCCGAGCCGGAGCCGTTCCAGCACAGCAGGCTGGCGACGAACAGGGCGCCGAGCATGCCGGCCGGCGCCTGCCAGCGGATGGTCTTCTGCTGCAGGAGGAACAGGCCGCCGGCGAGAAACGCCAGGTTGACCCATTCCGCGCCGCGCCCGCCGATGCCGCCGAAGGCAGGGTGGCTGGCGAACAGTTCGTCGACGGTCAGGCGGTCGTTGTGGCGCAGGCTGTCCAGCACGGTGGCCTGGCTCCAGCCGTCCGGCAGGCCGGGGCCTATGGCGAATATCTGCTGCAGGCCGGCCAGCAGGTCGTGTCCGCCGCCCGGCGCGGGCCAGTGCACCATCTGCGCCGGGAAGGCCACCAGGGCGAAGGCGTAGCCGAGCATGGCGGGGTTGAACGGGTTGTGGCCGAAGCCGCCGAACAGCGCCTTGCCGAACAGGCTGGCGAAGGCGGCACTGGCGACTGTCAGCCACCAGGGCGCGTAGCCGGGCAGGGCCAGGGCCAGCAGCAAGGCCGTGACCAGGCCGCTGCCCTCGGCCAGCAGCGGCTGGCCGAACAGGCTGTGGCGCCCGTCGTGGCGTGGCCGGCCACGCAGGCGCCGGGCTAGCAGGTCGCAGGCGCAGCAGGTAAGGGCGGCCAGCAGCAGCTGGATCAGCAGTCCCCAGCCGTTGAACCAGAGCAGGGCCATGGCGCCGGGCAGGCAGGCGAGCAGCACCCGCTGCATGGCCGGGCGCGGGTCGAAGGTGAGTTCAGGGCTGCTGGTGGTCATGCAGGCGTCGCTCCGCATCTGCCAGACGCTGGCGGGCCCGCTGCAGGACGTCGGCCTCGACCGCCGCGGCGTTGGCCGCCAGGCGTCGCTCCAGGCGCTGCAGCTCGGCGCGGGCATAGGCGTGCTCGGTCTTCAGCTCGCGCAGCGCGGGATCGACCGGCCGCTTGTCGACGCGCACCAGCTCGGGCGCCGGCTTGCCGCTGGCGTCCTCGGCGGCATGCAGGGCCTGCGCCGCGGCGTCCAGCGCCCGGCGCAGCGCCTGCACCGTGGCGTCGTCGGCGCCCTGGCGCAGGGCCTTGTCCAGCTCGGCGCGGCGCAGGGCGAACTGAATCTTCGCCTGCTTGAGCGCGGCGACGCCCGCGCTGGGCGCGGCCGGGGCCGGCGGGGTGGCCTGGTCGAAGGCCTGCTGGGCCCGCTCGGCGGCGCGGCGCAGTTCGTCCACCTGGCGCTGCAGCTCGGGATTGCCGCGCTGGGCCAGCTGCTTCTCGGCCTTGGCCAGCACCACCTTGGCCATGGCCGCCTCGATCTTCAGGCGCTTGTAGGCGTCGTCACCGCCGGCCGGTGGCGGCGTCGGAGCGGCCACCACCACGACGGGCGCGCGGGCGGCACGCTCGGCCTGGCGCCTGGCCTCGTCGCGCGCAAGGCGGGCGAGGTGGGCCTCGTGGCGACGGCGGAACTGGTCGGCACGCTCGCGCTGCTGCTGCGCTTGCGCGGCGGCCAGCGGCAGGATGTCGATGCAGTCCACCGGGCAGGGCGCCACGCACAGTTCGCAACCGGTGCATTCGTCGCGGATCACAGTGTGCATCAGCTTGGCCGCGCCGACGATGGCGTCCACCGGGCAGGCCTGGATGCACTTGGTGCAGCCGATGCACTCGGCCTCGCGGATCAGGGCGATCTGCGGCGGTACTTCCGGCAGTTCCAGCGGCAGTTCCGGCACCGCGAGCAACTGGGCCAGGGCGTGAATGGTGGCGGTGCCGCCGGGCGGGCACTTGTTGATCGCCTCGCCGGCGGCGATGCCCTCGGCGTAGGGCTTGCAGCCCGGATGGCCGCACTTGCCGCACTGGGTCTGCGGCAGCAGGGCGTCGATGGCCTGGACGCGCGCGTCGATGCGCAGGGCGTTGTTCATGGCCATGCACCCGCAGACACTCGGGGGAGCGCACCTGTGGGAGCGGACTTGGCCGCGAAGCTTGGGTAATGGCAGCTAGAAGCTTGCGGACAAGTCCGCTCCCACAACAGCAGGATTGCGCCAGCAACAGGCACCGGGAGCATCGTCTGGTTCATGCCGCCCCCAGGCCGCCGAAGCCGAGGAAGGCCAGGCCCGTGAGGCCGGCGACCACCAGCAGGATCGGCGCGCCGCGGAAGGCGGCGGGCACGTCGCAGCGCCCGGTGCGTTCGATCAGGTCGCTCATCAGCTGCAGCACCAGCCAGAAGCCCAATCCGCCGCCGATACCGAGCGCCATCGAGCTGGCGAAATCGTCCAGGGTTGTGGCCAGGACCATGGCGCCCAGGCCGTTGCCGAGCAGCAGCGGCCACAGGCCGGTCAGGTCCAGCGCGGGGCGCAGGCGCGCCAGCAGGGCCAGGGAGAGCCAGCCCAGACCGGCCAGCAACGGCAGGCAGGCGAGCAGGTGGAGGTAGGCCAGCCCCGTTGCCGACAGTGCCTGCTGCACCAGCCAGGACACTGGCGCGGCGAACAGGATCAGCAGCGCGCCGGCCGGGCCCAGGGCCTGGACGCGGGCATGGCGCAGGGCGTCGGCGGCCAGCGGCAGGCCGAGAATCAGGTTGCTGACCAGCGCGGCGCCGATCAGGGCGAAGAGGAAGTCGGTCATAGAGGCGGCCTCAAGTCGCAAGCCACAAG
Source organism: Pseudomonas sp. GD04015 (assembly GCF_029837675.1). NCBI lineage: Bacteria > Pseudomonadati > Pseudomonadota > Gammaproteobacteria > Pseudomonadales > Pseudomonadaceae > Pseudomonas > Pseudomonas sp. GD04015. Next base: position 38,986 of record NZ_JAOEEE010000036.1, on the reverse strand, counting down.
CTGCAAGTAAAAGCGGAAAAGCATTTGACGGAGTTTCAGCCTGTACACTGATTCTTGCAGCTTGCAGCTTGCAGCTTGCAGCTTGCAGCTTGCTACTTCACCCGCTGGCCGGGCCTGGCGCCGCTGTCCGGGCTGAGCAGGTAGATTTCCTCGCCGCCCGGGCCGGCGGCCAGGACCATGCCCTCGGAGACGCCGAACTTCATCTTGCGTGGTGCCAGGTTGGCCACGTACAGGGTCAGGCGGCCTTCCAGCTTGCTCGGGTCCGGGTAGGCGGACTTGATGCCGGAGAACACGTTGCGCTTCTCGTCGCCGATATCCAGCGACAGGCGCAGCAGCTTGTCGGCGCCCTCGACGAACTCGCACTTCTCGATCAGGGCGATGCGCAGGTCCACGGCGGCGAAGGCGTCGAAGTTGATCTCGGCGGCCAGCGGGTCTTTCGCCAGTTCGCCATTGCCTTGGGGCTTGGAGGCTTCGGCGGCGAGGTCTTCCTTGGAGGCTTCGGTCATGGCTTCGATCTTCGCGGGTTCGATGCGGGTCAGCAGCGGGTTGAACGGGTTCAGCTGGTGGTCGGCCAGCGGCGTGGCCAGGTCGGTCCAGCCCAGCGGAGCGACGTTGAGGAAGGCCTCGGCGTCGCGGGCCAGGTTCGGCAGCACCGGCTTGAGCAGGATCACCAGCTGGCGGAACAGGTTGATGCCCAGGGCGCAGATTTCCTGCACCTCGGCCTGCTTGCCCTCGACCTTGTTCAGCGCCCAGGGCGCCTTGTCGGCGATCCAGGCGTTGGCGCGGTCGGCCAGGGCCATGATCTCGCGCATGGCGCGGGAGAAGTCGCGGGCCTCGTAGGCGTCGGCGATGCTCGGCGCGGCGGCCTGGAAGGCCTGCCACAGCTCAGGCTCGGGGTTGGCGTTGACCAGCACGCCGGCATTGCCCTTGTGGATGAAGCCGGCGCAGCGGCTGGCGATGTTGACCACCTTGCCGACCAGGTCGGAGTTGACCTTCTGCACGAAGTCCTCGAGGTTCAGGTCGAGGTCGTCCACGCCGCGGCCGAGCTTGGAGGCGTAGTAGTAGCGCAGGTATTCCGGGTTCAGGTGGTCCAGGTAGGTGCGCGCCTTGATGAAGGTGCCACGCGACTTGGACATCTTCTGGCCGTTGACCGTCAGGTAGCCATGCACGTTGACCGCGGTCGGCTTGCGGTAGCCGGCGCCTTCGAGCATGGCCGGCCAGAACAGGGCGTGGAAGTTGACGATGTCCTTGCCGATGAAGTGGTACAGCTCGGCAGTCGAGTCCTTGCCCCAGAAGGCGTCGAAGTCCAGCTCCGGGCGGCGTGCGCACAGGTTCTTGAAGCTGGCCATGTAGCCGATCGGCGCGTCCAGCCAGACGTAGAAGTACTTGCCCGGCTCGTCCGGAATCTCGAAGCCGAAGTAGGGCGCGTCGCGGGAGATGTCCCACTCCTGCAAGCCACCGTCGAGCCATTCGGCGATCTTGTTGGCCACGGCCTCCTGCAGGGTGCCGGAGCGGGTCCACTGCTTGAGCATGGCCTCGAAGTCCGGCAGCTTGAAGAAGAAATGCTGGGACTCCTTGAGCACCGGGGTGGCGCCGGAGATGGCGGATTTCGGGTTCTTCAGCTCGGTGGGCGCGTAGGTGGCGCCGCACTTCTCGCAGTTGTCGCCGTACTGGTCCTCGGCCGCGCATTTCGGGCAGGTGCCCTTGATGAAGCGGTCGGCCAGGAACATGCCTTTCTCGGGGTCGAAGTACTGGGTCACCGCGCGGGTGGCGATGTGGCCCCGGTCGCGCAGCGCCAGGTAGATGGCGGCGGACAGCTCGCGGTTCTCTTCCGAGTGGGTCGAGTGGTAGTTGTCGAAGTCCACCAGGAAGTCGGCGAAGTCGGCCATGTGTTCGGCGCGCACGTTGTCGATCAGCTGTTCCGGCGTGATGCCTTCCTTCTCGGCGCGCAGCATGATGGCCGAGCCGTGGGCGTCGTCGGCGCAGACGTAGATGGCCTGGTTGCCGCGCAGCTTCTGGAAGCGCACCCACATGTCGGTCTGCAGGTACTCGAGCATGTGGCCGAGGTGAATCGAGCCGTTGGCGTAGGGCAGGGCGCTGGTGACGAGTATCTTGCGGGCTTCGGACATGGTGAGCGGGCCGTACAGGTGAACCGAGGGAAGTCGGCCACTATATAGGCGCGGCGGTTTTTTTTCACCCGCGCGCCCCGATGACCCGCTGCGGCGAAAAGGACCTACGGTGGTTTTCCGCCCTGCTGTAAGATGCCCGCCTGTTTTGCTCAGTCTTTCGGAGTTGCCCATGAGCGCCGTCACCCGCGAAGCGGTCGAAGCCCGCCTGCGCCAGTTCACCGATCCCCATCTGAACCAGGACCCGGTTTCCGCCGGCTGCCTGCGCGAAATCGACATCCAGGGCGGCAAGGTCGCCGTGCGCCTTGAGCTGGGCTATGCCGCCGGGCTGTTCAAGAGCGGCTGGGCGCAGATGCTGCAGATGGCGCTGGAGGGGCTGGACGGCGTGGAGTCGGCCCAGGTGCAGGTGGACGTGGTGATCGAGCCGCACAAGGCCCAGGAGCAGGTGCCGGCGCTGGCCGGGGTGAAGAACATCATCGCCGTGGCCTCCGGCAAGGGCGGGGTGGGCAAGTCCACCACCGCGGCCAACCTGGCCCTGGCGCTGGCCCGTGAGGGCGCGCGCGTCGGCATTCTCGACGCCGATATCTACGGCCCCAGCCAGGGCATCATGTTCGGCATCCCCGAGGGCACCCGGCCCAAGGTACGCGACCAGAAGTTCTTCGTGCCGCTGGAGGCCCACGGCGTGCAGGTGATGTCCATGGCCTTCCTCACCGACGACAACACCCCGGTGGTGTGGCGCGGGCCGATGGTCTCCGGCGCGCTGCTGCAGCTGGTGACCCAGACCGCCTGGGACGAGCTGGACTACCTGATCGTCGACATGCCGCCGGGCACCGGCGACATCCAGCTGACCCTGGCGCAGAAGGTGCCAGTGGCCGGCGCGGTGATCGTCACCACCCCGCAGGACCTGGCCCTGCTGGACGCGCGCAAGGGCGTGGAGATGTTCCGCAAGGTCAACATTCCGGTGCTGGGCGTGGTGGAGAACATGGCCGTGCACATCTGCTCCAACTGCGGTCACGCCGAGCATCTGTTCGGCGAAGGCGGAGGCGAGAAGCTGGCCGCCCAATACGGCGTCGACCTGCTGGCCTCGCTGCCGCTGTCGATGGCCATCCGCATGCAAGCTGACGGCGGCAAGCCGACCGTGGTGGCCGACATCGAGAGCCAGATCGCCATGATCTACCAGGCCACGGCCCGCAGCGTTGGCGCGCGCATCGCCCAGGGCGGCCTGGGCAGCGGCGCCATGCCGATCATCGAGATCAGCGACGACTGAGCCTCAGTGCGCGATCAGCGTTCCCTCTGCGGTGGGGAACGCCAGGTCGCGCAGTTCCTCGGGGGTCAGCTCGCGGCCGGTCCAGATATACAGCGTGCGGATGCCGTTGGCCGTGAACAGCTCGGTGAAGGCGCGGATTTCCACCTGGGTCAGCCCGCCTTCCAGGCGCTCCCGTGGGTGCAGGACCAGCACGGGAGGGCGGTTCCAGGGAAAGCGCGGGCGCCAGCGGCGGAGGAACAGCTTCATCGTCTGCTCCGCGACGGGAAAGTCGGCCAGCAGCGTGCGTGGGTGATCGAAGCCGTTGACGATGCGGATTTCCGACCGCTCCTGCAGCTTCAGGGCCTCGGTGCCCATGGCGACGCCCTTGCGCGAGCCGTCGCGGGCGTGCTCGATGGCCAGCATCGGCAGCTCGTCGAATGCCTTGCCCGAGGGCAGGTGCAGGCCGCTGAGGCGCCGTGCGCCGAGCTTGAGGTAGAGCGTGGAACGGGCGAGCCTGAACATGAGGGTATCCTTCCGTGGATTGAGCAGGCGCGCAGCTTAAGGCCCGCGGCCCCGTTCCGTCGACTGGCCCTTGCAATCGGGTGAAGAGCCTGTGAATTCCGTCATTCCCGCGCACGCGAGAATCCATGCGCGGTGTTTCTGGGTCCCCGCCTGCGCGGGGATGACGGGGATCTAGGATATGCGTGCAGCCGGCCGGGACGGCCTTTGCGCGAAGCTGTGACCCCGGTAATATGCGCGATCATTTTTCAGCCACTGCTTTCAGGACGCCGCCATGAGCATCAAATCGGACAAGTGGATTCGCCGCATGGCCCAGGAACACGGAATGATCGAGCCCTTCGTCGAGCGCCAGGTGCGCACCGAGGGCAGTGAGCGCCTGATCTCCTACGGCGTCTCCAGCTATGGCTACGACGTGCGCTGCGCCGCCGAATTCAAGGTATTCACCAATATCCACTCGGCCGTGGTCGACCCGAAGAACTTCGACGAGAAGAGCTTCGTCGACATCAACAGCGACGTCTGCATCATCCCGCCAAACTCCTTCGCCCTGGCCCGTACCGTCGAATACTTTCGTATCCCGCGCGACGTGCTGACCATCTGCCTGGGCAAGAGCACCTATGCGCGCTGCGGCATCATCGTCAACGTCACCCCGCTGGAGCCGGAGTGGGAAGGCCACGTGACCCTGGAGTTCTCCAACACCACCAACCTGCCGGCGAAGATCTACGCCAACGAGGGCGTGGCGCAGATGCTGTTCCTGCAGTCCGATGAGGCTTGCGCAGTGTCCTACGCGGACCGGGGCGGCAAGTACCAGGGCCAGACCGGCGTAACCCTGCCGAAGACCTGATCGCTGGAGCAAGAGGGCCGGTCCATGCCGTATCCGAAGCAGCTCGGTACCATCGCTTGCCCCTGCGTGGTTTCCGGCGCCAGACCCGTGCTGTTCGTGTCCCGCGCCGGCGGCGACTGGCAGATGTACTGCCACTGGAAGAACCACGACTTCACCTGCGCTGACACCCTGGATCAGCTCCAGCTGGTCGGAGTCGCCCATCTGCTGGCGATGGACCCGACGCTCGAGGAACTGGCCGACCTGCCCGTGGACATGGGGGCTGAAAGAACCCATGTGGGTGGGGCATGGGAGCGCTACGAAGACAGGGACGACTAGCCTCTTGGCCTATGTCGACGATTACGCGGCATGCGAGAGCACCCACGTCGCGCTGTGCATCTATACGGGCTCGGTCGATCCCGATCTCGTGACTTCCTGCCTCGGCGTCCAGCCCACGAACTGGCAGAGGGTAGGCGAATGTCCGCACGTTGCGGACTCGCCGCGAGCGGGCCGCCCGGCAAAGCTCAGCGCCTGGTTCCTGTTGTCCAGGGATGAAGTGTCCTCGGGGGATGTCCGCCGCCATATCGACTGGATTCTCGATCGCCTGGAAGGCAGGGCGGAAGCGCTGTGCCTGCTGCGGGAGAAGGGCTGCGAGATGCACCTGAGCTGCTACTGGATGTCCGCGTGCGGGCATGGAGGACCGACGCTCTCTCCCTCCCAGATGGGCCGGCTGGCAGAATTGGGCCTCGACCTTGCCTTCGATATCTACGGGGCCTGACAGCCAGGATTCGCCCCCTCGCCAAATCCTTGAATTTCTTCCGCCCGGCCGAACTCTACCCTCAGAGTTCACAGCGGAGGACCTCACACCATGTTTGCAGCAACGATTTCCCCTCGGGCCTGGGCACAGAACGGCACGATTCCCGGACAGCCCGACCCGGATACCCCGGACCTGCCTCACGAGCCGGACCTGCCGCCGCCCCCGGGCGAGCCGACCATCCCCGATCAGCCGCCGCCCGTGCCCGTTGCCCGCCATTGAGGCGGGCACGGATGGCCGTGTAGCCCGGATGCAATCCGGGAAGACAGGTTCGGCCCAGGTCAGGGAACCAGCGGCAGCTCGCGCTTGTGGCGGGTGTTGTCGTAGGTGCGCACGATGGTGGTGTAGGCCTCGTCGCTGACCTTCTCGCCATGCAGGAAGGCGTCGATCTCGGCATAGGTCACGCCGTGGGCCTCTTCGTCCGGCTTGCCCGGGCGCAATTCCTCCAGGTCGGCGGTCGGTGTCTTCTGCACCAGATGCTGGGGCGCGCCGAGGTACTTGGCAATGGCGCGTACCTGGCTCTTCACCAGGCCGGAGAGCGGGGCCAGGTCGCAGGCGCCGTCGCCGAACTTGGTGAAGAAGCCCATCACCGCCTCGGCGGCGTGGTCCGTGCCGATCACCAGGCCGTTGTTGGCGTTGGCGATAGCGAACTGGGCGACCATGCGGATGCGCGCCTTGATATTGCCGTTGACGAAGTCGCGGCGGGCCTCCGTGAGTTTCTGCAGGTGCGCGACCTGCTCACCCAGGCCGCGCACGCTGCCGGCGATGTTGACGGTGTCGTTCTCGTCGGCGCCGACGAATTTCAGCGAATCCTGGGCGTCGTGTTCGTCGTGCTGGGTGCCGTGGGGCAGGCGGACCGCGATGAAGCGATACTCCGGGTCGCCGGTCTCGGCGCGCAGCTCCTCCACCGACAGCTGGGCCAGGCGGCCGGCGGTGGTGGAGTCCACGCCGCCGCTGATGCCCAGCACCAGCACCTTCAGACCGGCGTTTCTCAGGGTGTCCTTGATGAAGCGTTTGCGGCGCTCGATCTCCGCGACCAGCGCGGCTTCGTCGGCAAAGGGCGGTACCACGTCCAGCGCGGCGGCGATTTCGGCTTGGCGGTTGCTCATGGCGAGGTCCTCATACGCGGAAAACGTGTTTCAGGTAGCTGACGAAGTTCTCGTCGCGGCACTGGGTCTTGCCCGGTGTGTCGGAAATCTTGGCGACCGGCTGGCCGTTGCAGGCGGTCATCTTGATCACGATGTTCATCGGCTCTACGCCGGGGATGTCGCAGGTCAGCCGGGTGCCGACGCCGAAGCTTACGTTGATACGACCGGAAAGTGCACGGTAGAGCTGCAGCGATTTTTCGAAGTCGAGACCGTCGGAGAACACCAGGGTCTTGCTCATGGGGTCGATGCCGAGCGTCTCGTAGTGGGCGATGGCCTTTTCCGCCCACACCAGCGGGTCGCCGGAGTCGTGGCGCAGGCCGTCGAACAGCTTGGCGAAGTACAGATCGAAGTCGCGCAGGAAGGCGTCCATGGTGATGCAGTCGGTCAGGGCGATGCCGAGCAGGCCGCGGTACTCGCGCACCCAGCAGTCCAGCGCGGCGATCTGGCTGTCGATCAGGCGCGGGCCGAGCTGCTGGTGGGCCATTAGCCATTCGTGGGCCATGGTGCCGAGCGGCTTGAGGTCCAGCTCGCGGGCCAGGTGCACGTTGCTGGTGCCGACGAAGCGACCGGGGAAGTCGCGCTTCATGATCTTCACCATCTGCTCCTGCACCCGGTAAGAGAAGCGCCGGCGGGTGCCGAAATCGGCGACCTGGAAACCGTCCAGCTCGGCGGCCGAGGCTTCGCGCTTGAGCCAGTCGAACTTGTCGTACAGGCGCTCGCTGGCCTGTTCCAGTAGCACTTCGCGGTAGCGATAGCGGTTGCGCACCTCGCTGATGATCGCCAGCAGCGGGATTTCGTAGAGGATCACGTGCAGCCAGGGGCCACGCAGGCGGATACACAGCTGGCCATCCTCGATGCCGGTCTGCACATGGCGCGGGTTGAAGCGGAACAGGCCGAGGAAGCGGATGAAGTCGGGCTTCATGAACGGGATGCGTTCGAGGAAGGCCAGCTGGTCGGCGGTGGCCTCCAGTTCGGCCAGGCGCTCGATCTGGTAGCGGATCTCGGCCAGGTAGGGCGCCAGGTCTTCGCTGTTGCGGCAGCGGAATTCCCACTCGACCTCGGCGTTGGGGTAGTTGTGCAGCACCGCCTGCATCATCGTCAGCTTGTAGAAGTCGGTGTCCAGCAGGTTCTGCACGATGCGCTCGGCGAATACGCTCTCGGTCATCTCAGTCGTCTCCAAGGTTCAGCGCTGCGTCCAGCTCGTCCAGGCTGGCGTGCAGGGCGATGCCCGCGGCGCGCATCTCGGCGCAGGCGCTGTCGGCGGTGTCTGCGGCGATGGCCCGGCAGGCCGGCAGGAACACGTCGACCGCGAAGCCGGCGCGACGCAGTTGCAGGGCGGTGGTCTTGACGCAGTAGTCCAGGGCCAGGCCGCCGACCAGCACGCGTTGCACGCCATTGTGCCGGAGAAACTCGATGGCGCCCGTGCTGCGCTTCTCGGCCAGGTCGTGGTAGCAGGCGCCGTAGGGGTGCAGGTCAGGCTCCACGCCTTTCCACACGAAGTAGTCGTAGTCCAGCGGAGCGGGCAGGCCGTCGAGCAGTTCGAAGCCCGGCGTGCCTGGCACGCAGTGGCTGACCCAGGACAGGTCGGCGTTGGCCAGCGGCAGGGGCTGGAGCATCTCGGCATGGCTCGGTGCCACCCAGGCGGCCTGCGGGCTGTGCGCGTCCTTGCTGCCCAGGCGCAGGCTGGCGCGCTCGGCCAGTTGGTTGAGGGCCGGGGCGATGGCGTCGCCGCCGGGAACCGGCAGCTCGTCCGGGCACAGGGGAGTGAAACCCTTTTGCGCATCGACGTCGAAGCTGGCGATTTTCATCTTGGCACTCCTCGTTGCCGTGAAGGTGGTTACATATTCCATCTGATGAAATAAGTTGTCCAGCGGTTTTACCCGGCAGAGGTGAAAAGTTGTGAGTTATTCGTCAAGATGAAATAAGTCCGCTGACATCGAGGAGGGAGCATGGCATCCGCGGAAGTGCTGGCCGGCGTGGACATCGTGGCCCTGCGCCTGGGCGAGGCGGGCAGGCTGGAACTGCTGCTGGGGCGGCGCGCCCAGGAGCCGTTCGCGGACCAGTGGGCGCTGCCCGGCGTGCTGGTCAACGGCCGCTGCGCCGATGCGAGCCTGGATGCCGCCGCCGGGCGTGCCCTGCAGGACCGGGCGCGGATCGTGCCGGCCCACCTGGAGCAGGTGGCCACGGTCGGCAACGCGGCGCGCGACCCGCGCGGCTGGTCGCTGTCGACCTTCTACCTCGCTTTGCTGGCTCCCGATGTGCGCCTGCCGGGCGAGGACCTGCGCTTCGTCGCCTTGGAGGAGGTGCTGGACGGGCGGCTGTCGCTGCCGTTCGACCACGCCCAGTTGGTGGCCCAGGCCACCGAGCGCCTGGCCGGCAAGGCGGTGTACACCTCGCTGCCGCTGTACCTGCTGACGCCGTGCTTCACCGTCACCGAGGCCCTGACCGCGTTTCAGGCCGTGCTGGGCCAGACGGTGCAGCACACCACACTGCGCGGGCGCCTGGACAAGATGAAGCAGCACGGCTGGATCGCCGATACCGGCGAGAAGAACCAGCCGAAGATGGGCCGCCCCCAGCACCTGCTGGCGCATCGGCCGCAGGCGCCCGGTGGCTTCATCTTCGATCGCAGCGTGCTGTCGTGAGGCGTGGTTCGGAAAATGCCGGTGCGCGTGGCGCACCCTACATGGCGCAGCGTGGGCCGAGGCCTGCCAGGCGACGGGCCTGGAGGGCGAGGTAGAAGAAGGTTTCGTAGGCCAGAGACTCTGCCTTGGTGTTCCAGCTGCGGTAGCGGCTGGTGGGCGTCGGCGAGGCGTGGGCGTGCAGGCCGATGTCCTCGGCCAGGGTCATGGCGCGTTGCATGTGCAGCGGGTCGCTGACCAGCAGGGCGCTTTCCAGGCCGTGGCGTTTCATCAGCGCGCAGGCCTCGGCCAGGTTCTCGGCGGTGACCCGGGAGGCGGACTCGGTGAGGATGCGCTCGGCTGGCACGCCGGCGGCAATGGCGTACTGGCGGGCGACGTTCGACTCGGCGCGGCCGCCCTCGGCACCGATGCCGCCGGTCAGGATCAGGTAGTCCGCGGCACCCTCCGTGACCAGTCGCACGCCGTGCCTGATCCGCTCCTCGAAGACCGGCGAGGGCCGGTCCTGCCACACGGCAGCGCCGAGTACGATGGCCGCGTCGGCCCTGGCGGGTGGCGTGCCAGGATCATGCAGCGCGATGCGCAGCGCCGCCGTGGTCGCCGCGACGACCAGCAGCGCGACCAGCACCAGGCATAGCCGCAGGAGCAAGCTCAGCGCTGCTCCACGCGCTGGTGCAACTGCTGCGACAGTTGCTCCAGGCGCTTGCCCAGGTCGACCAGCGACTCCTGGGCGTCGAGCAGCTCGGCGCTGGCGGCGCGCTGGCGCTGGCTCGCTTCCCGCTGCCCGGCGCTGTGGTCGCGCACCTGCACCAGTTGCCGGTGGGCGTTGTCCAGGGCCTGGCTGTGCTCAAGGATGGCGCTGGACAGGCTGGCGGTCAGCTCGGCGTTCTCGCTCAGCGCCTCGCCCACCTCGGTGACCTGGCGGGCGCCGGTGCCTACGGTCTGCTCGGATTGGCCGAGCACACTCTGCACGGTGTCGGCGGTCTGGTTGCTGCGCTGGGACAGCGAGCGCACCTCGTCGGCGACCACGGCGAAACCGCGGCCGTGTTCCCCGGCCCGGGCGGCTTCGATGGCAGCGTTGAGGGCGAGCAGGTTGGTCTGCTGGGCGATGGCGCTGATCATCTGCATGGATTCGGCGATGCGCTGGTTGCTCGCCTGGATCGCCTGCATGCTCTCCTGGGCCTGCTGCATGCGGCTGGCGCAGGCGTTGACCTGGCCGCTGCTGTCCTGGGTATCGCGGCTCAGCTGCTGCATGTGCTCGGTGCTCTGCGCCAGGCTGGCGAGCACCTCGTGCACGGCCGCGTCCAGCTGGTGCATGGCGTCGGCCTGGCGCTGCACGTCGCCGTCGATGCTCTGGCAGCGCTGGCGCATGTTGTCGAGGGTCTGGTAGAGCTGCTGGGAGAGCTGGCGCAAATCGCCGGCGCTGAGGCGCACCTCGTCGAGCAGGCTGGCCAGCTGCTCGGCGCCGCTGGTCGCGGCCCGGCCGACCCGTTCGGCTTCCTTCAGGTGCTGCTCGGCGCCGTCCAGCGCCTGCTGGCGCATCCGCGCGCTGTACCACTGGGCCAGCCACATGGTGATCACCGGCAGCAGGTAGCCCGAGTATTCGTTGACCAGCGCGTCGCGCGGACTCAGTTCGAACTGGGGAAGGATGGCGCCGGAGCGATCCAGGCGGATCAGCCAGAATACGAAGATCAGCTGCAGCAGCCCCCAGAACGCTGCACTGCGCCCGCCTAGCAGCAGGTAGGCGAAGCTGATCACTACCAGCGGCCAGAAGATGTGCGCCGAATGGAGCCCGCCGAGCTGGTAGATGAGGATCATCGCGTAACTGCTGATCAGCGCCATGGCGAAGTTGGCCGCGCCGCGGGCCGGCAGCCAGGCCTGGCGCAGCGTCAGCAGCGCCAGCGGCATGCCGAGAATCAGCAGCAGCGAGCCCTGGACCAGGGCGTCGTTGCCCAGGCGGGCCCACTTGATGCCGCTGTACAGGCCGATGGTGATGCCGCACAGGCAGAAGAAGGCGAGCATGCGGCTCACCAGCTGGTCGCTGGGGTTCTGCTCGGTCTGAGGCATGAGAATGGCTAACAGCCCTTGCTGCATGGGACTCGCTCCGTTCTTGTTCGTTATCGAGCGTATCGGCGAGGATCGCGTCGGCTTGACCGCGCTTCGCCGATTGATGGCACATGGCCCGCCGGCAGATTACCCAGTCCGGCCGGCGCCGGCTAACCCTTCGCGACAAAACGTCGAGGCGAACGGCCGTTTCGCTGCCGGAAAAGGCGGATAAGCCGCCTCATCCTACGCCAGCACGACCAGCCGGTCGTCGACTGGCGCAGAACCGCGTCGGCCGGGATGGGTCTTTCTGCTGCCTCGACGGAATTTTCACCTGCCGCGCAGGAGAATTCCCAATCGGCACAATGCCTTCCGTTTCAAAGACTGGACTTTCCCTAGCATGCCTTCAGTGGACGCCACCCGTTCCTCCGCTATTCCCGCTGCGCGCCTGCAGCCCAACCTCGCCAGCCACCTGACCTTCACCCTCGCCAGCGCGCTGGTGCTGATGCTGATGTACTCGTCGCTGCGCCTGGCGTTGCTTCATCACAACAGCGAGCTGATCGCCGATGTCAGCCGCAGTGACCTGTTCGAGGCGTTCTTCAACGGCCTGCGCTTCGACCTGCGGGTGGTGGTGTACGCCGTGGCGCCGTTGCTGCTGTCGCTGCTCAGCCCGCGCGCCATGGCCGCACGCACCGCCCACGTGGTGTGGCTGACGGTGGTGGCCAGCCTGACCCTGCTGCTCGGCGTGGTCGAGCTGGACTTCTACCGCGAGTTCCACCAGCGCCTGAACAGCCTGGTGTTCCAGTACCTGGAAGAGGACCTGGGCACCGTCGCCAGCATGCTCTGGCACGGCTTCCCGGTGGGCCGCTACCTACTGGCGTGGGCGCTGGCGACCCTGGCCCTGGGCATGCTCTTCCACTGGCTGGAAGGCGCCACCCGGCCTCGCCGGGCCAAGCTCGCGCTGGCCTGGTACTGGCGCCTGGCGGTGTTCTTCGTGTGCCTGGTGTTGGCGGTGATCGCGGCGCGCGGCACCCTCAAGCAGGGGCCGCCCCTGCGCTGGGGCGACGCCTTCACCACCGACTCGATGTTCGCCAACCACCTGGGCCTAAACGGCGTGCTGACCCTGGTCGACGCTGCCGAGAACAGCTTCTCCAGCCACCGCGACAACGCCTGGAAGGCCAGCATGCCGGAGGACGAGGCGCTGCAAACGGTGCGCGAGATGCTGCTCACCGAGCGCGACACGCTGGTGGATGCCGACAGTGCGGCGCTCCGCCGCGACTCCACGCCGGCCGCCGAAGGCACGCTGCCGGTCAGGCACGTGGTGGTGATCCTGATGGAGAGCTTCGCCGGGCGCTGGGTCGGCGCTCTGGGCAGCGACGCCAACATCACGCCCAACTTCGACCGCCTGAGCCGGGAGGGGCTGCTGTTCACCCGTTTCTTCTCCAACGGCACCCACACCCACCAGGGCATGTTCGCCACCATGGCCTGCTTCCCCAACCTGCCGGGCTTCGAGTACCTGATGCGCACGCCGGAGGGCAGCCACAAGTTCTCCGGCCTGCCGCAGCAGCTCAGCGCGCGCGGCTACGACGACCTGTACGTCTACAACGGCAACTTCCAGTGGGACAACCAGTCCGGCTTCTTCGGCAACCAGGGCATGCGCAACTTCATCGGCCGCGAGGATTTCGTCGACCCGGTGTTCATCGACCCGACCTGGGGCGTGTCCGACCAGGACATGTTCGACCGCGCCGCCACCGAGCTGGCCAAACTCGACCCGCAGAAACCGTTCTACGCGCTGCTGCAGACGCTCTCCAACCACACCCCCTACGCACTGCCGGAAAGCCTACCGGTGGAGCCGGTGACCGACCGTGGCTCGTTCAACCAGCACCTCACCGCCATGCGCTACTCCGACTGGGCGCTGGGGCGCTTCTTCGAGCAGGCGAAGCAGTCGCCGTACTACCAGGACACCCTGTTCGTGATCGTCGGCGACCACGGCTTCGGCAGCCCGGAGCAGCTCACCGAGATGGACCTGTTCCGCTTCAACGTGCCGCTGCTGCTGATCGCCCCGGGCATGCAGGAGAAGTTCGGCGAGCGCCGCGACACGGTCGGCACCCAGGTCGACGTGGTGCCGACCATCATGGCCCGCCTGGGCGGCGAGACCCGCCAGCAGTGCTGGGGCCGCGACCTGCTCGGTCTGCCCGAGGGCGACCCGGGTATCGGCGTGATCAAGCCCTCAGGCAGCGACCAGACGGTGGCCATCGCCAACGGCGAGAAGATCCTGGTGCAGCCCAAGGGCCTGCCGGCCAAGCTGTACCGTTACCAGCTCGGCGCCCAGCCCGGGGTCGAGGTGGTGCAGGGCGACGATGACCAGGCCGGGTTGCAGAAGCGCCTGGAAGCCTTCCTGCAGGTAGCGACGCAGAGCCTGCTGCAGAACACCGCCGGCGCCACGGGCGGCAGCGCCGTACGCTGAGCGTTTAGAGCCTGTTTACGAGCTGCTGAATTAGAGCCAGACAAGGCAAAGTCGCCGAAAAAGCGCAGTTTACGCAGTGTAAATGAGCATTTTGAGGCGACTTTCAGCGCCGTATGGCCGACAGCGCGTAGACAGGTTCTCACGCGCCGCGCTGGAAACGGCGCGGCGCCACGCCCTTCCAGCGCTTGAAGGCGTGGATGAAGTTGGACACCTCGCCGTAGCCGAGGCGTTCGGCGATCTCCTCCAGCGTCAGCCCGCCGGTGGCCAGCAGCTCCTCGGCCAGGGCCTGGCGCACCTCGTCCAGCAGCAGGCGGAAGTTGCTGCCTTCCTCGTCCAGGCGCCGGCGCAGGGTGCGCGAACTCATGTTCAGGCCGGCCGCCACCTGTTCCATATCCGGCAGGCGCCCGGGACGTTCCAGCAGCAGGGCGCGGATGCGCCCGGCCAGGCCGCCGTGCTGGCTGCGCTTGGCCAGCAGGCGCTGGCACTGTTCCTCGCACAGCTGCGCCGCCTGCGGATGGGCGCCGGCCAGGGGCCGGTCGAGCAGGTAGCGGGGGAAGACGAAGCGGTTCTCGGCCTGGCCGAACAGCGGCGCCACGCCGATCTCGTCGCGGTACACGGCGGGGTCGTCCGGCGGCGGCAGGCGCAGTTCCACCCGCAGCAGCGGCGGCTCGGCGCCCAGTACCTCGCGCAGCACCTGCAACATGCCCGCCAGGTCGCGCTCCAGCAGGAAGCCGCGCAGTTCCTCGGGCACGTCCCGGTCGTCCAGCAGCAGGTGGACTTCTTCGCCATGCTCTTCCAGCCTCATGCCGTGGTAGGCGTAGGTCAGGCCGAGGTAGCGCAGGCCCAGGCGCGCGGCGTCGCCGTAGGTCGGGCTGGCGAGCAGGGCGAAGCCCCAGATGCCGTAGCTGTTGAGCTGGTAGCGGCGGCCCAGGGGCAGGCCGAGGCCGGGGCGGGCGCCGCAGGCGGCGATCAGGTTGCGCACCAGGCGCAGCTCCTGTTCGGCGTCCACTTCGGCGGCGGGGTCGGCCAGCCGCAGCCAGTCCAGGCCGGTGCCATGCAGGCAGGCATCGAGGGACAGGCCATGATCCAGGCCGTACTGGGTGAGTAGCTGGACGCTGACGGCGCTGCGGCGAGGGCGGGGCATAGGTTGTCCGAAAGTCACAATTCTGTGGCCGACTATGCCATAAACCGGGCGCCGGGAAAGCCCTAGGATGGCCTCGACCGCACTATTGGCGGCTCATGGAGATAACAATGACCAACAACACTCCCGAGCAGGCACCCTTGCGCGTGCTGATCATCGGCGCCGGCTTCGCCGGCCTCGGCCTGGCGATGCGGCTGCGGCAGCAGGGCCACGAGGATTTCCTGATCCTCGAGAAGGGCGAGGAACCCGGCGGCACCTGGCGCGACAACCATTACCCCGGCGCCGCCTGCGACGTGCCCTCGCACCTGTATTCCTTTTCCTTCGAGCCAAAGCTCGACTGGAGCCGGCGCTACGCGCCGCAGCCGGAGATCTTCGCCTACGTGCGCCAGTGCATCGAGCGCCACCGGCTGGCGCCGCACATCCGTTGCCGCAGCGAGGTGGCGGAGGCCTGGTTCGACGAGGCGGCCGCCCTGTGGCGGGTCACCACCACGGACGGCGCTGTCTTCAGCGCGCGGGCGCTGGTCAGTGCCTGCGGCCAGCTCAACCGGCCTCTGTACCCGAAGCTGCCGGGGCTGGAGCGCTTCGCCGGCGAGAGCTTCCATTCGGCGCGCTGGCGCCACGACGTGGAGCTGGCCGGCAAGCGGGTGGCGGTGATCGGCACCGGCGCCAGTGCTATCCAGTTCGTGCCGCAGATCGTGCCGAAGGTCGCCCGGATGCACCTGTTCCAGCGCACGCCGGCCTATGTCATGGCCAAGCCGGACCGCGCCTACCGCCCCTTCGAACTGGCGCTGATGAAGCGCTGGCCCTGGACGCAGAAGCTCGACCGGGCCTGGCAGTACCTGTTCCACGAGGCGCGCGGCGTGGCCTTCTTCCTCTGGCCGTGGGTCATGAAGCTGCAGCGCCTGCTGGTGCTGCGCCACCTGGCCCGGCAGGTCCCGGAGCCGGGCCTGCGAGCGAAGCTCACCCCGGACTACCCGCTGGGCTGCAAGCGCATCCTGATCAGCAATGACTACTACCCGGCGCTGCGCCAGCCCCGGGTGGAGGTGGTGAACGAGGCGATCCGCGAGGTGACCGAGCGCGGCATCGTCACCGCCGACGGCGTGGAGCGGGAGGCGGACGTGCTGATTTACGGCACCGGCTTCGCCGCCAGCGACTTCCTGGCGCCGATGCACATCCGCGGCCTCGGCGGCCTGGACCTGAACCAGGCCTGGCGCGACGGCGCCGAGGCGTACAAGGGCATCAGCGTCAGCGGCTTCCCCAACCTGTTCATCCTCTACGGACCGAACACCAACCTCGGCCACAACTCGATCATCTACATGCTGGAGAGCCAGTTCCCCTACGTGCTGGACTGCCTCGCCAGGCTCGACCAGGGCGTGCGCTACCTGGATGTGCGCCGCCACGTGCAGGACGCCTGGAACCGCCAGGTGCAGCGCGACATCGCCGATTCGGTGTGGGAGCAGGGCTGCAGCAGCTGGTACAAGAACGCCGCCGGCAAGCACACCAACAACTGGTCGGGCTTCACCTTCAGCTACCGTCACCACACGCGCCGGCCGCGTTGGAGCGACTATGAACTGGTCCGCTGAGCTGCCCCGACCGGGCCTTGGCCAGCGCCTGCTCACCGGCTGGCTGCGGGCGAGTACCTGGCTGGTGTTCCGCAGCGGCATGCACCCCGTGGTGCCACCGCGCGTGCAGCGCGGGGTGCTGCGCCTGGCGACCCTGACCGCGCCGCGGGCACGGGGCGTGCGTATCGAGCCCGGAGTGCTCGGCGGCGTGCCCTGCGAATGGCTGAGGGGCGAGCGGGACAACGGCTGGGTGCTGCTGTACCTGCACGGTGGCGCCTTCATGGTCGGCTCGCCGCGCACCCACCGGGCGATCACCAGCCACCTGGCCAGGCAGTCCGGGGCGCGGGTCTGCGCCCTGGACTACCGCCTGGCGCCTGAACATCCCTGGCCGGCGGCGGCGGACGATGCGCTGGATGCCTACCGCGCGCTATTGGAACAGGGCCAGTCGCCAGACAGGATCGTGATTGCTGGCGACTCGGCGGGCGGGCACCTGGCCCTGACCACCGCGCTGCGGCTGCGCGACGCCGGGCTGCCAGGGCCGGCGGCGCTGGTCTGCTTCTCGCCGGTCACCGACCTGAGTGGGGCGACCTGGCACGAACCGGCGGGTGGCGACCCGCTGATCACCACGGCCTGGGTGGAGCAGGGCGTGAATGGCTACTGCCCGCCGGGCGTGGATCGCGCCGCGCCGCTGCTGTCGCCGCTGCATGCCGACCTGGCCGGGCTGCCGCCGCTGCTGGTGCAGGTCGGCGAGGACGAGCGCCTGCTGAACCAGAGCCTGGGGCTGCGCGAATGCTCCGGGCTGGACCTGCGCCTGGAGGTCTATCCGGGCCAGTGGCACGTGTTCCAGATCAACTGCGGCCTGCTGCAGGTCGCCGCGCTGGCGATGCGGCGGGTCGCCGGATTTCTTGGAGAGAGGGGCTGCCAATGAAGCACATTCTGATCACCGGCGCCGCGTCGGGCATCGGCGCGGCCAGCGCCCGGCTGTTCCACGCCCGCGGCTGGCGGGTCGGCCTGCTGGACGTGGGCGCAGAGCCGCTGGCGGCCCTGGCCGCCGAGCTGGGCGGCGCCTGGCACCAGGCACTCGACGTGACCGACGGCGAGGCGCTGAGCCAGGCCCTGGCCGCTTTCTGCGGGGAGGGCGGGGCGCTGGACGTGCTGTTCAACTGCGCGGGGGTGCTGCGTTTCGGCTTCTTCGAGGAGATCGCGCTGGAGGAGCACGCGCGCATCCTGCAGATCAATGTGTTCGGCCTGCTCCAGGCCACCCATGCCGCGTTTCCCTACCTGAAGGCCGCGCGCGGCCAGGTGATCAACATGGGCTCGGCCTCGGGGCTCTACGGCACGCCACACATGGTCAGCTACTCGGCCTCGAAGTTCGCCGTGCGCGGGCTGACCGAGGCGCTGGAGCTGGAGTGGCGGCGCCACGGCATACGGGTCGGCGACCTGATGCCGCCGTTCGTCGCCACGCCGATGGTCGACAGCCAGCGCTTCACCCCGCCGACCCTGCGCCGCCTGGGCGTCAAGTTGCGTGCTGAGGATGTAGCCGAGGCCGCCTGGCAGCAGGTCCGGGCGCCGCGGGTGCACCGGGTCATCCACTGGCTGTTCAAGCTGATGTACTGGTCCGGTCAGCTGTCGCCGCCGGCGACCAACCGGGCCGTGATGGGCTGGCTCTCCCGCGACTGAGGCCCGCGACCGGTGGTCGATGGCCGGGCACATCCGCCATTCAGGCACTACCCTCAAGGAATGGCGGCTCGGGCACGCATTCGCGAAACCAGCCGCCTGCGGGCGTTCGCGCCCGTCGCGACAGACCAGGCAGCATTGCCTGGTTCTCGGGCGGCACCCCCTGGTGTCGCGATGCCGCCAACGGCGGCTGCGGTCGATCCATCGCCTGAGAGGAGGTCCTTCCATGAGTACAGCCTTCCAAGATGATGTCAGCACTAACGTTCTGCGCCGCATGAAAGAGGGCGGTTTCGATTTCGCCCGTGTCCATCCCATCGAGTTCTACGCCATCTTCCCGAACGAGGAACGGGCCAGAGAGGCGGCAAGGCAGTTTCGCGGTGAATCCCTGAATGCCCAGGTCAGCGTCCGCGAGGACGGTGCCTGGCACCTGCAGGTGAGCAAGGTGATGTATGCCACCCATGCCGGCATCGGTGACTTCGAGCAGGATCTGGAGGCCCTGGTGATGCCGCTCGGCGGTGTGCTGGACGGTTGGGGGGTGACCCAGGAGGTCCGCCTCGACGCTCAGCTCTCCGGCCGGCTCTGAGCATGGTGGACGCCGGCCAGCCTGCGGGCGGCCGGCTGCCGGCGTTTTCCCCTGGTTGTCAGACGACGGTGCGCTGGTGCAGCGCCTCGATGAAGGCGGTCACGTCCGGCGCGCCGGCCAGGCGCAGGCCCTCGCCCAGCGCGTTGGCCTCCTCGGAGCTTTTCGGCAGCAGGAGGAACTCCGGCGCGTCCGGGTAGCGCAGCAGGGAAAGGCGGGCGTAAGGCAGGCCGTGGTCGAGCAGCAGGCTCATGAAGGCGGGTTCGCTCCAGGCCTGCACCGGCATCGCGGTCATGTGGTAGCGCCGGCGCAGCTCGGCCAGGCCGCTGGCGCTCAGCCGGTAGTGGGTCAGCTCGGCCGGCAGGGTGACTTCCAGGCCGCGCAGGCGGGCGTAGGCGATGGCGCAGGCGAACGCCTCGCCATGCTGGTCGCCTGCCCAGAAGATGCGTTCGCCGAACCAGCTGGCCTGGCGCAGTTCGATGGCCTCGGCGGCGAGGAAGCGCGGCACGGCCTGGCTGATGGTCTTGAGGAAGTCCTTGTAGCTGATGATGCGGGCGCAGCGGCCCAGCGGGCTGGCGGCCAGCTCCTCGAAGCTGGTCAGCCTGTCGTCGGTGTTCGCCGGCGGGCTGCAGAGGCCATCAATGGTGCGCAGGTCGAAGTTGTCCAGGTGTTCCGTTTCCCGCTCCACCACGCCCATCAGCACGGCGCGGGCGGCGGCTTTGTCTTCCTGCACCGGCCCCGAGAGCGCGTCGCGGGGCAGGTCGACCAGCCGGTGCAGCGGCGGTCCCGCCTGCCACCAGAGGCTCGGCTCCGGCAGCGGCAGCGGCTGGAACGGCAGTCGCAGGCCACGGGCGCGCTCGAACACCACGCGCGGCACACGCCCTTTCAGGCCCAGGCGCTGGGCCAGGGCGGAAAGGCGCGAGACGAGTGTGAGGGATTCGGTCAAGCTCACTGGCAACGGACTCCGGGTACTACCGGGTCAGTGTGGCAGAGCCGTCGATGGCGCGCACTACCCGTGCGCCCGTTGTCGCGGGGGTGGGAGCCGGAGGTCGATGCCGCCGACTGTGGCAGAATGGTGCCGATCACTACGAGGATGCCTCCATGCCCAGCCTGGTGCTGGATATCGCCTTGCCTGCGGAACGCTTCCTGGCCGTCTACCAGGGGCGCGCCAACCGGGTCCTGCTCTATAGTCGCGATGGCCGCAAGGTCAGCCTGCCGGCCCATCACCTGCGCCCGTTCCTGCGCCACGACGGCATAAATGGCGTGTTCGAGCTGGAGTTCAGCACGAGCGGGGAACTGCTCGACCTGCGCCAGCTACGATGACGATCAATGGGGCCGGCGCTCCTTATTACTCCGTTGCCTCGCCTGAGGCTAGTGCCGGTGGCTATAATCGCGCCCTGTTTCCCACTGTCTTCCTATCCGAGCCGATCCGCCCATGTACGACCTGGCCCGCGCGCTGCTGTTCCGTCTCGCTCCCGAAACTTCCCATGAGCTGTCCGTCGACCTGATCGGCGCCGGCGGCCGCCTGGGCCTCAACGGCCTGCTGTGCAAGGCGCCGGTCCGCCTGCCGGTGCAGGTGATGGGGCTGGAGTTCCCCAACCCGGTGGGCCTGGCCGCCGGCCTGGACAAGAACGGCGACGCCATCGATGGCTTCGCCCAGCTCGGCTTCGGCTTCATCGAGATCGGCACCGTGACGCCGCGCCCGCAGCCCGGCAACCCCAAGCCGCGCCTGTTCCGCCTGCCGGAGGCGACGGCCATCATCAACCGCATGGGCTTCAACAACCACGGCGTCGAGCACCTGCTGGCCCGGGTCCGCGCGGCCCGTTACCAGGGCATCTTGGGCATCAACATTGGCAAGAACTTCGATACCCCGGTCGAGCGCGCGGTGGACGACTACCTGATCGGCCTGGACAAGGTCTATGCCAACGCCAGCTACGTCACCGTCAACGTCAGCTCGCCGAACACCCCGGGCCTGCGCAGCCTGCAGTTCGGCGACCAGCTCAAGGCACTGCTCGAGGCCCTGCGCCAGCGCCAGGAAGACCTGGCCGAGCAGCACGGCCGGCGCGTGCCGCTGGCGATCAAGATCGCCCCGGACATGACCGACGAGGAAACCGTGGAAGTGGCCCGCGCGCTGGTGGAAACCGGCATGGACGCGGTGATCGCCACCAACACCACCCTGGGCCGCGAAGGCGTCGAGCACCTGCCGTTCGGCGGCGAGGCGGGCGGCCTGTCCGGCGCTCCGGTGCGCGACAAGAGCACCCACACCGTGCGGGTGCTGGCCGGCGAGCTGAAGGGCCGTCTGCCGATCATCGCCGTGGGCGGCATCACCGAGGGCGCCCACGCGGCCGAGAAGATCGCCGCCGGTGCGAGCCTGGTGCAGATCTATTCGGGTTTCATCTACAGGGGGCCGGCGCTGATCCGCGAGGCGGTGGACGCCATCGCCGCGCTGCCTAAGGCGTAGGGTGCGCCGTGCGCACCTGGCGATGTAAGGGCGAGCTTGCTGGTGCGCGCGGCGCACCCTACAACGGCGGTCTCGGGGGCATGGCCAAATGTACCCGTTACGTGTTGGTGGCGTAATTCTGCTCTTGTGGGGGCGGCTGGGCGGCATTCCGATTGGCCGCGAAATTCGCGGATAAATCCGCTCCCACAAGGCGTGCAACAACTAACGGGGACAGAGCCAATAAAAAAGGGCCCCGGAGGGGCCCTCGGGCTCTCGCCCACCGCCCGGATGGGACGGTCTGGTGAAGTCGGGGTGATCCTGATTCAGCCGACGGCGTGAAGTTCGTTGAGTCTGTGGATACCGGCGGTGCCGGTCAGTCCGTCCCAGTTGTCACCGCGGCCCTCCCGCCAGCCGTTGATCCAGGCTTGCCGAGTGGAGGGGTGGGTGAAGGGGCACATATCGCGGGATTTGCCATGAATGCCGTGCTGATAGCCGCGCAAGAATGCTCGTTCCAACGGATCACGCTTAAGTCTTCTCATAGGGTGTTGCCCTCACTGTTGACTGTTATGTCCCGTTGGCCCCTTGATGGGGCCGGGCAGAGAATGCTCTGCCAGCGGGGCCCGCTGCCGGCGTGGCGGGCCACCTCGTCGGCACCGTTGCGGTGTCGACCTGGGTTGATTTCTAGCGAATGCCTTCCACCCTGTGAATGATCGTTTTGTCATAAGGACGTAACGCGAGTGGGATGGGAGCCATAAGGTTCAACTCTTTTTTCGTTCGCCGATTGCCCTGGGCCGCGTGGTTGGGGAGTCTCGGCGGGGCAGGCAGGCGTATTGCCATTGCGAATGGCTCTCGTCTGTATGGCTCTTTTATTCCGACGAAGGGTCGCGAATGCGACCTTCCGCCACATGGGCTGGCGCCCGATTACTGGATACCTCATGTCTGACCGCTACGAACTGATCCTCACCTGTCCCAAGAGCCTGGAAGGCCTGCTGCTCGAAGAAGCCAGCGGCCTGGGGCTGGAAGAAGCCCGCGAGCAGACCGCCGCCGTGCGCGGCTTCGCCCCCATCGAGGTGGCCTACCGCCTGTGCCTGTGGTCGCGCCTGGCCAACCGGGTGCTGCTGGTGCTGCGCCGCTTCCCGGTGAGCAACGCCGAGGAGCTGTACCAGGGCGTGCTGGCGGTGGACTGGGCCGAGCATCTGGACCCGGCCGGCACCCTGGCGGTGGAGTTCAGCGGCCACGGCGCCGGCATCGACAACACCCACTTCGGCGCGCTCAAGGTCAAGGACGCCATCGTCGACAAGCTGCGTACCGCCGATGGCACCCGTCCCTCGATCGACAAGGTCGACCCGCACCTGCGCGTGCACCTGCGCCTGGACCGGGGCGAGGCGGTGCTGTCGCTGGACCTCTCCGGGCACAGCCTGCACCAGCGCGGCTACCGCCTGCAGCAGGGCGCCGCGCCACTCAAGGAGAACCTGGCGGCGGCCATCCTGATCCGCGCCGGCTGGCCGCGCATCGCCGCCGAGGGCGGCGCGCTGGCCGACCCCATGTGCGGCGTCGGCACCTTCCTGGTCGAGGCGGCGATGATGGCGACCGACATGGCGCCCAACCTGCGCCGCGAGCGCTGGGGTTTCTCCGACTGGCTGGGCCACGTGCCGGCGATCTGGAAGAAGCTGCATGCCGAGGCCGAGCAACGCACCGCCGCCGGCCTGGCCAGGCCGCCGCTGTGGATTCGCGGCTACGAGGCCGATCCGCGGCTGATCCAGCCGGCGCGCAACAACATCGACCGCGCCGGCCTGGGCGAGTGGGTCAAGCTGTACCAGGGCGAGCTGGCGACCTTCGAGCCGCGCCCGGACAAGAACCAGACCGGCCTGATCGTCAGCAACCCGCCCTACGGCGAGCGCCTGGGCGACGAGGCGAGCCTGCTGTATCTCTACCAGAACCTCGGCGAGCGCCTGCGCCAGAGCTGCCTGAACTGGGAGGCGGCGGTGTTCACCGGCGCGCCGGAGCTGGGCAAGCGCATGGGCCTGCGCAGCCACAAGCAGTACGCGTTCTGGAACGGCGCGCTGCCGTGCAAGCTGCTGCTGTTCAAGGTGCTGCCGCAGCAGTTCGTCACCGGTGAGCGTGGCGACCGCCGCCAGGCCGGCGAGGAGGGCGCCGCCGCGCCGGTGGCCAGCGAGCCGGCGCGCCTGTCCGAAGGCGGCCAGATGTTCGCCAACCGCCTGCAGAAGAACCTCAAGACCCTCGGCAAGTGGGCGAAGAAGGCCGGCATCGAGTGCTACCGCCTGTACGACGCCGACATGCCGGAGTACGCCCTGGCCATCGACCTGTACCGCGACTGGGTGCATGTGCAGGAGTACGCGCCGCCGCGCTCCATCGACCCGGACAAGGCCCAGGCGCGCCTGCTCGACGCCCTGGCCGCCATTCCGGTGGCGTTGGGCATCGCGCCGGACAAGGTGGTGATCAAGCGCCGCGAGCGCCAGGCCGGTACCAAGCAGTACGAGCGCCAGGCCGCGCAAGGCCAGTTCATGGAGGTGAACGAGGGCGGCGTGCGCCTGCTGGTCAACCTCACCGACTACCTGGACACCGGCCTGTTCCTCGACCACCGCCCGCTGCGCCTGCGCATCCAGAAGGAGGCCGCCGGCCAGCGCTTCCTCAACCTGTTCTGCTACACCGCCACGGCCACCGTGCATGCGGCCAGGGGCGGTGCGCGCAGCACCACCAGCGTCGACCTGTCGAAGACCTACCTGGACTGGGCGCGGCGCAACCTGTCGCTGAACGGCTTCTCCGACAAGCAGCGCCTGGAGCAGGGCGACGTGATGGCCTGGCTGGAAGGCGACCGCGGCGAGTACGACCTGATCTTCATCGACCCGCCGACCTTCTCCAACTCCAAGCGCATGGAGGGGGTGTTCGACGTGCAGCGCGACCACGTGCGCCTGCTCGACCTGGCCATGGCCCGGCTGGCGAAGGGCGGCGTGCTGTACTTCTCCAACAACTTCCGCAAGTTCCAGCTCGACGAGAGCCTGGCCGAGCGCTACGCGGTGGAGGAGATCAGCGGCCAGACCCTCGACCAGGACTTCGCCCGCAACCCGAAGATCCACCGGGCCTGGCGCCTGACCGCCAAGGGCTGACGGACCGCCGCCGATGATCGACGACATCCGCTACCTGATCGTGTTCGCGAAGATCGCCGAGGTCGGCTCCATCTCCGGCGGCGCGGAGGCCCTCGGGCTGAGCAGCGCCACCGCCAGCCTGCACCTGTCGCGGCTGGAGAAGAACCTGGGTTGCGCGCTGCTCTACCGCAACACCCGCAAGCTGTCGCTGACCCAGGACGGCGCCGGCCTGCTGGAAACGGCGCGGTCGATGCTGGAGCTGTACGAGAAGGGCGTGATCGAGTTCAAGCAGCGCTCCGTCGCCACCCGCGACAACCTGCGCATCGCCATGCCGGCGCTGTTCATCAACAGCGACTTCACCCGGCACATCGCGGCCTTCGCCCGGGATTACCCGGAGGTGGTGCTGAGCATCGCCTGCGACGACAGCCGCAACGACATCATCGGCGAGGGCATCGACGTCGCCTTCCGCATCGGCGAGCTGCCGGACAGTTCGCTCAAGGCGCGCCACCTGTTCGTGCTGCCGCGCAGGGTGGTGGCGACCCGGGAGTTCCTCGCCGGCTACGCGCCGCCTAGCCACCCCAGCGACCTGGCTTCTATGAAGTGGATCGGCCTGACCATGCGGCCGAACCTGCGCGTGTTCCGCCACGTCGATGGCGAGGAGGCGGAAGTCGCCTACACCCCAGGCGTGCGGGTGGACAATGTGGAAGCCTCCTGCCGGCTGGCCTGCCTGGGCGTCGGCCTGGCCGCGCCGCCCAACTACCTGACCGACGAGGCCATCCGCCGCGGCGAGCTGGTGGCCGTGCTGCCGGAGTGGGCGCTGGAGCCGCTGAAGGTCTATGCCGTGTGGCCGTCCAACGTGTCGACCAGCAGCATCGCCTACACCCTGATCAACCGCCTCTACGACGCCTTCAGCTCCCGCTCGCTGGAGTGAGCTGGGTCCACAGCATGTAGCCGGCGGTGGCGATCAGCGTGCCGCCCATCGCCAGGTTGAACAGGCGGATGCGCAGCCGGCTGCCGAGCAGCAGCGAGAGGCGGTCGCCGAGCACCGCCCAGGCCGCCAGCGACAGGTAGCAGACGACGAAGTAGATGGCCACGAAGGCGATCAGCAGCGCCGGCGTGTGCGGGCTGGCGAACAGCGCCGCGCCGGAGGCGCAGGCGATCCAGGCCTTGGGATTGAGCCACTGCAGCAGCGCGCCCTGGACGAAGCCGGGCCGCTCGGCGCGCGCCACCGCCAGCTCCGCGGGCGCCGTGGCGATCCGGTAGCCGACGTGGATGATGAACAGCGAGCCGGCCACCCCGAGGTAGCGGAAGAACAGCGGGTAGTGCTCGATCACCGCGAGAAACCAGAAGCCGACGAACACCAGCAGCAGGGTGAAGCCCAGAGTGGCGCCGGATACGAACGGCAGGGTGCGGCGGAAGCCGTGGTTGGCGCCGGAGGCGACGATCACCATGTTCACCGGGCCGGGTGAGATGGACATGCCCAGGGCGAACAGGCCCATCGCCAGGATCAGAGTCGGTTCCATGGGCGATCTCCTCTAAAGCCGCGCGCTCAGCGCAGCAGTCCCAGGTTGCCGGTCAGCCGGGTCACCAGCTGCCTGTCGCCGAACAGGCCCAGCCCCTGGTAGCGGATCGCCTCGTCCGGGCCCTGGGCCAGCACGGCGGCGTACTCCTCGTAGGAACGGGTGGTGCGGGTGGCGTCGATCAGGTCCACCACCAGCAGCTCCGGTTCGAATTCGCGCAACTGCTCGCGCATGTGCTTGAGCCGCTCGGCGGTGCCCTTGAGGATCGGCAGGGCGAGGGTGGTGATGCCTTCGTGCGCCTGGCCCCGGTGATCGACCAGGTCGTGACCGATCATCTCCGGGTAGAGTCTGCCGAGGCTGGCGGCGATCACGGCGGCGGTGTTGGCGATGACGCCGAGGGGAAGGTGTTCGTCGATGACGATGACGCACTTGTGGTCGGGCATGGGCTTTCTCGATAGCTCGTTCGCGAGAGCCCGGCCGTGTTCGCCGGCCGGGCGGTGAGCGCAACGTTATCGGGAAAGGCCCGGCGGATTAACGGGCAATCCTCTAAGGCTGTCTTTGATTCCGGCCCTTACCAGGGCAGGGTCTGGCGCTGGTAGTCGACGAAGTGGCAGCCGCCGGCGCCCCGGTGGGCGGCGATGGTGGTCACCAGGCCGGCGACGCTCTGCTCCACGCTCAGCGGCGCGCCGGTGCCGCCCATGTCGGTCTTCACCCAGCCCGGATGCAGCGCCAGCAGCGTGGCCGACGGCGGCTCGGCCGAGTGGCTCCAGCTCTGCAGCAGGCTGTTCAGCGCTGCCTTGCTGGCGCCGTAGAGCGGCATGCTGGCGGAGAGGGCCAGTTCCACGCTGCCCATCTGAGAACTCATGAAGGCCAGCACGCCGTCGCGTTCGACGCGTGGTGCCAGGGCCTTGGCCAGGCGCAGCGGGGCGATGGCGTTGACCAGGAACAGCTCGGCCAGCTCGTCGCGGGTCGCCTGGCGCTCGTCCTGGTGGGCCGGGCCGGAGATGCCGGCGTTGAAGAGCGCGACATCGAGACGGGCGTCGCCCAGGGCGTCCGCGATCTCGACCGCCGCCCGTTCGCCGGCCAGATCGCAGATCTGCACCTGGAGCTGGCCGGGATGGCGCGCGGCGAGTTCGGCCAGCGCGGCGTTGCCTGCGCTGCGCACGATGGCGTGGACCCGGTCGCCCCGGGCGAGAAAGGCCTGTACCAGGCCGAGACCGAGGCCCCGGGAGGCTCCGGCGATGAGGACGTGCTGCATGGTCGCGGTTCCTGTGTGTGGCAAGGGGAAGCGCCATGGTAGCGCAGGCGGCGCGGCCGTCGGCGGGGCCGGCGCAATCGCCATCGGCATCGTGTGGGCTTTGTCCGGCGGACAACAGCCTTTCAGCAAGCTGTTCCGCCAGGCCTATCGGCAACTGTTGGCCGTCGTCGGCAAGTGACTGTCCCGCAAGGAAAAAACCTCATGGCACATGGGTTGCTCAAGGACCCGGCGAGGGATGCGCCGCATCTTCGACAACAACATATGCAAGGGGGAGCGAATGAACAGGGCAGCACGCGAATCACGACCGGGGCGGGTGGCCACATGGGCGCTCGGAAGCCTGCTGGCGGCCACGGCCGGCGCCGGCCACGCCGCCGATGACCCGCGCCTGGCGACGGTGGTGGTGCAGGGCAGCAAGGCCAGCGAGGCCGAGCAGGCGAAGCAGGAACTGAAGAAGGTGGCCGGCGCGGTCGGCGTGGTGGACAACCGGGAAGTCGAACGGGGGCGGGCGCAGAACGCCGAGGACGTGCTGGCCTACCAGCCCGGCGTGTTCGCCCAGGCCACCAGCGGCACCGGCGCCAACAAAATCTCCATCCGCGGTTCCGGCCTCAACACCTTCTACCAGGGCTACGTCATGGGCATCAAATTCCTCTACGACGGCCTGCCGATCACCGGCCCCGGCGGCACCCAGGAAGACATGCTGAACATGGCCGGCGTCGACCACACCGAGGTGCTCTACGGCGCCAACGCCTTCGCCCACACGGCGCTGTCCCTGGGCGGCGCGATCAACTTCGTCACCCACACCGGCTACACCTCGCCGGGCGCCTACCTGCGCCTGGACGTCGGCCCCTACGGCTACCACAAGCAGCAGCTCAGCTACGGCGGCGTGTCGGGCGACAGCGACTTCTACGTCTCGCTGCTGCACAACGAGCGCGACGGCTTCCAGGACGACACGCCCAACCGCGGCAAGGACTTCATCGCCAACTTCGGCCATGCGTTCAGTCCCCGGCTGGATACCCGGCTGATCGTTCGCTACCGTGAGGAGCGGCTGCTCAACGGCAGCACCCTGACCAAGGCGCAGATCGAGGACGACCCGAGCCACAACCGACTGCTGTCCGACCGCCGCAAGGACGGCACGACGCTGGTCGCCAGCAAGACCACCTACACCTTCGATGACGACTCCAGGCTGGAAGTCGGCCTCGGCTACAACAACTACCCGCTGCTCAACGGCTGGCGCTACGCTGCCACGGCGCAGGACTGGCGTTCCACCGACCTGAGCACGGTGATCCGCTACCTGCGCAGCGGCGACCGCCTGTTCGGCCTGCCCAGCGACACCACCCTGACCTTCAGCGACACCCGCCTGATCGACGGCGACGTCACCGGCTACCGCCAGAGCGACTGGACCAAGGTGCGCTACACCGACTACACCGGCTCGCGGGACACCGTGCTCGCCCTGGGCAACGAACTGCAGCTGGCCGAGGACTACTGGCTGTCGTCCGGCCTGTCGCTGATCAACATCGACCGCACTGCGCGGATCAAGTACTCGATCAACGCCAACACCAGCGACTTCCCCGACCGCGTCAGCTACGACGAGTGGCACGTGGCGCCGCGCCTCGGCCTGCGCTACCAGCTCAGCCCCGAGGTGCAGCTGTTCGCCAACGTCAGCCGCTCCATCGACCCGCCGGTGACCTGGCAGCACGGCAGCACCGCCAACCCCTATCTGCGCCCGCTCGACCCGCAGAAGGGCACCACGGCCGAGTTCGGCATCCGCGGCGCGGCCGGCATCTTCGAGGGCACCCTGGCGCTGTACCGCTCGTGGATCAGCGACGAGCTGCTGACCGTGGTCATCAGCCCCGCCACGCCCACCGCCGACGCGGTGACGGCCAACGCCAACGCCAGCGACACCATCCACCAGGGGCTCGAAGCCGGGCTCGACACCCGGCTCTGGGAGGGCGCCGGCGGCCATCGCGTCACCCTGCGCCAGGCCTACACCTTCAACGACTTCTTCTACCGGGACGACGACGCCTTCGGCGACAACGAGCTGCCCAGCCTACCGCGCCACGTCTACCAGGCGGAGCTGGAATACCGACACCCGCAGGGCTTCTACGCGTCGCTCAACCTGCGCTTGGCCTCCGCCTACTACGTGGACTACGCCAACACGCTCAAGGCGCCGTCCTACACCCTGTTCGGCGCGAAGCTGGGCTATGACGACCCGGCCGAGCGCTGGAGCCTGTTCCTCGACGCCCGCAACCTCACCGACGAGCACTACGCGACGGCGGCCAACACCGCCTACGACCTCAAGGGCGTGGACTCGCCGAACTTCTACCCCGGCGACGGCTTCGGCGTGTACGCCGGCGCCTCGTACCGCTTCGACTGAGCGGGGCCGCCGCCATGCAGGATACCGTCGAGTTCACAGAAAACCTCCGCCGCGCCTGGACCTGGCTGGTGGCGCTGGCCTTGCTGTCGCTGCTGCTGCCGGGCTGCGGCGACGAGCCGGGGCACAAGGAGGGCACCGCCGGGCCGGCGCCCGCCAGCGCCATCTATCCCGCCAGCGACTACTTCGAGCAGGCGCCGGGCCGGCGCGGGGGCACCTTGCGGGTGTCCGTGGCGCTGGACACCGGGTCGCTCGATCTGCACGCCCTGTCCCACACCAACACCCAGTGGCTGGGCCGACTGATCCACGACAACCTGGTCTACCTGGACGAGCAGGGCCGGGTCACGCCCTGGCTCGCCCGGTCGTGGGACATCTCCGAGGACGGCAGGACCTACACCTTCCACCTGCGCGACGACGTTACCTTCAGCGACGGCGCCCGCTTCGACGCCGAGGCGGTGCGGGTCAACCTGGAGCACATGCGCGACCCCGCCACCAAGGCGCCGCTGGCCGCCGCCTACATCGCGCCCTACGTGGACGGCGAGGTGGTCGACGCCTTCACCTTCCGTGCCCACCTGCGCGAGCCGTACACGCCGTTCCTCCACGTCCTGGCCCAGTCCTACCTGGCCATGCTGTCGCCCAGGGCCATCGTGGAGAACCCAGGCGCGCTGGCCGAGGCGCCGGTCGGCTCCGGCCCGTTCGTGGTGGAGCGCTACACCCGCCAGCAGGGCATCCGCCTGGTGCGCCGGGAGGACTACCACTGGGCACCCGATCATCTGCGCCACGCGGGGCCGGCCTACCTGGAGCGGATCGACATCGACTTCGTGCCCGAGCCGCTGATCCGCTACACCTCGCTGGCGGCCGGCCAGTACGACTTCACCCTGGACGCGCCGACCCAGAACGCGGCGGCCATCCGCGCCGACGACCGCCTGCTGTTCGACAGCCGCATCCGCCAGGGCAACCCCAATCGCGGCATCACCTTCAACACCGAGCGGTTTCCCTTCGACGACGTGCGCGTGCGCCGGGCCTTCGCCCTGGCGGTGGACCGCGAGGGCATCGTGCGCATCAGCGGCTTCGGCGAGTTCAGGCCCAAGAGCGACTTCCTGGCCGCCAACACCCGCTACTACGACCCGGCCTTCCAGGATGCGCTTCGCCACGACCCGGAGGCCGCCGGCCGGCTGCTGGACGAGGCGGGCTGGCACGAGCGCGACGCGCAGGGGTACCGGATAAAGGAGGGAAGGCGGCTGGAGGCCGAGGTGCTGCTGGCCGAGGGGCTGGTGACGACCACCGACGCGGTGGCGATCCAGGCCGACGTGAGGAAGATCGGCTTCGCCCTGCGCATCGCCCAGCTGCCGCCGCTGCACATCATCGAGCGGCGCGCCGCCAACGACTACCAGGCCACCGGCTCCGGCGTCTGGCACACCAACACGCCGGACGGCCTGTACATCCTCTACCACAGCGACGAGATCATCTCGCCCAGGCGCATCGGTCAGAACGTGGCGCGCCTGCGCGACCCGCTCCTCGACGACCTGCTCGGCCGCGCCCGGCGCAGTGCCGACGACGCGCTGCTGCGCAGCCTGTACAGCCAGGCCCAGCAGCGGCTGACCGAACTGGTGCCCGGTGTGCCGCTGTACGAGAACCACAGCCTGACCGCGCGGGGCGCCCATGTGAAAGGGATCATCTACGACACCTCGCACAACACGCCGATCTTCACGGGGGCCTGGCTGGACGAGGAGGGACGCTAGGCGGGACCAATGAAAAGGCGATGTCCCCGTGAGTCGCTGCATACCTTGTGGGAGCGGCCTTGGCCGCGAATGTCGCGGCCAATCGGAATGCCGCCCAGCCGCTCCCACAAACGCAGGATTGCGCCACCAACACGCAACGGGGACATAGCCAATGAAAAAGCGGTGTACCCGTTACCTGTTGCAGCTCCTGACCCCTTCTGGATCCCCGCCTGCGCGGGGATGACGAGGTAGGGGTGGAGTTTCTTCCGCAGCCGTCATTCCCGCGCAGGCGGGAATCCAGGGCAGGCAGCTGTAGTGTCTGCAACCCGAAGCGTGGGCATGGCCAATGAAAAACTGTGTACCCATTACCTGCTGTAGCCCCCTGACCCCTTCTGGATTCCCGCCTGCGCGGGGATGACGAGGTAGGGGTGGGGTTTCTTCCGCAGCCGTCATTCCCGCGTAGGCGGGAATCCAGGGGCGGGCAGCTGTCTGCAACCCGAAGCGTGGGCATGGCCAATGAAAAGCTGTGTACCCGTTACCTGTTCGTAGCTCCTGACCCCTTCTGGATCCCCGCCTGCGCGGGGATGACGAGGTAGGGGGGAGTTTCTTCCGAAACCGTCATTCCCGCGCAGGCGGGAATCCAGGGGCAGGCAGCTCCAGCGATGACCACGCGACGCGCAGAAGTGGGTTAGGCACAGGCCTTAACCCACTCCTGCGCGGAGCATGGACTTTGTGTTTTCCAGTTGTTTATTGGCGAATAAAACAGCACCTGCTGTTTTTCGCGCACAAGCATATAACCGAAACCACTGTTCGCCGAAAAACAGTTGTTCAACATTCTGTTATCCGAATCGAATTCAAGTTTGTTCGTGAGTTTTCTCAAGATACTGATTTTGCTGGTTTTTATAAGTTGGAACGGCGCTTGCTAAATGGACAGGTAAGAGAGCTACACAACAACAAGAAGCTCATCGACATGACCTTGTCTTTATAGGAGTAAGTTTAGGTGCGCTGGGTTTCTTTGATGGGGGAAGTGAGTGAAAAGGGCAAACCGAGTCCGCTGTGGATGGCGGTGGGCATCGGTTCTCTGATGATGGCTGCGGGCCAGGGCGCGAGCGCCGCTGAGCCGGCGAGCGAGAAGGAGCAGCGGCTGGAGACCGTGGTGGTGCGGGGCGAGCAGAAGACCGAGGCGCAGAAGGCCAAGGTCAAGCTGGAGGAGGTCGCCGGGGGCACGAGCCTGGTGGACAACGCCGAGGTGGAGAAGGGCCGCTCTTCCACCCTGGAAGACGTGCTGGCGTTCCAGCCCGGGGTGATCGCCCAGGCCGCCGGCGGCAACGATGCGATCAAGATTTCCATCCGTGGCTCGGGGGCCAACGCCTCGCCCGGCTATTTCCGCGAGGGCACCAAGTTCCTGTTCGACGGCCTCGCCCTGACCGGACCGGGCGGCACGCCCTACGAGCTGCTGGAGATGTCCGGCGTCAACTACACCGAGGTGCTGCGCGGCGCCAACGCCTTCGACTACACCGCGCTGTCCCTGGGCGGCGCGATCAACATGGTCACCCACACTGGCCACAGCTCGCCGGGCAACTACGCCCGCTTCGAGGCCGGCAGCTTCGGCTGGCGCAAGCAGCAGCTGAGCACCGGCGGCGTGGTGGACGACGCCGACTACTACATCAGCCTGTCCAATTCCGAGCGCGAGGGCTACCAGGACTACACCTTCAACAAGGCCAAGGGCGTCGTCTCCAACTTCGGCTACCGCTTCAGTCCCAAGCTCGATACGCGCCTGATCGTGCGCTACCGCGAGCAGTACCACGAGAACGCCAGCACCCTGACCCGGGCCCAGCTCAAGGACGACCCGAGCCAGCCCAACCCGACCACCGTCGCCCAGCGCGGCGACTCGACCAAGAACGGCTCGATCTGGGTCGGCAGCAAGACCACCTACACCCTCGACGACGACTCGCAGGTGGAACTGGGCCTGGTCTACCACAACTACCGCCAGATCCTCGGCAAGAAGAGCCCGGTGATCCCCAACCACTGGCAGTGGCGCGACCTCAACAGCTCCCTGCGCTACCTGCGCAGCGACCGGCTGTTCGGCCTGCAGAGCAACACCACCCTGAGCTTCAGCAACACCCTGCACGACCGCGCCGAGGTCAAGACCTACGACGGCGTGAGCCGCAAGCTGCTCAAGGAGACCAACTACAGCGGCTCGTTCGACACGGTGTTCGCCGCCGGCAACGAACTGGAGCTGACCGAGCGCCTGTGGCTGTCCAGCGGCCTGTCCCTGGTCAACATCCGCCGCGACGTGGACGTCAACTTCTCCGACCGGGCCAACACCAGCCCGTACCCGCAGCACTACAAGTACGACAACTGGAGCCTTGCGCCGCGCCTCGGCCTGCGCTACTTCCTGACCCCGGACATCCAGCTGTTCGGCAACGTCAGCCGTTCCATCGACCCGCCCAGCGCCTGGTCTATCTCGCCGTCCGGCCCGACCAACAACTACGCCAAGACCCTGGTGGAGCAGAAGGGCAACACTGTCGAGATCGGCATCCGCG
The DNA here is from genome assembly GCF_029837675.1 of Pseudomonas sp. GD04015. Classification (NCBI taxonomy): domain Bacteria; kingdom Pseudomonadati; phylum Pseudomonadota; class Gammaproteobacteria; order Pseudomonadales; family Pseudomonadaceae; genus Pseudomonas; species Pseudomonas sp. GD04015. Next base: position 5,247 of record NZ_JAOEEE010000036.1, on the reverse strand, counting down.
GCGCGCGCGGCCCGCTGTCCGGCAGCCTGGCGCTGTACCGCAGCTGGCTGCACGACGAGCTGCTCAACGTCGAGATCATCCCGGCCCGCGGCAACTCGCCGGCGGTGACCTCCACCTCCAACGCCAGCGCGACCATCCACCAGGGTGTCGAGGCGGGGCTGGACGCCGAGCTGTGGCGGGGCGTGCGCGGCGACACCCTGGTGCTGCGCCAGGCCTACACCTTCAACGACTTCTACTACCGCAACGACGACGAGTTCGGCGCCAACGAGCTGCCCGGCCTGCCGCGCCACATCTACCAGGCCGAGCTGAAGTACCAGCACGCCAGCGGCTTCTACGCCGGGGTCGACGTGCGCACGGCGTCGAGCACGCCGGTGGACTACGCCAACTCGTTCCAGGCCCCGTCCTACACGGTGTTCGGCGCCAAGCTCGGCTACGAGGAGCCGGGCCAGCGCTGGCAGGTGTTCCTCGACCTGCGCAACCTCACCGACGAGCACTACGCCACCACCATCAGCCCGATCTACAACGCCCGCGGCAACGATGCGGCGGCGCTCTACTCGGGCGACGGCTTCGGCGCGTTCACCGGCGTGGCCTTGCGTTTCTGAACCCGGGCCGCGGGCACTCCCGCGGCCGCTCACCGCACTTTCAGGAAACCGCGTTATGCAACCAACTCCAGGCACAGGCTCCCACGGCAGGCCGGCCGGCGCATTGCGCCGATTCGGCGCGCTGCTCGGTGCCCTGCTGATCCTCGCCGGCTGCTCGCCCGCCGAGGAGCCCACCGCCGGCCAGGCGGGCACCGGCACCGGCGCCGCGCCCGCCAGCGGCCAGGTCGTCGACGGCCTGCTCAGCTACCCGGCCAGCGACTACCACGAGCAGGGGCCGGGCAAGCCGGGCGGCGTGCTGCGCGCCTCGGTGACGCTGGATACCGGCACCTTCGACGTCCACTCCATCGCCCACGGCAACGTGCAGTGGCTGGGGCGGATCGTCTACGACGGCCTGGTCTACCAGGACGAGCAGGGACGCATCTCGCCCTGGCTGGCCAAGTCCTGGGAGATTTCCGCGGATGGCACCGTGTACACCTTCCACCTGCGCGACGACGTGACCTTCAGCGACGGCACCCGGTTCGACGCCGAGGCCGTGCGCGTCAACCTGGAGCACATGCGCGATCCGGCCACCAAATCGCCCCTGGCGGCGGCCTACATCGCGCCGTACCTGCAGGGCAGGGTGGTCGACCCGTTCACCTTCGAGGCGACCCTGCGCGAGCCGTACTCGCCGTTCCTCGACGTGCTGGCCCAGTCCTGGCTGAGTATGATCTCGCCGAAGCAGATCCTCGAAGACCCGAAATCCATCGCCGAGCGGCCGATCGGCTCCGGCCCGTTCGTGCTGGAGAGCTACACCCGCGAGCAGGGCGCCACCTTCGTGCGCCGCGAGGACTACGCCTGGGCGCCGCCGGTCACCCGGCACCAGGGCCCGGCGTACCTGGAGCGCATCGAGCTGACCTTCGTCCCCGAGTCGATGATCCGCTACAGCTCGCTGCTGTCCGGCCAGCACGACTTCACCCTGGACGCGCCGACCCAGAACGCCGCGGCCATCCGCGCCAACCCCGAGCTGGTGTTGCACAGCCGCATCCGCAAGGGCAACCCGTTCCGCAGCCTGACCTTCAACGTCGAGCGCTTCCCGTTCGACGACGTGCGGGTGCGCCGGGCGCTGACCAGGGCGGTGGACCGCGACGGCCTGGCCTGGATCGTCGGCTTCGGCGAATACCAGCCGAAGAGCGACTTCCTGGCCGCCAACTCGCGCTTCTACGACCCCTCGTTCACCGAGTCGCTGAAGTACGACGTGGCCGAGGCCGGACGCCTGCTCGACGAGGCCGGCTGGGGCGAGCGCGACGCCGAGGGCTACCGGGTGAAGGAGGGCAGGCGCCTGGCGGCGACCCTGCTGATGAGCGAGAACCCGGCGTTCCCCAGCAGCGTGGCGGTGGCGATCCAGGCCGACGCGAAGAAGATCGGTTTCCAGATCGAGCTGGAAGTGCTGCCCCTGGCCCAGGCCACCGACCGTCGCTACGCCGGCGACTACCAGGCGCTGGGCGGCGGCTACTGGCACACCAACACGCCGGACGGCCTGTTCATCCTCTACCACAGCGCCTCGATCTCCACGCCGCAGCTGATCGGCCAGAACAGCTCGCGCCTGCGCGACGCCGAGCTGGACGACCTGCTGTCCCGCGCCCGGCGCAGCACCGACGAGAACGAACTGCGCAGCCTGTACGGCCAGGCCCAGCGGCGCCTCACCGAGCTGGTGCCGGCGGCGCCGTCCTACGAGAGCCACCACATCGTCGCCCACCATGCGTACGTGAAGGGGCTGATCTTCGACACCTCGCACAACACGCCTTTCTTCACCAGCGTCTGGCTGGACAAGGAGCGGCCATGATCGTCCTGCGACGGGTCCTGTTGCGCCTGCTGGCGGGCGTGGCGGTGTTGTGGGGCGCGGCCACGCTGACCTTCGTCGGCCTCAACGTCACCGGCGGCGACCCCGCCCTGGCCATCCTCGGCGGGCCGGATGCGATGCCCACGGCCGAGGCGCTGGCCCAGGTGCGCCGCGAATACGGCCTGGACCAGCCGCTGGTGGTGCAGTACGCCAGCTACCTGGGGCGCCTGGCCCAGGGCGACCTGGGCGAGTCCTACCGCCTGCGCATCCCGGTGACCCGGGCCATCGGCGAGCACATTGGCGCCACCGTGTGGCTGGCGCTGTGGGCCGCCCTGGTGGCGGTGCTGCTGTCGGTGGTGGTGGCCACGCTGACCGCGCGCCGCGGCCGCCACGTCGGCGCGCTGTCGTCGGGCACCGAGCTGGTGCTGTCGTCGATGCCCTCGTTCGTGCTCGGCATCCTGCTGTTGCTGGTGTTCTCGTTCCAGCTGCGCCTGCTGCCGCCGACCGGCTCCAGCGGCTGGAAGACCATGGTGCTGCCGACCCTGACCCTGGCCCTGCCGGTGGCGGCGGTGCTGACCCAGGTGCTGCGCCAGGAGCTAGAGGACATCCTCGAACAGCCCTTCATCATGATGGCCCGCGCCCGCGGGCTGTCCGAGGCCGGCGTGCGCCTGGGCCACGCCCTGCGCCACGCGCTGATCCCGCTGGTGACCCTGTCCGGCTTCATCCTCGCCAGCCTGCTCGGCGGCGCGGTGATCACCGAGACCCTGTTCGCCCGCCAGGGCGTGGGCCGCCTGATGCTCGACGCGGCCAACGGCAAGGACGTGCCCATGGTGCTCGGCATCACCCTGCTGGCGGCGCTGATCTACGTGGTGGTCAACCTGGTCGTCGACCTGCTGCTGCCGCTGATCGATCCCCGGGTGAACGCGCGATGAGCATGAGCACCCAGATCGCCCTGCATCGACTGCGCGCGCTGTTCGACGAAGACAGCGCGCCGTCCCCGCTCCAACTTCACGACATCGTCAAGGATTCCGAAATGATCTTCAGCGAGCCCGAGACCCTGCTCACGGCCAGCGACGCCGTGGCGGCGCCCACCGACGACCAGCTGCTGGCCCGGTTCAACCCCATCTTCGAACGCATCGCCGAAGGCGCCATCGCCCGCGAGCAGGAACGCGAGCTGCCCTACGAGGCGGTCAACTGGCTGCGCGACGCCGGCTTCGGCCGCCTGCGCGTGCCGCAGCGCCACGGCGGCTTCGGCGCCAGCCTGGAGCAGCTGTTCCGCCTGGTCAGCCGCCTTGCCGAGGCCGACTCCAACCTGCCGCAGATCTTCCGCGCCCACTTCGGCTTCGTCGAGGGCCGCCTCAACGACGAGGACGAGCAGGGCAACGCGCGCTGGTTCCAGCGCGTGGTCGCCGGCGAGCTGTTCGGCGCGGCCATGGCCGAGCGCACCGAGACCACCGGCAACAGCGTCAACCTGACCGAGGACGGCGAACGCTGGCTGCTCGACGGCGAGAAGTACTACTGCACCGGCACCCTCTACGCCGACTGGATCGCCGTGTCGGCCAACCAGGGCGACGAGCACGTGGCCATCGCCGTGCCGACCACCGCGCCCGGCGTCACCCGCCTGGACGACTGGGACGGCTTCGGCCAGCGCCTGACCGCCAGCGGCACCACCCGCTTCGAGCGGGTCGAGGTCGGCGAGGAACAGATATTCCGCCGCTTCAAGCTGGGCGAGGGACGGACCGACTCCTACATCAGCGCCTTCTACCAGCAGGTCCACCTGGCCACCCTGGCCGGCATCGCCCGCGCCGTGCAGCGCGACGCCATCGCCTTCGTCCAGGGCCGTACCCGCACCTTCGGCATTCCCGGCCAGTCCAGCCCGCGCCACGACCCGCTGGTGCAACGGGTGGTCGGCCGCCTGTCGAGCCTGGCCTTCGCCAGCGAGGCGCTGGTCGAGAAGGTCTCGCGCAGCCTGGACCAGCTGTGGCACGCCTGGCTGGCCGGCACCGCCACGGCCGAGCAGTACGCCGAGGCCGACATCCGCACCTTCCAGGCGCAGCAGATCGTCATCGGCCAGGTGCTGGAGGCCACCACCCTGTTGTTCGAGGTCGGCGGCGCTTCCGCCGCGAGCAGCGCGCGGCGCCTAGACCGGCACTGGCGCAACGCGCGCACCCTGGCTTCGCACAACCCGGCGATCCTGCGCGAGGCCTACCTGGGCGACTACTACCTCAATGGCACCGTGCCGAGCAAAGCCTGGGCCGAGCGCTTCGCCGAGGCCAAGGCGAAGGACCCGGCGCAGCCGGTGCAACCGGCGGTCAACGAGGGGGACCTGGCATGAGCGGCGGCAAGCGGCAGATGAGCATCGGCATGAACATCCTCGGCTTCGGCGCCCACGCCGCGGCCTGGCGCACCGGCGAGGCGCCGGCCCATGCGCTGACCGATCTCGACTACTTCACCCACATCGCCAAGGTGTCCGAGCGCGGCACCCTGGATGCGATCTTCCTGGCCGACGGCCCGGCGCTGGCCGGCGACGTGTCCCGCCAGCCCTCGGGCCGGCTGGAGCCGACCGTGCTGCTCACCGCCATCGCCCTGGCGACCCGCCACATCGGCGTGATCGCCACCGCCTCCAGCACCTTCAACGAGCCGTTCAACCTGGCCCGGCGCCTGGCCTCGGTGGACCACGTCAGCGGCGGGCGCGCGGCGTGGAACGTGGTCACCACCTACAACGACGCCGCCGCGCAGAACTTCGGCCAGGCGGGTTCGGCGCTGCATGCCGAGCGCTACGGCCGCGCCGAGGAATTCGTCGAGGTGGTGCAGAAGCTGTGGGAC
>NZ_JAOEEE010000035.1:0-47647 GCF_029837675.1 Pseudomonas sp. GD04015 | reverse complement strand
GAGTTGGAGTCGGCACCGAGCCCATCGATACCTCGGTCTGGCTCCCTCTCCCTCTGGGAGAGGGCTGGGGCGGCCCGCGCAGGGTGAGGGAGCGTCCCATCGTTGCCATCCGAGAGAAAATCACAGGGAACCGCGAGATCAGAGCCGTGGCGCAGGCGCTCAGGCGCCCGGGCGGGCCAGTTCCTCGGTCAGCACGTAGCCCCACTGCGCGCCGTGCATGTCGCGGTCGGCCACCGAGCCCTGGACCACCGGGCGCGGCAGGCTGATCTTGATCACGTTGAGCGGCGCCACGTGGAAGATGCGCACCTGCTCCGGGTCGCTGCGGAACATCGTGGCCATGGCCGGCCCGCTCAGGTGCGGGTCGGCGCACAGGTTGCGGAAGGTCTCGGCGTCGGCGCAGAAGATGTCGAAGGTCAGCCAGAACGGCCCGGCGCTTTTCGAACGGATTTCGTAACCCTGGGAATGGATCATGGTCAGGCTCCTGCGGTGGTGATGTCGAAACGGAACGGGGCCAGCGGGTCGGCCACCACCATCACGTGGTTGAGCACGAACTCGTAGATCAGGCCGCGATCCATGGAGGCCGGCGACAGCGGGAAGGCGTGGGTCGGCAGGTCCTTGTCCTCGGGCAGAGGGAAATGCAGCATGTACGGGTTGAGCAGGGCCAGGATGTCCTGGGTACGCGAAGCCTCCGGGCTGGTGGCGATGGCCAGCACGCCGATCTCCACCGGCTGGCCGACCTGCCGCTCCAGCTCGCCCAGCGCCGAGTTCTTGCCGATGGCGCGGAACTGCAGGTCGTAGTCCACCGGGCCGATGCCCAGGTTCTTCTCGATGCGCTGGCGCATCACGCCGTCCAGCAGCGCCAGCCACTCGTCGAAGCGGGCGATGTATTCCGGCCCGCGCACCACGCTGAGCAGCACCGACTGGTAGCCGGCCGGGGCCGCGCCCTCCAGCTTCACGGTGTAGCGCTCGCTCGGCTCCCAGACCGAGCCTTCCACCCGCACGCTGCGTTCGGAGACGGCGGTGTAGGTGGCCGCCTCGACGTTCAGCGCGCCGCCCGGCTCGACCAGCAGCAGCGGGTTGCTGTTCTCGTAGAGCATGTGCGCCATGACCGAGCGCGGGGTGAGCCGCGCCTGTTCGCCGAGGGCGGTGATGGTGAAGCCGCGGTCGTCGATCTCGGCCATCACCAGGGCGTCGGCCGGGGTGGTGGTGCACTGGGCGCCGCACTCCATGATCTTGCCCGCGTGCCAGGCCGGGCCGGCCGGTGCGCCGCGCATGATCGGCAGGCAGGCCAGCACCGCGGTGTCGGTGGCCCGACCGGCGACGATCACCTCGGCGCCCTGCTCCAGCGCGTGGATGAACGGCTCCACGCCCATCGCCGCGACGATGCGCGAGCAGCGCTCGACCAGCGCCTGGTCGATGGGCCGCACCGGGTTGAGCGGCAGCACGCGGCCGTCGGCCAGCGCCTGGACCACCGTGGCGGCCGGCTGCTCACCGTAGATGGCGGCGATCTTCACGGTCTGCCCCAGCTCGGCGGCGACTTCCAGGCACAGGCCGCGCAGCAGGTCCACGCCCGCGTCGGAGCCGCAGGTGCCGCTGCTGCCGATGATCAGCGGCACGCCCAGCTCGGCGCGCGCCTTCATGTACACCAGCAGCTCGGCCTTGAGCACGGCGGGCGACGCCTTGGTCTTGCCGGTGCCCAGGTAGTGCGGGCCGGAGTCGGTCGAGCCGCCGTCCATCGCGATCACGTCGGGCTTCTCCAGCAGGGCCTGCTCGAACAGGTCCAGGCGTATGCCGGAACCGATGCAGCCGGTGGGGACGAGTACTTTTATCGGTTTTTCCATGGGTCATTCCTCGCTTGGAAAGTGGCCACGCCCATCGGCGATGACGCAGGACGCTGGCGGCGTGTCGCCGTTCAGCACGGCGACGACGCACTGCGCGGCGATCAGGTTGGTGCGCTGCAGCCCTTCATGGGTCGAGGCGCCGCTGTGCGGGGTGGCCACCACGTTCGGCAGCGCCAGCAGCGCCTCGGTGGTGGGCCGGTAGAGGGGGTCGTTCTCGCTGAGGAACACGTCCAGGCCGGCGCCGGCGATGACGCCGTCCTGCAGCGCCTGGAGCAGCGCGCGGTCGTCCACCAGGCCGCCGCGGGCGGTGTTGATCAGGTAGGCCGTGGGTTTCATCCGGCGCAGGGCGGCGGCGTCGATCAGGAAGCGCGTGTCCTCCAGCAGGGGGGCGTGCAGGGTCACGTAGTCGCTCTCGCACAGCAGCCGGTCGAGGTCGACGTAGCGCACGCCGGCCTCCAGGCCGTACTCCCAGTCCGGGTTGGGCGAGTACGCCAGCACCTCGGCGTCGAAGCCGGCCAGGCGCCTGGCGACACCGCGGCCGATGCGGCCCAGGCCGACGATGCCGACGGTCTTGCGGTACAGGTCGCGGCCCAGGGCGATGGCCCAGTCGCCCCTGACCATGCGCGCCTTGGCCTCGCCCAGGCGCCCCAGGGCCAGCATCATGGCGATGGCGTGGTCGGCGACGCTGGCGTCGTTGCCGCCGACCGCGATGGTGGCGACCTTGCCGCTGGCACGCACCGCCTCGACGTTGACCCGCTCGTAACCGACACCCCGGCGGGCGATCACCTTGAGCCGCGGCAGGCCGGCCAGCAGCCGGGCGGTGACCCAGGCGTGGCCGACGATCCAGGCGTCGGCATCGGCCAGCAGCGCCAGCAGCTGTTCCTCGTCGAGGTCGCCGTCGCCCTGCCGCTCCGACAGCGGCGCGATGCTCACCTCGCAACCCTGGCTCCGCAGGTAGGCCAGGCTGTCGGGGTCGAAGAAGCGCTGGGTCACCAGGACCTTGCGCGGGGATTGCCTGTTCATTGCGTCTCTCTTCCTACGTTTCTCGCGGCAAGCCGCCGCCCATCCCCCTGTCGCGGACGACGGGGGCGTGGTGGTTCACGGGTGCGTGGTTCTAGAGGATCGCGCCGGTCGCCAGCGCCGCCAGGATCAGCACCGCGGAGCTGCCCAGCGCCCAGCCGAGGCAGTGGCGCTGCAGCTCACCCATGTCGCGCTTGAGCAGCCCCACCAGCAGGTAGGGCGCCGCGATCAGCGGGCTCAGGGCGTGCACCGGCTGGCCCAGCACCGAGGCGCGGGCGATGTGCAGCGGGTCCACGCCGTACTGCCCGGCGGCGCCGTTGAGGATCGGCAGGATGCCGAAGAAGAAGGCGTCGTTGGACATGACGAAGGTGAAGGGGATCGCGGCCAGCGCGGTGATCAGGCTCATGTAGGGCCCGGAGCCCTCCGGCACCACGTTGAGGAAGGCCTGGGACATGCCGTCGACCATGCCCGAGCCGCTGAGAATCCCGGTGAAGGCACCGGCGGCGAAGATCAGCGCGACCACGTTGAGCACGTTCTCCGCATGGGCGGCGACCCGCTCGCGCTGGTCAGCCAGGCGCGGGTAGTTGATCACCATGGCCAGGGCCAGGCCGACCATCATCAGCACCGGCAGCGGGGCGATGCCCAGACCCATGGAGGCGACCAGGGCCAGGGTCAGCGCCAGGTTGACCCAGAACAGCCGCGGCCGGTGGCTGGCCTTGGCCTCGCGCTCCCGCGCCGGCTCCGCCGCCAGCGCCTGGCCGGCCACCCAGCCGAGGCGCCGGCGCTCGCGCTTGCCCAGCCACCAGGCGGCGGCGAAGGCGTACGCCAGGCCGGCCAGCATGGCCGGGATCAGGCCGAGGAACACCTCCAGCGCATCCACGTGCAGGGCGCTGGCGGCGCGCGCCGTCGGCCCGCCCCAGGGCACGATGTTGATCACCGTGTTGGTCAGCAGCAGCATCACCGCCAGGATCAGCGGGTTCATGCCCAGGCGCAGGTACACCGGCAGGAAGGCGGTGACCACCACCAGCACGGTGGTCGCGCCGTCGCCGTCCAGCGAGATGATCGTCGCCAGCGCGGCGGTGCCCAGGGTGATGCGCAGCGGGTCGTCGCCGACCCAGCGGATGATCCGCTTCACCGCCGGCTCGAACAGGCCGGCGTCGAACATCACCGCGAAGTACAGCAGGGCGAACATCAGCATCATCGCGGTCGGCGTCACCTTGAGGACGCCGTCCATGATCATCTTGCCCAGTTCCGGCCCGAGGCCGAGCGCCAGGCCGAAGGCCACCGGCACCAGAATCAGCGCGACGATCGCCGACAGCCGCCGGGTGAGGATCAGCAGCATGAACACCGAGACCATCGCGAAACCAACCCAAGCCATTCTCTTGTCCTTGTTATCAGAAGCGTTCAGGTAGGGGCTCGCGCATCAGGCAGCGGGCTGCCCGGATGCACGACGAAGCGAAAAGTACACATTGATCACATATACGTAAATCTGTATTTTTTTCGTACATCCTTCAGTCGAAAACCCAGGACAGCCCTACCCTGACGCCGGCCACGCCGGAGTCGCCCTCGCTCAGCGGGCTGTCGCCGATGCGCCCCGGCAGCCGCCGGTAGCTCGCCTCGGCATTCAGCAGCCAGCGCTCGCCGAGCGGCTGCGCCAGGCCGAGCGCCACGCCCGGCACCACCGCGCTGCCGGGACGATAGCGCGCCACGCCGCGCGCTTCCTCGTCGCCCAGGGTGCCGTAGTAGTAGTCGGCGAGCTTGTCCGACAGGTAGCTCACGCTCAGCGACGGCGTCAGCGTGGCATCGGCCAGGCGTAACGGGTAGCCGTACTCCAGCTCAAGCTCGTAGCCGTCGCTGGCGCCGCTGACATCGCCCCGGGCGGTGGCCCGCAGCTCGCCGGCGGCGCCCTTCCAGGAGGCCCGCAGGCCGAGGTCGAGGCCGTTGTCGCGGTCGTCCAGCAGGTCGCGGTCGATGCCGTTGTCGGCCAGTTCGGCGCGGCCGAAGTCGTCGGCGTCGATGCCGTCGAAGCGGCCGGCGACGATAGCATCCAGGCCGAAGCCCTCGCCTTCGTACAGGTGCACGCCGCCGGTCAGGCCACGCACGAAGAAGCGCTCACCCTCGTAGTGCAGCAGCGGCAGCGCCGACACGGAACTGCCTTCGCCGGCGTAGACGCTCTGCGCGGCGGACACGCCCAGGCCGATGGAGCGCAGGCCGGAGTCGCCGGCCTGGGCGGCGAGGGGCAGCAACAGGACGAGGGAAAGGAGATGGGTGGACTTCATCGGATCGACCTCTCACAGGGGAAGCGGGCAAGCGCTGGAAGGGCCTACATAGACGCCTCGCAGCAATGATTTACAGGAATGTAAACAGTCGACTAACATCGGTAAATCTGTACTGAAAATGTCTACCTGAAGGGCGCCATGGCCAACCAAGATGAGCTGTACCTCTCCGCCGAGGAGGCCGCCGGCCTGCTCGGCGTCAACCTGCCGACCCTGTACGCCTATGTGGGCCGCAAGAACATCCGTTCGGTGAAGATCGAGGGCTCGCGCAAGCGGCGCTACTGGGCGGCGGACATCCAGCGCCTGGTCAAGGGCTCGCGCAACGGCGGCGACGGAGCGCCGGGCAAGCGCGGCGCGGACTCCCACAGCTCGCTGACCCTGCTCACCGAGGACGGCCTGTACTACCGCGGCCGGGACGTCAACGAACTGGTGGAAACCGCCACGGTGGAAGAGGTGGCGGAGATGTTCTGGCAGGTGCCGGGCGCGTTCGGCGACACGCTGCCGCACATGCCGGCCGGCGTGCCGCAGCTGCTGGAGCTGTACGGCCACACCACGGTGATCGAGAAGGCCATCGCCCTGTTCCCCCTGGTGGAACGGGAGAACCCCAAGGCCTTCGACCTGTCGCCGGAAGGCTACGCGCGCACCGGCGCCGACGTGGTGCGCTGGCTCGCCGCGCTGGTGGTCGGCGCGACGGCACCGGACACCCGCCCGCTGCACGAATTCATCGCCTCGTCGTGCGGCGTCGACCAGCGCTTCGCCGACCTGATCCGGCGCATGCTGATCCTGTGCATCGACCACGAACTGGACCACTCCACCTATAGCGTGCGGGCGGCGGCGAACACCGGCATCACCCCCTACTACGCGGCGATCACCGGCCTGGCCACGGCGCGCGGGCGGCGCGTCGCCTACGGCCGCAACGAGGCGGTCAGCCACCTGCTGGAGGACATCTGCAACGCCAAGGACCCGGCCGAGCCGATCCTCCAGTACTACAGCCAGGGCGGCGACATCCCCGGCTTCTGCGCCAACGCGCACACCGCGCACCACGTGCACAGCGTCGCCGACCCGCGCGCCATCAACCTGAAGAAGACCCTCGACGCGATGTTCGCCGAGGACCCGGACTACCTGCGCCTGCTCAAGGCAATGCAGGTGGCAGAGGAGCTGGTGCAGCACCCGGCGGAGTTCATCCTGCTGGTCAGCTTCGTCGGCCGCAAACTCAACCTGGGCGGCCAGGAACTGGCCCTCGCCGCGGTCGCCCGCCTGATCGGCTGGATCGCCCACGCCTGCGAGCAGTACAACCAGCACCCGCTGATCCGCCACCGCGCCCGCTACACCGGCACCCTGCCGGGCTGACCTCCCGCCCTGGCCGGCGTGCTATCCCGCGCCGGCCCCCTGCCCTTGCCTCCCCCCTTCGCCCGCGCCTCTCTGGCGCGCGGCCGACACGCATGCACAAAAACCGTACAGATTTACATGTCAATCACATATGTATAGCGTCTTATGGAGATCAGTTCATACATATGTACAAAAACAGTACATCAATGCCCTGACTCGCCAAGCCTAGGGATGCCCGGGAACGCAGCGCTCGCTGGGGCCCGCATCGAAAACAAGAAAAGGTGAACAGACGTGAAACCAACCATCAAGCGGCCCGGCATGCCCGGTGCAGCCATCCTGGCGGTGGCGACGGCGAGCTACATGGCCGGCGCCCAAGCGGTCAATTTCAACATCGGCGAAGTGGAAGGGAAGTTCGATTCGGCCCTGTCCATCGGCGCGAGCTGGGCGGTCCGCGCGCCGGACCGCGACTTCATCGGCGCCGGCAACGGCGGCAAGGGCGATACCCGCACCTCCGACGACGCGCGCCTGAACTTCAAGAAGGGTGAGACCTTCTCGAAGATCTTCAAGGGCATCCACGACCTCGAACTGAAATACGGCGACACCGGGGTATTCCTGCGCGGCAAGTACTGGTACGACTTCGAGCTGAAGGACGAGCACCGCCTGCTCTACGACATCCGCGACGACAACCGCAAGCGCGGCGCCCAGTCGTCCGGCGTGGAGCTGCTCGACGCCTTCGTCTACCACAACTACGAGGTCGCCGACCTGCCCGGCTCGGTCCGCGTCGGCAAGCAGGTGGTCAGCTGGGGCGGCAGCCTGTTCATCGGCGGCGGCATCAACAGCATCAACCCGCTGGACGCCAACGCCCTGCGCCGCCCCGGCTCGGAGCTGAAGGAAGGCCTGCTGCCGGTGAACATGTTCTACCTGCAGCAGGCGCTGGCCGAAGACATCAGCGTGGAGGCCTTCTACCAGCTGGAGTGGGACCAGACCGTCGCCGACAACTGCGGCACCTTCTTCGCCAGCTCGGACATCATCGCCGACGGCTGCGACGACCGTTACGTGGTCAGCGGGCGGGACATCGAACCGGGCCGATCCGACAACAGCGGCCGCAACGGCAACACCATCTACCTGCCCCGCGGCGGCGACCGCGACGCCCGCGACAGCGGCCAGTTCGGCCTCGCCCTGCGCTGGTTCGTGCCGGAGCTGAACGACACCGAGTTCAGCCTCTACTACCTGAACTACCACAGCCGCATGCCGGTGGGTAACTCGGTCATCAGCAGCGCGGAAAACCCCTTCGCCACCCCGGGCTACGGCGCGGCCTACGCCCAGTACTTCCTCTCCTACCCCGAGGACATCCGCCTGTACGGCCTGAGCTTCGCCACCACCGTGGGCACCGCCTCCGTGGAAGGCGAGCTGAGCCACCGGCCGAACATGCCGCTGGGCGTCGACGACCTGACCTACGCCACCCTGCGCCTGTCGCCGCTGGTGCCGAGCATCATCCCCAACTCGGGCATCCCCGGCGACGAGGTCCAGGGCTACACCCGCGTGCCCATGACCCAGGGCCAGGTGAGCGTGGTGCAGACCTTCGACCAGGTGCTGGGCGCCAGCCGCCTGAACCTGATCGGCGAAGTGGCCTTCAACCACCTCAACGGCATCAGCGAGGGCAAGTGGGGCGAGTTCCGCTTCGGCCGCGCCAGCCACTTCGGGCCGGGCGAATACTTCGGCGAGGACGGCACCGACCTGTGCCGGGCCGTGCTCAGCAGCCTGCCGGAATACTGCAACGACAAGGGCTTCTTCACCCGCAACTCCTGGGGTTACCGCCTGCGCGCCGGCCTGACCTACAACGGCGTGATCGGCGGACTCGACCTCAGCCCCAGCCTGGCCTGGTCGCACGACGTGGACGGCTACGGCCCCAACTTCACCGAGGGCAGCAAGGCCGTCAGCATCGGCCTCAGCGCCAAGTACCTGAACAACTACGAAGCCAGCATCAGTTACACCGACTTCTTCGGCGGCGACTACGCCACCAACGGTGACCGCGACTTCATCAGCGCCAGCATCGGCGTGACGTTTTGAGGATGCTCCACATGAATCGACCCACCCTCTTCTCGCGCTGCGCGCTCTCGCTGTGCCTGCCGCTGCTGCTCAACACCGCCCATGCCGCCGTGGACGCGGCGCAGGCGGACAGGCTCGGCACCAGCCTCACCCCGGTCGGCGCCGAGCGCGCCGGCAACGCCGCCGGCAGCATCCCCGAATGGACGGGCGGCCTGGCGCAGGACGCCGGCCAGGTCAGCGACGGCTTCCGCGCCGATCCGTTCGCCGGGGAGGCGCCGCTGTTCACCATCACCGCGCAGAACCTAGACCAGTACCGGGAGCAACTGAGCCCGGGCCAGCAGGCGCTGTTCGCCCGCTACCCCAACACCTACAAGATTCCCGTGTACACCACCCACCGCAGCATCGCCTGGCCGCAGAAGGCCTACGAGATCGCGCGGCGCAACGCCACCACCACGCAGACGGTGGAAGGCGGCAACGGCCTGGAGAACTACTCCAGCCCGCTGGCCTTCCCCATCCCGCAGAACGGCCTGGAAGTGCTGTGGAATCACATCACCCGCTACCGCGGCGGCAGCTTCACCCGGGAAACCACGGCCTTCATGACCACCCCCACCGGCGACTACTCGTGGAAGACCGAGCGCGACCGCCTGGCCTACAGCGAGGAACTGCTGGACTACGACCCGAAGAAGTCGAAGAACATCCTCTACTACTTCACCTCCGAGAACATCGCGCCGGCGCGCGACGTGGGCGGCGTGCTGCTGGTCCACGAGACCCTCAACCAGGTGAAGGAACCGCGGATGGCCTGGCAGTACAACTCCGGCCAGCGCCGGGTGCGCCGCGCGCCGCAGGTGGCCTACGACAGCCCCGGCCCGGGCAACCTGCGCACCACCGACCAGACCGACATGTTCAACGGCTCGCCGGATCGCTACGACTGGCAACTGGTCGGCAAGCGCGAGATGTACGTGCCCTACAACAGCTTCCGCCTGGCCGACCCGGCCAACAGCTACGACGAGCTGATCACCCCCGGCCACCTCAACCAGGACAAGACCCGCTACGAGCTGCACCGGGTCTGGGAAATCGTCGGCACGCTGAAGGAGGGACAGCGCCACGTCTACTCCAAGCGCCACCTGTTCATAGACGAAGACAGCTGGACCATCGTCGAGGCCGACCACTACGACGCCCGCGGCAACCTGTGGCGCGTCTCGGAGAACCACATCCTGCCGCTGTACGACGTGCAGACACAGATCTCCGCCGGCGAGCTGACCTACGACCTGATCTCGGGCCGCTACCTGGGCAACTACATGTTCAACAAGGTGAAGAACGCCTACCGCTTCGGCCTCAAGGCCAAGACCGCGGACTTCACACCGGCGGCGCTGCGCGCCATCGGCATCCGCTGACCGCCGCGCCAGGAGGAACCGCCTCCAGCACACCCGTCATCGAAATCTGCTGGAGACCTTGCCGCCCCCTCGGGGCGGCTTTTTTATGGCTATGTCCCCGTTAGGGTCTGTACGAAAAGTCGTGAGCGAAGGTCAGGCGAGGGCTAGGCGCCCCCACAAAAACAGGTGAGGAAGCAGACTGGGCTCGCATGCGAGTTTACGAGCTGTAAATGAGCATCCCGAACCCGTTTTTAACGAAGCATCACCGAGCGCAGGCACTTTTCGTACAGAGCCTGGTTGTTGCGCGCCTTATGGGAACGGATTTATCCGCGAATGTCGCGGCTAATCGGAATGCCGCCCAGCCGCTCCCACAACAGCAGGATTGCGCCACCAACACACAATGGGGACATAACTTTTTTATGCCCGCGGGTCGAGCAACCGCCTTCGCTCGCAGGTCGCTTTCGCCAACGCCCTTGAGGGCACGCTCCTGACCGTTCGCTTGTGGCCAGACAAGACGAGGCCGTTTTCGTCTACCCTGGCTTGAAAACGGAACTCCCGGTGCCTCATCCGACCGGCTCCGATCTCATCGGCCCCACAGAATCCAGGCTCCGGCCTTTCAATCACACGATGCCTTCGCCCAGCCCCGGGCCGCCCAGCAGGATGCGTTGATGGTCAAGGAAATCGAAGAAGCCATGACTGGCTGCGAGCAACTGCATCGGGACGGCTACGTGCTGCTCCGCCGGGCGATCCCGGCCGAGTGGCTGGATGATCTGCGTGCCGCGTTCGATGCCGGTGTGCGGCCGCCGGACCAGTGGCCCGTGCCGCGTGGTGCGGACTGGCGCCATTCGTTGCTGGACTTCGATGCGAAGATCCAGGCGGTGTGTCGTCTGACCGAGGTGCTGGCGGTGGCCGGCGAGTTGATCGGAGAACGCTTCTTCCTCGCGCAGGTGGAAGGCCGCGAGCCCCTGGCCGGAGGCGGTCACCAGCGGCTGCACCGCGACCTGTCGGCCCAGCGGCCGGGCGACAGCGTGAACGCCCTGGCCTATTTCGATGATTACGGCCCCGGCAACGGCGCGACCCGGCTCGTCCCCGGCAGCCATCGCCCCGAGCGGGGAGCGCCGCCATTCGACTTCGATGACGAATCCCGGTCCGTGCAGCTTGCAGGCTCCGCGGGCGACATCCTGGTGTTCGATGTCGACCTGGTGCATGCGGGCAGCCTGAACGCGAGCGGCACGCGCCGCCGCTCCATCCTGATCAGCTATTTTTCGGAGCCTCTGTACGCCTCGCACCTGGAAACGGCGGCCCTGCGAAACATCCGCATGGATACCACCGACCGGTTCGAGCCCTCGGACTTTGCCTTCGGAGTCCCCAGCGCCTGACCATGCCCCTGCGCCCCCGTGAAAAGCAATGGAGGTGGCCGGACACTGACGAAGCGAGCCTCCATCACCGCTACCCTTGACCACCCACGACCTGCCGATGCGCCTGCGCCTCGGCCCATAACAGGAGCGCCTCCATGGCCGTCCACGTCGTCCGCTTCGAACACCAGAACCGCAGCCAGTGGGGCGTGATCCGCGACGGACGCATTTCCCGGGTGCCCGGCGAGTTCGCCACCACCGGCGACTTCATCGCCGGCAACGACCTGGCCGACCTGGCACGGCTGGACGGCGCGGAATTGGCCCTCGACGAGGTCACCCTGCTCGCCCCGGTGACGCGCAACCAGCAGTTCATCTGCCAGGGCGCCAACTACCGCCAGCACATGATCGAGTCCGGCATGGACCCGGACGCCAAGCACTTCAACATGATCTTCACCAAGGCCAGCAGTTGCCTGGTGGCGGCGGACAGCCCGCTGATCAAGCCGCGCAACGTGCGCTTCCTCGACTACGAGATCGAGCTGGGCCTGGTGCTCAAGCGCGACATCACCGGCCCGGTGGCGGTCGACGATGACAACCTGCACGAGTTCGTCGCCGGCGTGGTGATCGTCAACGACTACTCGGCCCGTGACGTGCAGATTCCACAGATGCAGTTCTACAAGGGCAAGAGCTTCCGCACCTTCGGCCCGGTCGGTCCCTACCTGTGCCTGCTGCAGCCGGACGAGATGAAATACCTGAAGAACCTGCAGCTGCGCCTGACGGTGAACGGCCAGGTGCGCCAGTACGACAGCACCGCCAACCTGGTCCACGGCCCGGCGCAGACCCTCGCCGAGCTTTCCACCGTGCAGGACCTCGCCGCCGGCGACCTGATCGCCACCGGCACCCCGGCCGGCTGCGCCCTGTCCATACCCTCGCCGGCCAAGCAACGCCTCGCCGCCCTGCTGCCGGAAGCGACCAAGTGGAAGCTGTTCATGAAGGCCCAGGAGGGCCGCACCCAGTACCTCAAGGTCGGTGACCTGATCGAGGCCAGCATCCGCAGCGGCGATGGCGTGGTGGACCTCGGGGTACAGCGCAACCGGGTGGTCGAGGAAGCGTAGCGCTGCCCTCATGCGCAACCGGAGTCCGGGGAGAGATGCACTCTCCCCGGGGCGGGGCTAGAAGCGATAGTCGAGCGAAGTACCGACCTGATACGGGTGCCCGTCATCGCCGGCGAAGGTCGTGGACGCGCTGAGCGCCACGCTCAGGTTGTCGCTCAACGCGAGAGAGACACCGCCACCGACCACCCCATGGTCTCGCGACTCGAAGTCATCCACCGAGGTGCGGATCGGCAACAGCGGAGCCTGCTCCAGCGTGGTGGTCAGCGTGCGGCTCCTGTCGCCGAATTCATGCTGCCAAGTCAGGTTCAGATAGCCCTCCATGGTCCGGCCGGCGACATGGAAAGGTGTGCGTAGCTGTACCCCCGCCTCGCCGGTCTTCGACGTCAGGGTCTGTCCATCGACCCGATAGGCGAGCAGCGCATCACCGCGCTCCCGGTAACCGTCAACCTCGGTACGGCTGTAGCGCAGACCGAGTAGCGGGCCGACGCGGAAACCGCCGAGACCGAACAGGTAGCCGCCGCGCAGGACCGCGCCGAAGGTATCGGCATCGGTGCTGCCGCTGACCGGGTACAGCACGCCGCGTCGGTCCAGATCGAGGTCATGCCGCCCGTAGCCTAGCAAGGCGTCGCCGAACCAGCCGCCGTCGTAGTAGGACAGGTAGCCAGCAAGCTGGAAGGCCTGGTCGTCGATCTCGTCACCGCTATCCAGATCGCTGCCAACCTCGGTATAGCCCAGCGCAAGCCCCGCACGCAGTTGCGGCGTGATGTGCAGCTCGCCACCGAGGGTGCCGCTGCCGGCGCGGTAGTCATCGCCGAGCCTCTGTTCGCCGTCGTCCCGATCCCCCGAGCGATGAGCACCAATGGCGTACAGGGTGAAACCTTCGGGCGTGGAAGCGAACGAACGGCTCGCATCCAGGCGGTCGAGCAGCGCTCCACCGAAGGTCCTGGCCGAGGCCTGCGCCACCCGGGGTTGTACGGCGTGGGCATGGGGCGCGGCCACCACGTTGCCCATGTACTGCGCCAGCACCTCGAAGCCGTGGCTGGACAGGTGGATGTTGTCCGGCTGGAACAGGCTGGGCCGCTCGCTTTCGCCAGCGTAGGTATATGAACCGAAGCCATAGCCTGCCAGGTTGGCCCTGACCTGCTCGCCGACGCGCGCCACGTCGACGAGGAAGATACGTGTCCCCGACTGCGCCAGAGGGCGGAGTTTCTGCTGGATGCCCTCGAACAGGTTTTCGCCGTAGACGCTCAGCGATTCCCGGTGAGGCGCGATGGCCGTCGCCGGAATCCCTGCCATGTCGCTGAAACTGGCCAGCACTATGTTGCGCGCGCCCGCCGCGGCGAAGGTCTGCAGGGTCGCCTGGATATTGCCCGACGCCCTGTCGGCCAGCGCCACCGCCTCGGCCCGCCCGAACGCCTGGCCGTCGGGATTGCCCGTGTACATGGGCAGCGTGCCGCTGGCCACCAGGCCGTCATTGCCACCGATGCTCAGCGTCACCAGGTCATGCTCGCCGAAACGCCGTCCGCCCCAGGTCTCCACCTGGAAAGGCAGGCTGTAGGGAATGCCCACGGCGTTGGTCGGCTGGCTGGTCGAGCCGCCGATCGCGTAGCTGGTCATCTGCGCATCGGCCAGGCCTAGTTCGCTCTTCAACCAATAGGGAAAGGGCACGAAATCGTAGGAAGCAGCGAGCGTTTCGGGCGCCACGCCCTGCGACGGATAGGTGCCCGGCAGGCCCGTCCACAGCGGCAGCAGGTTGATGTACGAATCGGCGTAGCTGTCGCCGAAGGAGACCAGTCGCTCGAATTGCGGCTGCGCCATCGCCGGCGATGCCAGGCCAGCCAGCAGCACGCCGGCGGCCAGGACTCCAGCCCCGGTACGAAGGTTCTTCATGGGTGTCGTGCCCCTGTGTCGTTCTTGTTGTCGCCCGGCCCCCTCGGGTGCGAGCATCGGTTGGCTGCGGCGCCGCATACGCCCTCGTCCCCAGGGCTGGGCCGGATTCTAGGAACACGACAGTTCGACGAGTATCGCCAACGGCGCCGACTTCCTGGAAAGTCGCGCCACATTTGAGATCACCGACGGGTATCCGAAATGAGCCGAATGCATCACTTACCGCCGTCCATGTTCCATGGCTTCCAGCTGCCCGGACGGGCCGACAGGGCGGACCTCGAGATCGCGCGGCTGCGGCAGATGGATACGGAGCTCGTGAGGGTCAGCACCCGCCAGCTGAACGACATGATGGGCCGCTATTTCGGCGGGTTTGATCTGGACGGGATCACGGCACTGTCCGGCAGCTGGCTGCAGAAGCCGGACAGGTTCCAGCTATGGATGATGTGCAGCGAGAACATCGGCGCCGCAGGCCGCAAGTTCATGCATCTAAGTGGACAGCAGGATGCGCGTGGCTTCATCAACCAGGACGAGCATCGCGTGGAAGTCGACTTCGATGCCGAACTGCGCGATCCGCTGGCCGTCAGCTTCTCGGTCTTCCACCTGGCCCAGTCCATGAGTCACGCACTCCTCGACCAGGATGCCCTCACCATCGAACTGCGCCAAGGCTTCGAAGGACTCGGCCACCGCCTGGATGATGCTGGCTTCCGCGTGCTCCTGAAACGACCAACGAACCGGCTGATCCTGCGTGGCAGGCATATCGGCGGCCAGCCATTGAGCACCTCCAACCCGATCCTGGAAGGCCTGCTAGCCCCCGCCCCGCACTACCCCTCGCTCCCCGAACAGGAAGACCTGACGTCCCTGGCCTCGCTGCTCATTCGCGAGAACCTGGCGGACCCGGACTTTTCCCTGCACGAACTGGCGCAGTCGCTCTGCATGAGCCCACGCAGCCTGCAGCGCAAACTGGGCGCCCAAGGCCTGTCGTTCTCCGTGCTCAGGGATCGGGAACGCTCCCGGGTGATCGAGGAAAAAATGCGCGCTGGCATGTCGAAGGAAGCGATCGGTGCGCTGCTCGGGTATACCGATCTGGGCAGTATCTATAAGTTTCTTGCGAAGAAGTCGGGGAGCGAGAAGTGAGCACGAGTGGGGCTAATCCAAGCAGAGCTAACTGAACTCGAAGGCAGCTAGCAGCCAAAAGCAGCCGCTCAAAAGTGTTTAGGTAGACCAGGCCAGTCAGCAGTCCGCGCCAGCCCGGTCACAGACGGTTAACGGCGCGGCCTTTGCAGGCGTCCGCATCATGTACGGAAAGCGAGGCTCCGTCCTTTGGTGGATCCTCGCGGCTGATGGACGAACACGGAGCTGAAGGTGCGATCATAGGTGGAAATGGCCCGCAGCCTCCGGCTGGTAAAGCACTTTCCTGATCGCAATCCGGCGGGTCCGATCAGCAATTCGCCAGTCGATGGCGTCTCCCTCCTGATAACCCAGGATGGCAGCGCCGATGTCGGAACACACGGAATGCTTCCCAGCGTTGGTGTCTGCGTCTTCCGGGTAGACCAAGGCCACTTCGATCTCTTCTTCGTCCAGCTGCAGCAAGGCCCTGGAGTTCATCGTGACGACATCGCACGCCACCTGCTGCGGCCTGACGACAATGGCGCGTTCAAGCTCATGTTCGAGTTCAACAACGGCCGGGCCTTGCTCGAGCGCGATCAGACTCTCGAGCCTGGTTTTGTCGATTTCAGTGATATAGATCCTGGTGGAGTCGCCAACGGTGCCTTCGCGCAAGAACTGGAGATAGCGCCCCACCGTCATGGAAAATGACTTCAATGCAGGCGTTTCGCTCTCAAGCAGAAAGCCGCTGCTCAGAAAGGCTTTCAGCGAGCGCACGTTGTCCGGGTGGATCTTGGCGATGAGCTTTTCGGCCCGCATGTCGAGGAAGGCCAGTTTCATGCCTTCGCGGATCGTGCTGGCGCCAAGGTTTCGGCCCCATTTGTCGCTGTCTCCGATGACCAGGACTATTTCGCAATGTGCCCCGGTCTTGATGAGACGGACAAAACCCACCGGAGCGTCATGCCGGTCATAGGCCATGAAGAATCGGCCGCCCCGGTTGAATAGATGGGTCAGGATCGGTAATTGAGTACGATCGATGGCTTGCTCGATGAAGCGTGAGGTATGACGCGAATCGCTCAGGTAGCAGGTGACGCGCTCATCCTCCAACCAGTCCATCAGCGTCAGCGCGTGTGCCCGAGTAATTTCAGGGCACAGCGAAATGAAAGGCTTGTTCATCTTCACCACACTTGTCTGTAAAGAATGAAAGCCCTTCATGGCTATGGCCATGACGGTTCTTTCGGCAACCGGTTATCTTAAGCCATTACGCGGGTAATGCCGAACAGCCTGGAAAGTTCGAGGGGGCCACCGTTTTGCCGAACCCGAGCCAGTCAAGCGCTCAAGCATCCCGTATGCGTCGGTAGCCCCTTCAGAACAGCAGCGGTGCACTTGTGGCCGCAGTAGCTGGCCGATAGCTGCCTTTGCCAGCATCCACACCTGCCGAGCAACAGTGTTCAGCGCTGCTCCCCTACGAAACTTGCTCCATCGTAAAGAACAGCGACCGCCACCTCGACAAGCCCGGAAAAAACCGTATCTCATCCACCCTATAGCTGCTCCGCTTGAGACCCCATGCCCTTCACCCTCCGCCCCGCCACCCTCGACGAAGCCGACCTCCTGCCCGAGGTCGAGCGCTCCGCCGCCCTGGCCTTCCGCTCGATAGAGGACTTGGACTGGCTTGCCGACGGGGAGCCGATGGCGGCGGAGCGGCATCGCCTGTCGATCGCGCAATCCACCTGCTGGGTGGCGGTGGACGATGCGAAGCGGATTCATGGGTTTCTCAGCGCGGAACGACAGGCCGAGGCGCTGCATGTGCATGAGGTGTCCGTTCGCCATGGCAGCCAGGGCAACGGCCTGGGCCGCCGGCTGTTGGAAGCGGCAATGGAGTATGCACGGTCGGAGGGGTTGCGCTGCGTGACCTTGACGACCTTCGCGGAGGTGCCGTGGAACGCGCCGTTCTACGAGCGCCTGGGCTTCCGGCGTATCCCGCCGGCGGAGCTGGATCGGCGTCTGGCGGAGCAGCTCGCGGCGGAGTACGCGCAGGGCTTCGCGCCGGGGAGCCGTTGCGCGATGGCCTGGCAGGTTCCCCGGTGATCCTGCGGAAGAAACCCCGGCCTCGCGGCCGGGGCTGATCTCAATTGCGCGAGCGCACCCTCGTGAGGTGCGCACGGGCGATTCAGCGTCTGTTGGCCAGGCGCTGCACGGTGCTCACCAGCAGGTCGACCTCGTCCACCGTGTTGTAGAAGGCCAGCGACGGGCGCACCGTGGCCTCCACGCCGAAGCGGCGCAGGATCGGCTGCGCGCAGTGGTGGCCGGAGCGTACGGCGATGCCCTCGCGGTTCAGCGCCGCGCCTACTTCCTCGGTGCGATAGCCGTCGAGGACGAAGGACAGCACGCTGGCCTTGTGCGCCGCGGTGCCGATCAGGCGCAGCCCGGGGATCGGCGCCAGGCCGCGGGTGGCGTACTGCAGCAGGTCGTGCTCGTAGCGCTGGATGTTCTCCAGGCCCAGCCGATCCACGTAGTCCAGCGCCGCCCCCAGGCCCACCGCGTCGGCGATGTTGCCGGTGCCGGCCTCGAAGCGCGCCGGGGCCGGCTGGTACACCGTCTTCTCGAAGGTCACGTCGGCGATCATGTTGCCGCCGCCCTGCCAGGGTGGCAGCTGCTCGAGCAGGTCCTTCTTGCCGTAGACCACGCCGATGCCGGTGGGGCCGAAGATCTTGTGCCCGGAAAACACGAAGAAGTCTGCGTCCAGCGCCTGCACGTTGACCCGCAGGTGCGAGACCGACTGCGCACCGTCCACCAGCACCCGCGCGCCGACCGCATGGGCCAGGCCGATGATCTCGGCCACCGGCGTCACGGTGCCCAGGGCATTGGAGACCTGGGTGACGGACACCAGCTTGGTACGCGGGCAGAGCAATCTCGCGTATTCCTCGAGAATGATCTGCCCCGTGTCGTCCACCGGAATCACCCGGATCTTCGCCCCCACCTCGGCCGCCAGCTGCTGCCAGGGCACGATGTTGGCGTGGTGTTCCAGTTGGGAAACGATGATCTCGTCGCCCGCGCCGATGAACTTGCGGCCGAAGGTGTTGGCGATCAGGTTGATGCCTTCGGTGGCACCACGGACGAAGACGATCTCCTCCTCCGAGCGCGCGCCGAGGAAGCGCCGCACCTTGCTCCGTGCGCCCTCGTAGGCGTCGGTGGCGCGCGCCGCCAGTTCGTGCGCGGCGCGGTGGATGTTGGAGTTCTCGTGCTCGTAGAAATAACTGATGCGCTCGATCACCTGGCGCGGTTTCTGGGTGGTGGCGGCGTTGTCGAACCACACCAGCGGCTTGCCGTTGACCCGCTCCTGCAGGATCGGGAAGTCGCGGCGCACGGCGTTGACGTCGAAGCTGCCCGAGGCCTGGGGCTGACCACCCGGCTGCGGAGCCTTCTCCAGGCGTGGCGCGCCGCCCTGGTCGAGGAAGTAGAACTGCCCGCTACCGCCAGGTTGCCCGCGCGGAGCCGCTTCCGGCTCGGCGAGGATCGACTGGAGGATCTGCCCCAGCGCGTCGCCGCCGGGCAGGCCGTGGCTCTGCGCGGAGACACGGTCCTCCCCCGCCGGCGCGGCCACGGGCGGCGCCTGGTCGGCGAAGTAGTAGCTCGATGGCGCCGGCGCCCCGCCGCCACCCGGCGACTGGACGATGGAGGCCCCAGGGTAGACCTGCGGAATCGCCGCCGTGTAGGCCTGCGGCGAGCCGAGGTCGAGGCCGCCCGCCGTGCCTGCCGGCGGGGTCGCCGCCAGCGGCGCCTCGTGGGCACTCAGGTTCGGCGCATCGAAGCCGCGCGGCTCCTCCCCGGGCTTGGCCGAGAACAGCTCGTTGGCCAGCCGCGCCAGACCGTCCAGGTCCGGCAGGCCGGCGGCCCGGGGTTCACTTGTAGGTATCTGGATAGTCATGGTACTTGCCGACCTCCACGTCATCGAGCACAGCCAGGGCATCCTCGGTCAGCACCGCCAGGGAGCAGTACAGCGAGATCAGGTAGGACGCGATCGCGTTGCGGTTGATGCCCATGAAGCGCACGGACAGGCCTGGGCTCTGCTCGCCGGCCACGCCCGGCTGGTACAGGCCGATCACGCCCTGGCGCTTGTCGCCCACGCGCAGCAGGAGGATCTTGGTCTTGCCGTTCTCGTCGAACGGCACCTTGTCCGACGGGATCAGCGGCAGGCCGCGCCAGGTGATGAACTGCGAGCCGAACAGGCTGACGGTGGGCGGCGGCACGCCACGGCGGGTGCATTCGCGGCCGAAGGCGGTGATGGCCAGCGGGTGGGCGAGGAAGAAGGCGGGCTCCTTCCACACCCTGGCGATCAGTTCGTCGAGGTCGTCCGGGGTCGGCGCGCCGGTCAGGGTGGAGATGCGCTGGGTCGGGTCGACGCTGGCCAGCAGGCCGTACTCGGGGTTGTTGATCAGCTCGTTTTCCTGGCGCTCCTTGATGGTCTCGATGGTCAGGCGCAGCTGCTCGCGGATCTGGTCGTGCGGGCTGCTGTAGAGGTCGGAGACGCGGGTGTGCACGTCGAGGATGGTGGTCACCGCGTTGAGGAAGTATTCGCGCGGCGCCTCCTCGTAGTCGACGAAGGTCTGCGGCAGCACCGCTTCGTCGCGCTGGGAACAGGCGACCTGCACGTTGAGCGGGTTCTTCACCTTGTTCAGGCGGAAGATGCCCGCCTCCACGGGCGTCCACTGCAGCAGGTGGACCAGCCAGCGCGGGGTGATGGTGGAAAGTTGCGGTACGGTCTTGGTCGCGTTCGCCAGCTGCCGGGCGGCACTGTCGCCGAGGGCCAGACGTACATCCTGATTGTCAGCCATGAATCACTCCTGTTGCGTTCTTATGGCGCGCAGGGGCCCGCCGGCCGCCGCGAGGGCGACCGTGGAGGGTGTGCGCGAAGGTTGGCCGCAGGGCCGCCGGGGTCTACCCGGCGTTGCCTGCCTGGTGTTGCAGGCTCGCCTGGGTGACGTTGCTGCCGGGCGGCACGCTGCGCGTCAGCCAGACGTTTCCACCGATGGTGGAGCCCTTGCCGATGGTGATGCGGCCGAGGATGGTGGCCCCGGCGTAGATCACCACGTCGTCTTCGACGATGGGATGGCGGGCCTGGCCCTTGTGCAGCTGGCCCGTCTCGTCGGCGGTGAAGCGCTTGGCGCCCAGGGTCACCGCCTGGTAGATGCGCACCCGGTTGCCGATCACCGCCGTCTCGCCGATCACCACGCCGGTGCCGTGGTCGATGAAGAAGCTGTGGCCGATCTGCGCGCCGGGGTGGATGTCGATGCCGGTGGCGGAATGGGCGATCTCCGCGCCGATGCGCGCCAGCAGCGACAGACCGGCGCGGTACAGGTGGTGGGCCAGGCGGTGGTGGATGACGGCGAGGATGCCGGGGTAGCACAGCAGCACCTCGTCGACGCTGCGCGCGGCCGGGTCGCCGGCATAGGCGGCGATCACGTCGCTGTCGAGCAGGCGGCGCAGGCCCGGCAGCGCGGCGGCGAAGTCGCGCACGATCTGCACCGCGCCGGCGTCGCTGCCCTCCTCCGGCTCGCCGCGCTGGCGGGCGGCATGGCGCAGCTCCAGGCGCACCTGGCCGAGCAGGCTGTTGAGCGCGCTGTCCAGGGTGTGGCCGACGTAGAAGTCCTCGCTCTCCTGGCGCAGGTCGCTGGGGCCGAGGCGCATGGGGAACAGCGCGCCGCAGAGGTCGGCGAAGATCACCTCCAGGGCCTGGCGCGACGGCAGTTCGCGGCTGCCCAGCTCGCGGGCGCGGCCGGTGCTGCTGCGCCACTCGGCGCGGGCGGCGCGCAGCTGGTCGACGATCTGGTCGAGCTGCCAGTTGACCGGCTTCGCCACGGCCTCGGTCGGGGTCTGGATGAGGCCGTCGAGGCCGGCGGAGAGCTTGTTGGACATGGGGAATCCTTGGGACCGTGGGAAGTCTGCCGTGCGTCGGCCTCGCGTCAGCGGCGGACCGGGAAGCGACCTCCCCGGATGATCATCGGGCGCCGCGCCCGCACCGCCTCGCAGAGTTTGGGCCGCGACGGCTGGCGACAGGTTCCGGGCGCCTGCGCGCGCTCAGTCCTGCACCCACGGCAGGCCCCAGTGGCGCCAGCCGCCGGTATCGCCGCGCTGCCGCTGGCCGTCCAGGTCGCCCTCGAAGCCTTCCAGCACGTTGAACACCTGGGTGAAGCCGGCCTCGGTGGCGGCCCTGGCAGCGGCGGCCGAGCGCTTGCCGCTGCGGCACAGCAGCACCAGCACCTGGTCGCGGCCGGCCTTGTTCTCCAGTTCGCGCAGGAAGCGCGGGTTCTTGATCAGCGCCGGGCCGGTCTGCCAGGCGACGTGGGCACTGCCCGGCACGCGGCCGACGTACTTGAGTTCCTCGGCGGTGCGCACGTCCACCAGGGTGACGGCGCCGGCCTCGGCCAGGGCCCAGGCCTCCGGCGGGTACAGGCTGCCGGCGTAGGCGTTGCCCTGCTCGACGCCACGGGCGCGGCCGCGGGCCAGCAGCTCGCCGCTGGCGATCTCCAGCACGCTGCGCAGGCTGGCGGGACGAAGGGTGTTGGGGGTGATTTCTACAACCGGCATGGGCGAGTCCTCTAGTGGGCTAGTCGGGGTCGGCAGAAGGTCTGCACCGCCTCGTTGAGGGCTACTCTATGCCCGGCCTCATATAACTAAAAAATAATTAATAATTTTATTTATCAAACTTTATTGAATATAAGATTTCGTGGGGCATTCCCGGATTGCATCCGGGCTACGGCGGCGGTTTCAGCGTGTTGAACGCAACGCGGGTTTCACCCGCCCTACGCCGCGGACCGTAGGGCGGGTGAAACCCGCGAAGGCAACCATTCAAGCCAAGTCGCGCAGATAGCTCCAGGGATAGATGCCCTTGTCGTGGCCATCGCTGAACACCAGCTGCACGCCGTAGCCCTGCTGGCCGATGGCGCGCAGACGCACCTCGGCCGGCACCGCGTCGATGCGCCCGTGCAGGCGCGCGGCGCGACACTGCGAGCAGGGGCAGGCGGCACGCAGGCAGGCGTGGCTGAGCTGGCTGACCTGGCCGTCCGGCCATTCCAGGCGCAACTGGCCGGCGGCGCTGCGCAGGGCGCTGGGCGCGTTCATCGCGGCGTGCCCTGCAACTGGCCGAGAGCGATGCGCACGGCCTTGCGAACTTCGGGGTCGCCATCGTTCTCCGCCGCCTGTAGGGCCGGCAGCGCGGCCGGGTCGGCCAGCTCGCCAAGGGCCAGGGCCGCCTCCTTGCGCAGGTTGCTGATGCTGTGACCGAGCAGCTCGACCAGCGCGCTCAGCGCGCCGGCGAAACGCAGCTTGCCCAGCGCCCGGGCGGCGCGCAGGCGCACCTGCCAGTAGCCGTCGGCCAGGGCCTCGACCAGCGCCGGGCCGGCGTCGCTCTGGCCGACCTTGCCCAGGGTGGTGGCGGCCTCCTCGCGCACCTGCCATTCGCGGTCGCGCAGGGCCGCGCGCAGGGCCGGCAGCACGCTGGCGTCGCTGGCCAGGCCGAGGGCGCCGGTGGCGGCGCGGCGCACTTCGGTGTCCGGGTCGGTGCTGGCCAGGCTCGCCAGCGCCGGCAGTGCCTCGCCGCGCTTGAGCCAGCCGAGGATGCCGACCGCCTCGCGGCGGACGAAGGCATCGCCGTCGCCCAGCGCCGACAGGGCCAGCGGTGCCGCCTCGGCCAGGCGCAGTTCGCGCAGGGCGCGCAAGGCGCTGGCACGGACGAAGGCGTCGGCGTGGCCGACCCAGGGCAGGATCACCCGCCCCGCCTCGGCGCTCTTCAGTTCGGAGAGGCTCTGCGCGGCGGCGGCGCGCACCGCCTCGTCGGCGTCGGCCAGGGCGGCGCACAGGGCGGCCACCACCTCGGGTTCTTCCCAGGCCTCCAGCAGGCGCGCGGCCTCGGCGCGCACCTCGGCGTCCGGGTCGGCGGCCAGGGCGCGAGTCAGCCAGGGCAGGCCCTCGGGGTCTTCCAGGTCGGCCAGTTCGATCAGGGCGATGCGACGCACGCCGGCGTCGTCGGCCTCCAGGCGCGGCAGCAGGTCGAGGATGTCCGGGTTGTCAGTAGTGAGAGCAGTCATAGGGCGATTCGCAGTGGCGGATGTTCGGTAGTAGGCAGGCCCAGCGGGGTCAGGCGCGGCAGTTCGCGGCCGTCCTCGTGGCGCAGCAGTTCCAGGCAGTGGCGCTTGAGGTGGACGAAGCCGGGACTGGTCAGCAGGCCGGCGTTGCGCGGGCGCGGGAAGTCCAGACGCAGGTCTTCGATGAAGCGCCCCGGGCGCGGGCTCATCACCAGGATGCGGTCGGCGAGGAACAGCGCCTCGTCGATGTCGTGGGTGACGAACACGACCGTCGTGCGGATGCGCGTCCAGATGTCCAGCAGCAGCTCCTGCATGCGTGCGCGAGTCTGCGCATCCAAGGCGCCGAACGGCTCGTCCATCAGCAGCAGGCGCGGCCGGTTGATCAGCACGCGGGCGATCTCGGCGCGCTGCTGCATGCCTCCGGAGAGCTGGCTGGGCCAGCGCGCGGCGAAGTCCTGCAGGCCGACCAGACGCAGCATCTCGGCGGCCTGGCGGTGGCGCTCGGCCTTGCCGATTCCCTGCATCTTCAGGCCGAAGGCGACGTTGTCCAGCACGCTGCGCCAGGGCAGCAGGGTGTGGTGCTGGAACACCATGCCACGCTCCGGCGACGGCCCGGCTATCGGCGCGCCATCCACCAGCAGGCTGCCGCCGGCGGGCCGCAGGTGGCCGGCCAGGGCGCCGAGCAGGGTCGACTTGCCGCAGCCGGAGGGGCCGAGGATGCACACGAATTCGCCGGGCTCCACGGCGAAGTCCAGCGCCTGCACCGCCTCGAAGGCGTCGCGGCCCCGGCCGAGGCGGATGGACAGCTGGCGGCCATCGATGCGGCCGGGCTCGGGGGCTTTTTCGTAGACGCTCATCGCTGTGCTCCACTGCGGTACCAGGGCGTGGCCAGGCCGCCGAGGCGCTTGACCAGGCCGCTGCTGGCCATGCCGAGCAGGCCGATCAGCAGCATGCCGACGACGATGTCCGGGTAGTTCTGGATGGTGTAGGACTCCCAGGTGTAGTAGCCGATGCCGAACTGGCCGGAGATCATCTCGGCGGTGACCAGGCAGAACCACGAGGTGCCCATGCCGATGGCCAGGCCGGTGACGATGCTCGGCGCCGCGCCGGGAAGAATCACCTCACGCAGGATCGCCAGGCGCCCCGCGCCCAGGCTGCGCGCCGAGGCGATCAGGCGCGGGTCGACGCCCTCCACGCCGTGGATGGTGTTGAGCAGGATGGGGAACAGCGAGCCGGTGAAGGTGATGAACACCATCGACAGCTCCGACGACGGGAACATCAGGATGGCCAGGGGAATCCAGGCCACCGCGGGAATCGGCCGCAGCACTTCCAGCGGCGGCAGCAGGCTGTCCTCGGCCCATTTCGAGCGGCCGATGGCCAGGCCCAGCAGCACGCCGATCACGGCTGCGGCGAGGTAGCCGGCGAACACCCTGCCCAGGCTGCTGGTCAGATGCGCCAGCAACTGGCTGGACTGCAGCAGTTGCCAGGCCGCATCGAGCACCGCGCCGGGCGTGGGCACGTAGGTGAAGGTGAGCAGGCCCAGGTCCAGCCGCGCGGTGGCGGCCACCTGCCAGAACAGCAGGCAGGCGGCCAGCGAGGCTAGGCGCAGGGGCCAGCGGAATAAGTAGTTCATTGAAATCTCCAACCGTAACTCGAAGACATCAGGCACGAACTCAGGGCTTTGCTCCCCTCTCCCTCTGGGAGAGGGGCAGGGGGTGAGGGGCTAGCAGGCACCTGCGAGCCGCCTGTGGCCCCCTCACCCCAACCCTCTCCCGGAGGGAGAGGGAGCTGTCCGTCCATCAAAGGCTGGCGACGGCCTGCTGGTTGGCGCTGACGAAGTCCAGGGCGGTGCCGCCGTGCTGCTGGGCGTAGGCCTCGGCCTGGTCCTTGAGCAGGAAGGCGCTCAGCTCGCCCTTGCCGTTGCGCACGAACCAGGCCTGGTTGGCCAGCAGCTTGATCCCGCTGTCGGCGGCCTGGGCGTAGATGGCGCGGATGTCCTTGCCCTCCTCCTCCAGCGCGGCCAGGGCCTTGAGCGCGGCTTCCGGCGAGCTGTAGTGGCGCACCTTGTCCTCGCCGCGCACCCAGATCTGCGCCAGGCGCTTGAAATCGGTGATTGGCTGGCCGGTCAGTGCATCGCTGGCCTGCAGCGGCAGCGGCTGGTAGTCGGCCAGGGCCTTGTCGTAGTCCTTGCCGGCCTGCTTGAAGGCGGCGCGGATGTACTGGTCGTCGACGAACTGGTCCACGTCCAGGCCGCGGTCGGTCTTCTTCAGCAGCTTGAGGGTGTCGATGGAGGTGGCCAGTGCCTGGCGGTATTCCGGCTTCCAGGTCAGGTCGCGGGTCTGCAGGCCGAGCGGGCCGTGGAACAGGTAGTTCACCTCGGCCTCGATGCCGGTGACCTTCTCGATCAGCTCGCTGTATTTCTCAGGCTGTTCGGCGATCAGGCGGTCGGCCTCCAGGCTGGCGCGCAGGTAGGCGGTGACCACTTCCGGGTATTTCTTCGCATACTCGGCATCGACCAGCGCGCCGTGGAAGGTCGGCGCGTTGGCCTGGGAGCCGTCGTAGATCTTGCGGGCGAAGCCGCGATTGGGGAACAGCTCGGCGAACGGCACGAAGTCGGCGTGGGCCTCGATGCGGTTGCTGCGCAGGGCGGAACCGGCGATCTCCGGCGCCTGGGCGATGATGCGCACGTCCTTCTGCGGGTCCCAGCCCTGGGCGGCGACGGCGCGCAGCAGCATGCCGTGGGCGGTGGAGGCGAACGGCACGGAGATGGTCTTGCCCTTCAGCTCGGCCAGCGACTGCACGCTGGAGGACGCCGGCACCACGATGCCGTTGCCGCTGCCGCGGGTGCTGCCGGACAGCACGCTGAGGAACAGGCTGCGCTTGCCGGCGTCGAGGTGGGCGACGCCGTTGAACGAGCCGGGGAAGTCGGCCATGGCGCCGAAGTCCAGCTTGCCGGCGACCATCTCGTTGGTCAGCGGCGCGCCGCTGGTGAAGTTCTTCCACTCGATATCGTACTTCACGTCCTGGTACTTGCCGTCCTTCGGCAGGTACTTGTCGAGCAGGCCCAGCTCGCGGATGAGCAGGCCGCCGGTGGCGCAGTTGATGGTGGTGTCCTGGGTGCCGATGGCGATGCGGATGCTCTCGGCATCGGCATGAACGGTGGCGATGGCCAGGGCGAGGCCGGCCAGGGTGGTACGCAAGCGCATGGGATTGTCCCCTCGAATCGTAGTTATGGAATCGTCTCCGCCAGTCGGTCGGCCGGTGGGAAACGAGGGGTGTTGCATCAGGCGTCCGGCGGCGGGCCGGATGGCGTTTCTCTGGTCTCACCGTCATCCCCGCGCAGGCGGGGATCCACTGGGTCCCCGCCTGCGCGGGGATGACGGATGATCGTTCTGGAGTGATTCGTTCAACCGCTTCAACGCAGCAGGTAGGGGATTTCCACCTTCACCGCACCGGTCGGGCAGTCCTTCTCGCAGGGCATGCAGTACCAGCACTCGTCGAAGGCCATGTAGGCCTTCTGGGTGGCCGGGTTGATCGCCAGCAGGTCCATCGGGCAGACCTCGACGCACACGGTGCATCCCTTGTGGGCGATGCACTTGTCCTCGTCGACGGTCACCGGCGCGTTGCTGCGGAAGAAGATTTCCTGGGGCTGGTAGGCCATGTCACGGTTCCTCGGAGCCTCGTGGCCCTCTGCTGTCTCGAATGGCGGGAGCGGCTGGCGGTATTCCGCCTGGCGGCGAAAAGCTTCGCGGACAAGTCCGCTCCCACAGGTTTCCTGCCCTAGGCGGCGTCGCTGCGCACCCGCAGGCGCGCGTAGGCGTGCTGCTCCTCGTCGTCGAGCGGGATCAGGTAAGACTCGACGGGTTTCTTGAAGCTGGTCATGGCGCCGTCATCGCCTTTCTTCAGGTGGCAGTGGACGAACCACTCGGCGTCGTTGCGCTGCGGGTGGTCGACCCGGTGGTGGTACAGCCCCCAGCGGCTCTCGGCGCGGAACAGCGAGGCGCGCGCGGCCATCTCGGCGCAGTCGCGGATCACGCTGACTTCCAGGGCGCGCATCAGCTCGTGGGGGTTGCTGGCCTTGAGCTGGTCGAGGTCACGCTCGATGTCGGCGAAGCGGGTCAGGCCGATCTCCATCTTCTTGGTCACCTTGGGCGGCTGCAGGTAGTCGTTGACCATGCGCCGCAGCTTGTACTCGACCTGGGCCGGCGGCAGGCCGTGCTCGCGGTTGAGCGGCGCATAGACCCGCGCCCGCTCGCGCTCGACCTGCTGCGCGTCGACCTCGGTGAAGTCGCGCCCGGCGATGTACTCGGCGGCGTTGACCCCGGCGAACCAGCCGTAGGTGAAGGCGCCGAGCATGTAGTTGTGTGGCACCGCAGCCATGTCGCCGGCGGAGTACAGGCCCTTCACGCTGGTCTCGGCCTTCTCGTTGACCCACACGCCCGAGGCGCTGTGGCCGGAGCAGAAGCCGATCTCGGAGATGTGCATCTCGACCATCTGCGAGCGGTAGTCGGTGCCGCGGTTGGCGTGGAACTGGCCGCGGCTGGGGCGCTCGTTGCTATGCAGGATTTCCTCGATGTTCTGGATGGTCTCCTCGGCCAGATGGTCGAGCTTGAGGAACACCGGGCCGTTGCCGCCTTCGAGTTCCTGGTGGAACTCCCACATCATCTGCCCGGACCAGTAGTCGCACTCGATGAAACGCTCACCCTTATTGTTGGCGGTGTAGCCACCCAGCGGGCCGGTCACGTAGGCACAGGCCGGGCCGTTGTAGTCCTTGATCAGCGGGTTGATCTGGAAGCATTCCAGGTTCGCCAGCTCGGCGCCGGCGTGATAGGCCATGGCGTAGCCGTCGCCGGCGTTGGTCGGGTTCTCGTAGGTGCCCATCAGGTAGCCGGAGGACGGCAGGCCCAGGCGCCCGGCAGCGCCGCAGGCGAGGATCACCGCCTTGGCGCGGATCAGGTGGAAGTCCGCCGTGCGGCAGTCGAAGCCCATCACGCCGTTCACCGCGCCCTCGGCGTCGGTGAGCAGGCGGGTGGCGATAACCCGGTTGGTGATCTCCACCCGCGCGCGCTTGAGCTGGCGGTAGAGCACCTTCTTGATGTCGTGGCCCTCGGGCATGGGAAGCACGTAGGCGCCCATGTGGTGGACCTTCTTCACCGCGTAGTCGCCGGTCTCGTCCTTCTCGAATTTCACGCCCCAGCGGTCGAGCTGCTCGATGGTCTCGAAGCTCTTGGTGGCGTAGGCATACACCGCCGCCTGGTTGACGATGCCGTCGTTGGCGATGGTGATTTCCTTGGTGTACTGCTCCGGCGTGGCGTGGCCGGGGATCACCGCGTTATTGAGGCCGTCCATGCCCATGCTGATGGCGCCGCTGCGCTTGACGTTGGCCTTGTCCAGCAGCAGCACGCGCAGCTCGCGGTTGGCCTCCTTGGCCTTGATCGCGGCCATCGGGCCGGCGGTACCGCCGCCGATCACCACCAGGTCGTATTCGCGTTCGATCGTGTTCATGCGTGGGAGCCCTTCTGGCGGTCGATGCGCAGGCGGTACTGGAAGGCGTCGCCGCGGTAGTAGAGGTATTCGAAGTCCAGCGGCGTGCCGTCGGCGGCGTGGGTCAGGCGCTCGATGCGCATGATCGGCGCGCCCTCCTCCACATCCAGCGCGCGGGTCAGGTCGGCGTCGGCGAGCACCGCGTCGATGGCCAGGTCGGCGTGGCCGAGGGCGATGCCGCAGTCGTTCTCGATGATCAGGAAGATGTCGCGGGCCACCAGGTCGGCCTTCTCCAGCTTCTCGCCGACGGCACGCGGCACGTAGGTGACTTCCAGCGACACCGGTTCGCGATTGACCAGGCGCACGCGCTTGATCTCGCTGACCGGCGCGCCCTCCTCCAGCCCCAGCCGCTCGGCGACCCGGGCGCTGGCCGGCAGGTGTTTGAGGCCGATCAGGCGGTTGATCACCTCGTAGCCCATCTGCGACATGGATTCGGCCAGCCCCTGCAGGGTGCTGACGTTCTGGAACGCCTTGGGCTTGGCGACGAAGGTGCCCTTGCCGTGGATCTTGAAGATCAGCCCTTCCTTCTGCAGGTCGCCCAGCGCCTGGCGCACGGTGATGCGGCTGACGCCGAACGCCTGGCCCAGCTCGTTCTCCGAGGGCATGCGGCTGTGCGGCGGGTAGGTGCCGTCGAGGATGCGCCCGCGCAGCAGCTCCTTGAGCTGGCTGTACAGCGGCACGGGGGACAGGGGAAGCAGTTCGGCCATTGTTTTCTTCTCGCGCTCTCAACTTGTCATAACAAGATGTGACGAGAATATAGGAGATATAAGAACCTCAGAACAAATACGAATTTCGCATAACCATATATGCGTTCGGCCAGACGCTGGCGCCGTGCTAGCGACGCAGCCTGGCGCAGTGGTCCTCGGGCGGATTGGCGGCGGTGTACCAGACGTAGTCGGCGCTGCCCGGGGCCGGTTCGCGGCCGACCTCGGCGAAAATCAGCACGGCGTTGCCCTCGCCGGCGCCCAGGTCGCTCAGGTGCAGCGGCACGCCCAGGTCCCGGCGCACGTGGAAGGCGCCGGCCAGCAGCATGGCCGGTTGCGGCGCCTCGGCCAGGCGCCGGGCCATGCGCCGGTCGCGCTGCTGCTGCACGGCGAGCATCGCCGGGATCTGGCTGTCCGGCAGCAGGCCGCAGTGGGATTCGCGGATGTCCTGTTCCAGCTTCGCCTGCACCGCCGGCGCGCTGGAGGCCAGCCCCTCCAGCGCCGGGCGCTGGCGGTAGATATCCATGATCTCGGCCCGGTCCAGGTTGGCCGCCAGCAGCGGATAGGGCTGGCGCAACTGATACTGCACCAGCGCGCCGTACAGGCCCCAGTCCCAGCCGGCCTGCCAGTCCAGCGCGGCATAGGCATCGGCCGGCGGACGGCCGGCGCGGGTCTCGGCCTGGGCGCGGTCGACCGCCGCCTGCTGGCCCGGGCCGATCATCTCCATCAGCACGCTGCCCTGCGGGCGCCTGGCCGCCAGCTCGCGCGACAGCCAGAGCTGCAGGGCGTGGTGGTCGGGGTTGTCGTGCTGCTCGCCGACCAGCACCCGCGGCGCGGCGGCCAGGCGCTCGACCAGCTGTTCGGGGCTGATCCGCGCGCCGCTGGCCAGCTCGACGAGCTGGCCCAGCCGGGCATGGTCGCGGCCTTCCGGAGCGATCGGCGCCGGCGGCGGCAGCACGCCGCGGGACTGGCAGGCGGCCAGCAGGCAGAGGCAGCAGAGCAGAAGGATTCGCATGGGAGGCTCCCGAAGATTGTTCAGCGCGCCACGATCAGCGGGTGGCCACGCTCCGGATGACGCTGGATCAGCACGTCGAGGCCGAACACCTCGCGCAGGGGCTCGGCCTGCAGCACCTCGACCGGGCTGCCGAAGGCGTGGGCGCGGCCTTGCTGCAGCAGCAGGATGCGGTCGCAGTAGCGCGCCGCCAGGTTGAGGTCGTGGAGGATCACCAGCACCGCCGCGCCCTGGCCGGCGAAGTCGCGCACCGCCTGCAGGGTGGTGTGCTGGTGCAGCGGGTCGAGGGCGGAGGTCGGCTCGTCCAGCAGCAGCACCTGCCCTTCCCCGCCCGGCCACAGCTGCGCCAGCACCCGCGCCAGGTGCACGCGCTGGCGCTCGCCGCCGGACAGCGCCAGGTAGCTGCGCCCGCGCAGGTGCTCGGCATCCGCCGCGCGCAGGGCCGCGTCGACGATCTCGGCGTCGCGCTGGCGGCCGCTGGCGTGGGGCAGGCGGCCCATGCCGACCACGTCGACCACCGGGAAGGCGAAGCTCAGGGTCGAACTCTGCGGCAGCACCGCCAGGCGCCGCGCCCGTTCCTGGCCGGACCAGTCGCCAAGGGGCCGCTCGTCGAGCAGCACGCTGCCGGTGGCCGCGGCCAGCTCGCCGCACAGGGCGCCGAGCAGGGTGCTCTTGCCGGCGCCGTTGGGGCCGAGCACGCCGAGCACCTCGCCGGGCGTCAGGGCGAGGTCGATCCCTTCCAGCACCAGCGTGCGGCCGCGGCGCACGCTCAGCCCGTTCGCGCACAGCATCAGGTCCGCCCCCGCACCAGCAGATAGAGGAAGAACGGCGCCCCGATCAGCGCCGTGACGATGCCGATCGGCAGCTCGGCCGGGGCCAGCACCAGGCGCGCCGCCAGGTCGGCCAGCAGCAGCAGGCTGGCACCGGCCAGCAGCGACGCCGGCAGCAGCACCCGGTGGTCCGGCCCGACCAGCAGGCGCATCAGGTGCGGCACCACCAGGCCGATGAAGCCGATCAGCCCCGCCGCCGCCACGGCCGCGCCGACGCCCAGCGCCGTGCACAGCACCAGTTCGAGCTTGAGCCGCTCGACGTCGAAGCCCAGATGGCGGGCCTCCGATTCGCCGAGCAGCAGCGCGTTGAGCGCCGAGGCGCGGCGCGGCAGCCACAGGGCCACGCCGAGGGCTACCAGCAGCAGCGGCCACAGGCGCGGGTAGCTGGCGCCGTTGAGGCTGCCGAGGTTCCAGAAGGTCAGGCTGCGCAGGGTGGCGTCGTCGGCCAGGTAGGTGAACAGGCCGACGCCGGCGCCGGACATGGCGGTCAGCGCGACGCCGGCCAGCAGCATGGTGGCGACGTTGGTCTGCCCGTCGCGGCGGCCGAAGCGGTAGACCACGGCGGTCACCGCCAGGCCGCCGCCGAAGGCGCAGAGCGACAGCAGGTACGGCGCCCACAGCGGCGGCAGGCCGCCGATCAGGCTGCCGCCGACGATGGCGACCGCCGCGCCCAGCGCCGCCCCGCCGGAGACACCGACCAGGCCGGGGTCGGCCAGCGGGTTGCGGAACAGGCCCTGCATGGCCACCCCGGACAGCGCCAGCACCGCCCCCACGCACAGGCCGAGCAGGCTGCGCGGCAGGCGGATCTGGCCGAGGATCAGTTCGGCCTGCTGCAGGCCCTCGCCGCTAACGGGCAGGCCGAGCAGGCGCAGCGCAGCCATCAGGGTATCGCCCAGGGGCAGGCTGACCGGCCCCAAGGCCAGCGACAGCCAGAACGCGAGCAGCAGGAGGACGCCCAGTGCCAGCAGCAACGGGCGCGGTCGGAACAGCGGATTCATCGGTCCTCGGTGGTCAGGGCCTTTGCCGCAGGATAAAAGGCCGCCGACAGCTCGGCCAGCCCTTCCGGCAGGCGCGGGCCGAGGCCGCCGACCAGCAGGGTCGGGTCGAGGCTGAGCAGGCGGCCGTCGCGCCCCGCGCTGGTCTGCGCGATCACCGGGTTGTGCTGCAGCAGCGCCGCGTGCGCGGCATCGCCCTGCAGGGTGCGGTCGGCGAAGATCACCACCTGCGGGTCCATCGCCAGCAGCGCCTCGCTGGAGATCGGCTTGTAGCCGTCGTGTTCGGTGCGGCTCTCGCCGCCGGCCCGCTCGATCAGCCACACGGCCAGGCTGTCCTTGCCGGCGGCCAGGGTGTTGCTGCCGGCGTGGCCCAGCAGCATCAGCACCCGCGGCGCGTCCTGAGTCTTCCGTGCCTGGGCGACCCAGTCGGCCTGGCGCTGCAGGCGCTGGCGGTAGTCGGCCACCCGCTCGCGCGCCCGTTCCGGCTCGCCCAGCAGTTCGCCGAGGCGCAGCACGTTGCCTTCCAGCGTTTCCAGGTCGGCGGTGGCCGGCAGCGTCTCGATGCGGATGCCGGCCGCCCTGATCTGGGCGATCACCGGCGGCGGGCCCATTTCTTCCGTGCCGATCAGGATGTCCGGGCGCAGGGACAGCACGCCCTCCGCCGACAGCGCGCGCTGGTAGCCGACGCTCGGCAGCTCACGCAGCGATGCGGGATGCTGACTGGTGGTGTCGACGCCCACCAGGCGGCTCTCGCCGCCCAGCGCGACGACCCATTCGCTCAGCGAGCCGCCGGAACTGACCCAGCGCTGCGGCAGATCATCGGCGGCGGCGGCGTGGCTGAACAGCATGCTGCTGCTCAGCAGAACGGCTTTGATCAGACGCATATCAGGCCTCCAGAGCCAGGGTGGACTCGGCCAGCTCGCGCCAGTCGGCGCGCTCCGGCACGCCCGGCTTGCGCGCGCCGAACAGCTGCACCACCAGCTCGCCGTCGGCGTCAAACGCCTCATAGCTGGTGATGATGCCGTCGCTGCTGGGCTTGCGCACGCGCCACAGCTCGCTGACGCCGCCGGTCTTCAGGTGCAGGTTGAATTCGGGGTCGAGCACGTTGAACCAGTCGCCCATCCAGCGCAGGTTGTGCACCGGGCCGGTGTGGATCTGGATGCAGTGCGGGTTGCCGACGAACACCATGATCGGCACCTGGCGCGCCGCCGCTTCCTCGAACAGGCCGGTCAGGCCGGCCGTGGCCAGCGGCTCGGCCCACTCGCGGCCGGCCAGGCGCAGGGCCTGGGTACGCGCCACGTCGTGGCGCCGGAGCATGGCGTGGAAGTGGTGGGTGTCCTGCAGTTGTGCCCAGTCGGCGCGCAGGGCGGCGGCGTCCACCTCGGCATCGGCGCGGGGCGCCTTGCGTTCGGTCGGCGCACGCAGGTCCAGCTCGGCGCTCTGCCCGGCCGCGCGGAAGCGCTCGACCAGCGGCGCCCAGGCGTCGGTTTCACTCTTGTCGGTCAGGTAGACCTTGTGCACGGCGACGCCCTGCCGGTCGAACACCTGGATGCTGCGCAGCACGCCGCGCTCGGTGGCTTCGGCGACGGCGAACACGCTGGCCCAACCGGCCAGGAACAGGCGCAGGTCGATGTCGGCGGACACCACCAGCCCCATCGCACCGTTGGGGGTGAGCGACACCTCGCGGTAGAAGCCCTTGCGCTCGTGCACGCAGTGCTCGTTGCGGGTCAGCGCCATGATGTAGCCCAGCTCGCCCAACGCCGGCAGCAGTGCGGCCCATTCCGGGCGCAGGCGGACGGCGTCCGCGCCCAGGCGGCTGGCCGTCAGCTCGGCCTCGCTGACGCCGAGGCGGGCGGCGGCATCGCGGGCGCGCAGGCCGGGCTGCTCGCCGCGCAGGCGCTGCCAGTCCCGGTACAGCTCGGAAACGGCGGGAGTCGGAGTGGTCATGACGTACCTCGCGAAGGGTTCGAAGCGGCACAGAGCATATCAACAAGCGCCGGACAAATAGCTTTGAGAATTATTTTTATTTAAGGCGAATCATCCTTCAACCGAGGCGTGGCAAGCCCCGGCCCGCCCGAACACAGGGCACGAGGCCGAATGCCAGGCCGGGCGGGGTTGTGCCGGTACGCCACACCGAACAATAATAATTATCATTTTGTCCGAGATGGATGTTGTGAGCAGTTCCAACCTCGATACGGTGTTTCTCGCCCAACGCACGCCGCTGCTGCGCACGCTGGCGAGAATGGTGAAAAACCCCAGCATCGCCGAAGAGCTGGTCCAGGAAACCTACCTGCGCGTGGCGCGCACCCTGCTGCAGCGCAAGGTGGAGCACCTCGAACCCTTCCTGTTCCAGACCGGACGCAACCTCGCCCTCGATCACCTGCGCCACCTGCGCATGCAGTCGCGCACCCTGATGGAGGACAT
Organism: Pseudomonas sp. GD04015; assembly: GCF_029837675.1. NCBI lineage: Bacteria > Pseudomonadati > Pseudomonadota > Gammaproteobacteria > Pseudomonadales > Pseudomonadaceae > Pseudomonas > Pseudomonas sp. GD04015. The sequence continues at coordinate 12,708 of NZ_JAOEEE010000035.1, read as the reverse complement.
CTCCGACGAGGAGCTGCAGGCGGTGCCCTCCGGCGCGCCCTCCGCCGAGGAGGGGCTGCACGCCGAGCAGCTGCTCGAACGCCTGGGCTCCACCGTGGAGCGCCTGACCCCGCGCCAGCAGCAGATTTTCATCCTCAGCCGGCTGAACGGCTGCGGCTACGCCGAGATCGCCGAGCAGCTGGACGTGTCGGCGAGCACGGTGCAGAAGGAGCTGAAGCTGATCATGGCCATCTGCATCGACGTGCTGGATCGTCTGGAAGAAACCAGGTGACAGGCTACCCATCCGCCGGGCGCTGGACGACAATGAGCGTCCCCGCCCCGAGGACTCCCGCGTGACCGCTTCATCCCAGCAACCGACAGCCGACTCGCAACGCCTCTCGGAAGCGTTGGACTGGCTGATCCGGCTGGACGATGCCGATGCAAACACCCGCGCCGCCTTCGACGCCTGGCTGCAGGCCAGCGAGGACAACGCCCGCGCCTACCAGCGGGCCAGCCGGATGTGGGGCTCGCCACTGCTCAACGTGGCCGCCGCCGGCCTGCAGCAGCAGGGCCAGCGGAAGCGGCGCCAGCGCCGCCGGCTGGCGCGCCGCGCCGCGGCCTCCGCGGCCGGCCTGCTGCTCGCCATCGCCGCGGTGCTGCAGAGCGACCTGCCGCAACGCCTGCAGGCCGACCACGTCACCGCCGTCGGCCAGCGCCAGCAACTTCAGCTGGCCGACGGCTCGCGCGTGCTGCTGAACACCGACACCGCCCTCGCCAGCCGGATGGACGACTACCGGCGCAGCACCCGCCTGCTCTATGGCGAGGCCTACTTCGACGTCGCCCACGACCGCAGCCGCCCGTTCGAGGTGGACGCCGGCCCGGTGCAGGTCAGCGTGCGCGGCACCGCCTTCGCCGTGCGCTATCTGAACGACGAGGCCGAGGTCAGCGTGGAGCGCGGCGAGGTGGACCTGCGCACCCGGCGCAACGACTCCAGCGTGATCCTCGGCGCCGGCGACAGCATCCGCATCGGCCCCGACGGCTTCGGCGCGCGCACCCACACCACGCGCGCCCAGCCCCAGCTGGCCTGGGTGCAGGGCCGCCTGGTGTTCGAGAACTGCCCACTCGGCGAGGTGCTCGCCGAACTGCGCCGCTACTACCCGGGCTGGATCATCAGCACCGACGAGCGCCTGGCGGCGCTCAACGTCACCGGCAACTACCGGCTGGACGATCCCCTCGGCGCGATGCGCTCGCTGGCCCAGGTCACCTCCTCGCGCCTGCACGAACTGCCGCGCGTGCTGATCCTCGACTGAGCAACGCCTGGAACCCGGCGGTGCGCACGGCGCACCCTACCCCGCACCCGCACCCGCACCCGCACCCGCACCGTAGGGTGCGCCGCGCGCACCGGCTCCCCCCATGCCCACCACCACAAGTTTTTTTACGCGATCCCGCGGGCTCGTTCGTTTCGTCAAATGCCAATGCTATTAATTCGCATTTCAGCGACGAATACTGACCAGAAGAGAGCTCCGATGAACGTCTCCTCCCGACGCTCCACCCTCGATCGCCTGCGTGCCCCGGCAGAGCTGCCCCTGCGGGCCCTGTCCCTGCTCACCCTGTCCATCGCCCTGGCCTCGGCGCCCGTCGGCGTGGCCAGCGCCGCCGAGGGCAGCGCCCAGACCCAGGCCGGCTTCCGCTTCGACATCCAGCGCCAGCCGCTGAGCGCCGCGCTCAACGCCTTCAGCGACGTTACCGGCTGGCAGGTCGGCCTGCAGGCGGACCTGGCCGACAACGTCACCTCGCCCGGCGTCTCCGGCAACCTCTCCGCCGAACAGGCGTTGCGTCGCCTGCTGGCCGGCAGCGGCCTGGTGTTCGTCCAGGTCGGGCCGCACAACGTCGTACTGCAGCGCGCCAGCCAGTCGCGGGCCATGGAACTGCAGCCGCAGACCATCACCGCCACCCGCCGCGCCCAGAACGTCGACGAGGTGCCGAGCACGGTCAGCGTGCGCGGCCGCACCGAGCTGGACCGCAACAACGTCAACAGCATCAAGCAGCTGGTGCGCGACGAGCCGGGCGTCTCCGTCGGTGGCGCGGGCCAGCGCGCCGGCATCACCGGCTACAACATCCGCGGCATCGACGGCGACCGGGTGCTGACCCAGATCGACGGCGTGGAAATCCCCAACAGTTTCTTCTACGGCCCCTACGCCCAGACCCACCGCAACTACGTCGATCCGGAGATCGTCAAGCGCGTGGAAATCCTTCGCGGCCCGGCCTCCGCCCTGTACGGCAGCAACGCCATCGGCGGCGCGGTCAGCTACTTCACCCTGGACGCCGACGACATCCTCCGCGAAGGCCGCGACGCCGGCGCCCGCCTGAAGGCCGGCTACAGCTCCGCCGACGACAGCTGGCTCACCTCGGCCACCGTCGCCGGCCGCCACGAGGCCTTCGACGCCCTGCTGCACCTGTCCCAGCGCAACGGCCACGAGACCGAGTCCTACGGCAGCACCGGCGGCACCGGTCTGGACCGTACCGAGGCCAACCCGGAAGACGTGCGCACCACCAACCTGCTGGCCAAGCTGGGCTGGGACTACAACGACAGCGACCGCCTGCAGCTGACCTACGAGAAGTACGAGGACGACCGCGACACCGACCAGCTCAGCGCGGTCGGCGGCCCGTTCAACGCGCCCACCCCCGGGGTCGGCTCCGGCTACTACCGGGACCGCAGCGGCAACGACACCATCACCCGCGAGCGCTTCGGCCTGGAGCACCGCCTGGCGCTGGACAGCCTGCTGGCCGACAACCTGAAGTGGAGCCTGAACTACCAGATCGCCAAGACCGACCAGAGCACCCGCGAGCACTACGTGCCGGCCAACCCCTTCACCGGCATCGCCAGCCGCGACGTGATGCGCTTCCGCGACACCTACTACAAGGACCGCCAGTGGGTGCTCGACGCCCAGCTGGACAAGGCCTTTGCCCTCGGCGCGACCGACCACCTGCTGACCTACGGCCTCAACCTCAAGCGCCAGGAAGTCACCGGCCAGCGCTCCGGCAAGGGCGTCTGCCTGCGCGTGTTGAGCGCCGCCTGCCCCGCCGTCGGCGCGATCAGCAGCAACGCCTCCGACACCATCGCCACCCAGAGCGACTTCCCGGACCCGACCATCCACGTCTACGGCCTGTACCTGCAGGACGAGATCCGCTGGAACCAGTGGACCTTCCTGCCGGGCCTGCGCTACGACTACACCCGCCTGAGCCCCGAGCTGACCGACGAGTTCCTCGCCAACATCAACGGCACCAACGTGACCGGCTACAGCGACGACGACAAGACCTGGCACCGGGTCTCGCCCAAGCTCGGCGTCACCTACGCCTTCGACGACCACTACACTTGGTTCGGCCAGTACGCCGAGGGCTTCCGCACGCCGACCGCCAAGGCGCTGTACGGCCGCTTCGAGAACCTGGCAGGCGGCTACACCGTCGAACCCAATCCCGACCTCGAACCGGAGAAGAGCCGCGGCCTGGAAACCGGCCTGCGCGGCAACTTCGAAGGCGGCAGCTTCGGCCTGACCGCGTTCTACAACGAGTACCGCGACTTCATCGACGAAGACCAGCTGCAGGCCAACTCCGGCAGCCTCGAGTTCCAGAGCCGCAACATCCGCCACGCCAGCATCCGTGGCGTGGAGGCCCGTGGCCGCCTGGACCTGGCCCTGCCCGGCCTCTATGCACAAGGCAGCATCGCCTACGCCCGCGGCCGCAACGACGACAACGGCGAGCCGCTGAACAGCGTCAACCCGCTGACCGGCGTGTTCGGCCTGGGCTACGAGCAGGAGCGCTTCGGCGGCCTGCTGAACTGGACCCTGGTCAAGCGCAAGACGCGCATCGACAGCACCAGCTTCAACGCACCGGACGGCACCAGCCGCCAGTTCGCCAGCCCCGGCTTCGGCATCCTCGACCTCACCGGCTACTACCGCCTGACCGACGACCTGACCCTCAACGCCGGCCTCTACAACCTGACCGACAAGCAGTACTGGCTGTGGGACGACGTGCGCGGCTACGCCAGCGTCGGCGAGAGCGGCCTGGGCGAGGCGGCGGTGACCGCGCCGGCCAACCTAGAGCGCCTGACTCAGCCAGGCCGCAACTTCGCCATCAATCTGGTGTGGGACATCTGATCCCGGCGTGAAACCCGTCCCGCCCCGGCAGCGCCCGCCGCCGGGGCGGGACGGCGTCCTTTACGTTATCCGCCGCCTCGTTCGTCTCGTCTTTCTGACACCCTCCGATCAAAGGACTCCCAGCATGAGCACGCTGCGCTCCCAGCGCCTCAACCAGGCGACCCACGCGCCCCACGAACGACTCGACAGCGCCGTCAAGGCGCACGACCCGTTCGCCAGCCGCGAGAACTTCACCCCCTTCGTGCAGGCCCAGTACCTGTTCCAGTCCGAACTGCAGGCGCTCTACCAGGACGCCGAGCTGATCGCCCTCTTCCCCGACCTGGCCGCCCGCTGCCGCGCCCGCCAGGCCGAAGCCGACCTCGGTGACCTGGGCGCCGCGATCCCGGCCCCGGTGCCCGGCGCACCCGCCGGCCTGTCCCGCGCCGAGGCCCTGGGCTGGCTGTTCGTCTCCGAGGGCTCCAAGCTCGGCGCCGCCTTCCTGATCAAGCGGGTCGCCGCCCTGGGCCTGAGCGAGACCTTCGGTGCCCGCCACCTGGGCGAACCGGAAGGCGGCCGCGCCGCCGGCTGGAAGCTGTTCACCCAGACCCTCGATGCGCTGCCGCTGAGCGAAGAAGAAGACCGTGCGGCGGAAGCCGGCGCCCTGGCCGCCTTCGAACGCTTCGGCGTGCTGCTGCAGCACAGCTACGCGCTGGCCGAGGCCGCTTGAGTCCCACGCCCCGCTCGCGGCCGGTCCGCCTGCTGTATGCCCTGCTGGCCTACACCTCCCTCGGTGTGGGCCTGGTCGGGCTGGTCCTGCCGGGGCTACCGACCACCGAGTTCGTGCTGCTCGCCGCCTGGGCCGCCTCGCGTAGCTCGCCCCGGCTGAGCCGCTGGCTGGAGAACCACCGCCTGTTCGGCCCGATCCTGGCCAACTGGCGCAACGGCAAGGCCGTCGCCCGCCGCGCCAAGGTCGCCGCCAGCCTGTCGATGCTCGCGGCGCTGGCGATCATGCTGATCACCCTGCCCCACGGCTACTGGCTGTACGCGGTGATCGCCGGGATGGCGGTCGGCAACCTGTGGATCTGGTCACGCCCGGACAGCACCCCCGCCCCGCGCGACGCCTGACATCGCTGCGCGCCTGACGGATAATCCCCGCCCTGTCCCAATCGAATGTTGCTGGCGAGTCCCGAGCCCCTGTGGGAGCGGACTTGTCCGCGAAGCTTTTCTGTCAGCCCCGTTCGCGGACAAGTCCGCTCCCACAGGGGCTTGTGCTCACCAACGGCCGTTGACTCGGACCTAGCCATTCCTTTCATGAAAAGCACTACGCCCCGGCACGGAGGCTCCTCATGATTCGCCTGTGCGCCCCGGAAGAGCTGGCCGAAGGCCGCAGCCGGGGCTTTTCCGTTCAGGGCCGCAAGCTGCTGGCGGTGCGCCGCGACGGCCGGCCCTATGTCTACCTGAACAGCTGCCCCCATCGCGGCCTGGCGCTGGAATGGCGCGAGGACGACTTCCTCGACGCCAGCGGCAGCCTGATCCGCTGCGCCCACCACGGCGCGCTGTTCCTCATCGAAGACGGCGAGTGCGTGACCGGCCCGTGCGCCGGTGAAAGGCTGCAGGCCCTGCCCGTGCGCGAGGACGACCAGGGCCTGTGGCTGCTCGACTGAATCAGCCCCTGCCGGCCCGCCGCAGCGCGGCGATGCCGCTGCGCGCGTTGGCCTGGGCGGCCAGGGCCAGCTCCTCGGCACTGGCGAAGTCGCGGTCCCAGGCCAGCACCTTGGGCGTCATCAGCCGGTGCCAGAGCGGCGGGATCATCGCCACGAGGATGGTGGTGAGATAACCGCCGATCATCATCGGCGCGTCCGGGAAAGGACGCAGGTCCTGGTAGGGCACCTCGCCCTGGGCGTGGTGGTGCGAGTGGCGGGTCAGGTTGAACATGGTCCACGAGCTGATCCGCCGGTTGGTGTTCCAGGAATGGCGCGGCTGCACCGGCGTAGCCGGGTTGCGCACCATGCCGTAGTGCTCCATGTAGTTGACGATCTCCAGCAGCGCCTTGCCCCACAGCGCGCAGGCGACGAAGAACAGGGCGGCCCCGACACCCCCGATGGCGTAGGCGGCGGCGACCAGCAGGACGCTCATCAGGTGGCCGCGCAGCACCGCGTTGTGCCAGCCGAAGCGGCTCTGCCCCTTGCGCGCCAGGCGCTTGCTCTCGATTTTCCAGGCGCTGAGGTTGCCCCTCGCGGTCGAGGCCAGGATGTGCCAGTAGACGTTGCGACCGCGCGGCGCGGTGGCCGGGTCCTCGGTGGTCGACACATAGCGGTGGTGGCCGTAGACGTGCTCGATGGAGAACACCGTGTCGAAGCTGAACGCCAGCAGCCAGCGGCCGATCAGCATGGACACCGGGTCCCAGGTGCGGTGGGTCAGCTCGTGGGCGGTGATGGTCCCGATCATGCCGATCATCAGGCCGGTGAGCAGCCAGGTGGAGACGTGGTGGCCGGCGGCGGTCGCGTCGCGGGCGGCGAGCAGGTCGTGGCCGGTCAGCCGGCCGAGCGCGGCGCCGAAGCCTAGGAAGTCGCCGGTGCTCACGCTCCACAGCGCCGCGAAGACGATGCCGGCCAGCAGCGGCAGGGCCAGCCACAGCTGGAAGGTGAGGATGCCGGGGTACTCGAAGCGCGGCGTGCTGGTGTCGTCGCCGCAGACCGCGTCGCCGATCAGGTAGATGGCCAGCACGCCGAGCAGGCCGAAGGTGACCCAGGCGCCGCCGGCCAGGATGGCGACGACGGCCAGCAGGCCGATGGCGTGGAACAGGAAGAATTTCAGGTAATGCAGCGCGTTCATGGTCGCCTCGCGTGTTGTTGTGATGTCCGGGCTCATGCGGCCGCCAGCGGGCCGTGTCGGGTAATGAAGCGGTCGGCGTGGATGTGTTCGTGGGCCACGCCGCGCTCGCGCAACAGCGCCACCGCGCTGTCGATCATGGCCGGCGGTCCGCACAGGTAGGCGTGGGCGCCATCCTCCAGCCATGCGGGGATGTGCTCGGTGATCCAGCCCCGCGCGCCCTGCCAGTCGGCGTCGGCGGCGGCCTCGGACAGCACCGGCAGGAAACGGAACGGCGCGCGCCACTGCGCCGCCAGGGCGTCGATGGCTTCCAGGCAGTAGAGGTCGCGCGCCTCGCGGGCGCCGAACAGCAGGCTGACCGGGCGACCGGCGCCGGCGGCCAGGGCCTCCTCGAGCAGCGCCAGGATCGGCGCCAGCCCGCTACCGCCGGCCACCAGCAGCAGCGGCGCCTCGGCCGGGCGCAGGTGGAAGTCGCCCAGCGGCCCCTCCAGCGTCGCGCCCAGGCCCAGCAGCGACTGACCGTCGACCAGGCCGGTGAGGCGCCCGCCCGGCACCTTGCGGATGAAGAACTCGACCTTGGCGTCCGGCCGCGGGCGGCAGGCGAAGGAGAAACTGCGCGCATGCGCCGGCAGCGCGTCGAGACCGAGTTCGGCGTACTGGCCGGCCTTGTACGGCAGGCTCTCTTCGAGCTGGATCACCAGCCGGGTGATGTCGTGGGTCAGCCGCTCCTGCGCCACCACCCGGCCGCGCACCTGGCGCCGCGCCTGGGCGCGGGACAGGTCGACCTCGATGCGCACGTCGCCCCTGGGCAGGCTCTGGCAGGCGAGGATGTAGCCGGCGTCGAGTTCCTCGTCGGAGAGGATGTAGCCGGTCTCGGTGAGTTCACGCACCTGGCCGGCGACCAGCCGGCACTTGCAGCTGGCGCAACCGCCGACCCGGCAGCTGTGGGGAAAGTCGATGCCCTGGCGCAGGGCGGCCTGCAACAGGGTCTCGCGCGGCTCGACCACGACCGCCGTGCCGTTGATCAGCGCCGTGGCAGCACGGCGCCTGGCGAAGAAAGAGAACATGGGGGCTCCGCAGGGGTGGTGGATGACGCCACCATCCTCGGCCAACCCGGGCCCCGGGCGAGAGGTTGCGGGTTGACAATAAACAGGTCATTTATTGACACTTTTCACCCCTCACACCCCAGCTGGAACCGTCCATGGTCGACTTCACCCTGCCCGTGCAGTACCTGCGGCAGATCGCCGAGCAGCTGCGCGCCATGGGCGTGGCGCCCGAAGACTGGCTGGCACGCAGCCAGCTGAGCCCGCGCCGGCTCGACGAACCCGGCTTCCAGCCGGACTTCGCCGTGTTCCGCCAACTGATCGAGGACGCCCTGGCGCTGACCGGCGAACCGGCGTTCGGCCTGCTGATCGGCGAGCGGCTGGTGGTCAACACCCACGGCATCCTCGGCTTCGCCGCGCTGCAGAGCGAGTCGCCGCGCCAGGCACTGCACCTGCTGCAACGCTACCTGGCGCTGCGCACCACGCTGTTCGACCTGGAGCACGAACACGATGCGGCAGCCGGGCTGGAACACATCCGCTTCCGCGCCAACTACGCCCTGGGCGCCAGCGAGCGTCCGCTGCAGGAAGCGGTGATGCTGGCCATCAAGCACGTGTTCGACGCCATCACCCTGGGCACCGCTCGCCCGCGCCGGGTGTGCTTCCCCTGCCCGCAGCCGGACTACGCCGCGCTGGCCGCCGAGATGTTCGGCTGCGAAATCGCCTACGACCAGCCCTGGGCCGGCTTCACCCTGGACACGGCGCTGCTCGACATGCCGCTGAAGATGGCCGACCCGGCCGCCTTCCGCGAGGCCGAGCAGATCTGCCGGCGCGAACTGGCCAAGCTGGAGGAAAAGACCTCGATGAACGCCCGCGTGCGCCGGGTGATGCTGGAGAAGCAGCACGGCTTCCCCAGCCTCAACGTCACCGCGCGCCTGTTCCACCTGACCCCGCGCACCCTGCACCGGCGCCTGCTGGCCGAGGGCACCTCGTTCAAACAGATTCTCGAAGAGGTGCGCCACACTCTGGCGGTGGAACACCTGAAGGCCGGGCACCTGACGGTGGAGGAGATCGCCGGTACCCTGGGCTACACCGACCAGGCCAACTTCCGCCGCGCCTTCAAGCGCTGGGAAGGGGTGCCGCCGTCGGCCTATCGCCAGCGGACGCTGCCAGGCGCAGCCGACGATTGAGCCAGACGCCCTCGGGGCTGACATCGGCGCCGTAGGCCAGCACCTCGACGCCCGCCGCCATCGCCTCGTCCAGGGCGGCCGCGTAGACCGGGTCGATCTCCCCGGCGACACGCACCGCGTCGACCCCGCTCAGGTTCACGCAGTACAGCAGCACGGCGCGCGCGCCCTGCCGCGCCAGCGCCGCCAGCTCGCGCAGGTGCTTGGCGCCGCGCGCGGTCACCGCGTCGGGAAAGGCGGCGACGCGGGAGTCGGCGAAGCCCAGGGTCACGCTCTTCACTTCCAGCATCACCGCGCCGGAGGCGTAGTCCAGGCGGAAATCCGCGCGGCTGCCCTCGCTGCCGTAGGCCACCTCGCGGCGCAGGCCGGTGAAGCCGGCGAGTTCGCTGACGATCCCGGCGCGCAGCGCCTCTTCCACCAGGGCGTTGGCCCGGCCGGTGTTGAGGCAGGCCAGGCGCCCGTGCGGGGTCTCGCCCAGCTCCCAGGTGCCCGGCAGCTTGCGCTTGGGATCGTCGGAACGGCTGAACCAGACCCGGCAGCCCTCGCTCATGCAGTTGAGCATGGAGCCGGTGTTCGGACAGTGGATGGTCAGCGCCTCGCCGTTCACCGTCTCGATGTCGGCCAGGAAGCGCTTGTAGCGGCGCAGCAGGCGCCCCTCCTCCAGCGGCGGATCAAAGCGCATCGGGGTTCCACGTCTTCAGGCCGCGGGCGATGCGCTCCACCGCCTGCTCCAGGCGCTCGACGCTCTGCGTGTAGGCGAAGCGCACGTGCTGGCCGGCTAGGTGGCGGCCGAAGTCCAGGCCCGGGGTGAAGGCCAGGTGCTCGGTCTCGATGAAGTGCCGGCAGAAGGCGAAGGCGTCGCCACCGAAGGCCGAGATGTCCGCATATAAATAGAAGGCGCCCTCCGGCTCCACCGCGATGCGGAAGCCCAGCTCGCGCAGGGCCGGCAGCAGGTAGTCGCGGCGCCGCTGGAACTCGTGGCGGCGCTCCTCGAAGATCGCCAGGCTGGCCGGCTCAAAGCAGGCCAGCGCGGCATGCTGGGCCATGGAGGGCGCGCTGATGTAGAGGTTCTGCGCCAGCTTCTCCAACTCCGGCACCGCGCCCTGGGGCGCCACCAGCCAACCCAGGCGCCAGCCGGTCATGCCGAAATATTTGGAGAAACTGTTGAGCACGAAGGCGTCGTCGTCCACCTCCAGCACGCTGGCCGCGTCCGTGCCGTAGGTCAGGCCGTGGTAGATCTCGTCCACCACCAGATGACCGCCGCGCGCCTTGAGCGTGGCCGACAGCGCCGCCAGTTCGTCGCGCTGCAGCAGGGTGCCGGTGGGGTTGGCCGGCGAGGCGACCAGGGCGCCAACGCTGTCCGCATCCCAGTGCCGCTCCACCAGCTGCGGGGTGAGCTGGTAACGGCTCTCGGGGCCGACCGGCACCAGCTGCGCGGCACCCTCCACCAGGCGCAGGAAGTGGCGGTTGCACGGGTAGCCGGGGTCGGCCAGCAGCCAGTGTCGGCCCGGATCGACCAGCAGGCTGGCGGCCAGCAGCAGCGCCCCCGAACCACCGGGAGTAATCAGGATGCGTTCGGGGTCGATATCCAGACCGTAGCGGCTGGCGTAGAAACCGGCGATGGCCTGGCGCAGCTGGGGAATGCCACGCGCCGCGGTGTAGCGGGTATGCCCGGCGGCCAGCGCGGCCTGTCCGGCGCGCACGATGGGCTCGGCGGTGGTGAAATCCGGCTCGCCGATCTCCAGGTGAATCACGTCATGGCCGGCGGCCTGCAACTCGTTGGCCCGTGCCAGCAGCGCCATGACGTGGAAGGGTTCGATGGCGCGGCTACGTGCGCTGAAGGGCTGGGCCATATGGCCTTCCTTAATTGGATAAAAGGGGGGATTCTAACCAACTGCCCCCGATGCTTGTAGGAAGCGTGACAACCGGGAGTGGCATCGCCCGAATCGATCTGGTAAGTTCGCCGGCTTGCAGCCGCAGGCCCGGCGTCACTTGCCGGCAAAGGAACCGATCCTGCGCATTGGATCAGAGAGAGTGAGAGGCGGTCATCCATGCCCACCAAAGCGAAAGAGAACAGCAACCAGCTGGTTCGTGGCTTCGAACCCTACAAAGAGAAGAAGGGCGAGGAATACATGAGCGAGCCGATGCGGGCTCACTTCACCGGCATCCTCAACAAGTGGAAGCTGGAACTGATGCAGGAAGTCGACCGCACCGTGCACCACATGCAGGACGAGGCGGCCAACTTCCCCGATCCGGCCGACCGCGCCAGCCAGGAAGAAGAATTCAGCCTGGAACTGCGTGCCCGCGACCGCGAGCGCAAGCTGATCAAGAAGATCGACGAGACCCTGCAGCTGATCGAGGACAACGAGTACGGCTGGTGCGACTCCTGCGGCGTGGAAATCGGCATCCGCCGCCTGGAAGCCCGCCCCACCGCGACCCTGTGCATCGACTGCAAGACCCTCGCGGAAATCAAGGAAAAGCAGCTCGGTTCCTGAGTTGCACGACGGGGCGCCACGGCGCCCCGTTCTGTTTCTGCCCCGGCTTCGCAACCGCTTCTTAGGAGCGAGCCCGGCTCGCGAAGCCTGCCGTGTTTCCCGCGTTCGCGAGCAGAACTAGCTCCTACAGGGTCGGATGGCCAACGACTGACCATCGCTCCAGCCCCGCGCCAATGAACAGTTCCTACATCGGACGCTTCGCCCCCACCCCCAGCGGCTACCTGCACTTCGGTTCGCTGGTCGCCGCCCTCGCCTCCTACCTGGACGCCCGCCACGTCGGCGGCCGGTGGTTGCTGCGCATGGAAGATCTCGACCCGCCGCGCGAGATGCCCGGCGCCCAGGACGCCATCCTGCGCAGCCTGGAGACCTACGGCTTCGAGTGGGACGGCGAACTGGTCCGGCAGAGCGAGCGCCACGCCGAATACGCCGCGCTGATCGAGCGCCTGTTCGCCCAGGGCCTGGCCTATGCCTGCACCTGCTCGCGCAAGCAGCTGGAAGGCTGCGGTGGCATCTACCCGGGCACCTGCCGCAACGCCGGCCATGCCGACCACGACGCCGCCATCCGCCTGCGCGTGCCAGAACTGGAGTACCGCTTCGTCGACCGCGTTCAGGGCGAGTTCCGCCAGCACCTGGGCCGCGAGGTCGGCGACTTCGTGATCCGCCGCCGCGACGGCCTGTTCGCCTACCAGCTGGCGGTGGTGCTGGACGACGCCTGGCAGGGCGTGACCGACGTGGTGCGCGGCGCCGACCTGCTCGACTCCACGCCGCGCCAGCTGTACCTGCAGGAACTGCTCGGCCTGCCGCAGCCGCGCTACCTGCACGTGCCGCTGATCATCCAGCCGGACGGCCACAAGCTGGGCAAGCGCTACCGCTCGCCGCCGCTGCCGGCGGACCAGGCCGCGCCGCTGCTGGCCCGCGCCCTGCGCGCCCTCGGCCAGCAACCGCCGGCCGAACTGGCCGCCGCCACGCCGCGCGAGGCGCTGGCCTGGGGCATCGCCCACTGGGACGCCACGCGCATCCCGCGCAGCCGCACCCTGGC
>NZ_JAOEEE010000034.1:0-53162 GCF_029837675.1 Pseudomonas sp. GD04015 | reverse complement strand
CGGCTCGAAATACGAGCCGGCCTATAGATCACCCCAGGGAGTCAGCGACAGGAACTAGCGCCCCGCCCCCAGCACACCCTTGTCATCGGAAATCAGGATTTCCACCCGGCGATTCTGCGCGCGCCCCTTGGCCGAGGCGTTTTCCGCCAGCGGGTGGGCCTCGCCGTAACCCTTGACCTCCATGCGCGCACTATCGATACCCAGGTCGGCCAGAAGATCCGCCACGGCCTGGGCCCGAGTACGAGACAGCTCCAGGTTCTCCGCCGACTTGCCGCGATTGTCGGTGTAGCCCTCGATGCGGATGGTGCGGCGCGGGTTGATCTGGAGGAACTGCACCAGCTTCAGGATGGTGCGGTTGGCCGAGGCCTTGAGCTCGCTGCGTCCGGCGTCGAACAGCACGTCGCCGAGCGTCATCACCAGTCCGCGATCGGTTTCGCTGGCGGCCAGGCTGACCATCTGCTCCCCCAGGAACTGCCCCTGCTGGACGCTGAGCAACTTGGCCTCGCGCAATGCCAGCTGCAGGCGATCGCGCTCCAGCTCCAGCTTCGCCAGACGCTCCTGGTTGAGGTTGAGATCGGCGTGTTCACGGGCAATCTGGCTGTAGCGCTGACTCAGGTAGGCGTAATGCTCGACGTCATCGCCACTGCCCCAGTAGCTCGCCAGGCGCTCCGCGCGCGCCAGCGACTCGCTGGCGCGGATCACGTCCTTAGGCGCGCTGCGCAACACATCCGGGTCTTCCTTCACTTTCTGGAAGCTGGCCTCGGCCTTGCCGAGCACCTGCTGGCTCTGCTGGCTGGCACAACCGGCGAGCAGCGCCAGCGGCAGCAACAGGCAACTGCCCAGAGCGGTCTTCAAGGTCATGGAAGCTCCCCCAGTTGCTTGCGCAGGCGAGCGATACGCGCATTCAGCTCGTCGAGCTGCTTCTGGCTCTTGTGATTGAGCACCTTGGCTTCGGCGAGCCGGGCATCGAGCTCCGCCTGCTCGGCGAACACCCTGGCACGCTTGTAATCCTCTTCGCCCATATTCTTCTCGGCGCGAGCCAGCTTCTGCTCGGCCAAGCGCATTTCTTCGATTTCCTGATCGGCGCCCACGGCGCGTGCCTGCTCTACCGCCTGGGTAGTCAGGCGCATCTGCTCGTTCGGCGCGGGATCGTTGGCGCAACCGGCCAGCGCCAGCACTGCCAGGGCAAGGGTGAAACGTCGATTCACTGGGATTTTTCCTGCACTTGCGGGGGAACGTCGGCGGCCTGCAGCTGCTGGGTCTTCCAACGCTCGAGATTGCGCTGCAGAAGGGTTTCCGGCAGGCCGGCGGCGGTCAATTCTGTCATTTTTTTCGCCAGCTGTCCGCGCAACCAGGGATCGTTGCAGGCCGAATCATGGGAAAGGGTCAGGTAGAGGCCCTCGCTGGAAATCGGCGGCTCCAGTGTCTCCAGGCTATCCACCATACCCTGGGTGCCGGCGAGCGCCATGCCCGGATAGCGCTCGTTGATGACGTAGTCGGTACGCCCCAGCAGCAGCTTCTGGAAGGCCTGTACCAGGCTCGGCACCTGCTCCAGATCGAGATTGGCCTTGGCGAAGCTGTCGAACTGCTGGCCGAAGCTGTTGTTCACCAGGATGCCGCCAGTGCGCCCGCGCAGGTCCTCCCAGCCACTGTAGGGAAAGCCTTCGCCCTTGCGCACCCAGACCACGCTGGGGGTATTGAAGAAGGCCGGATGCACGTAGTCCATGATCTCCAGGCGCGGCAGCGTGAGGAAGGCGCCCGCCAGCATATCGACGCGACCGGTGCGCACCTCGTCCTGGGCGCGGGACCAGGGGCCGGTATAGATGATGTCGATCTTCACCCCCAGCTGCTCGCCGATCAGCGCCAGCAGGTCGGCGTTGGCGCCGATCAGGTGCTGCGGGCTCTGCGGATCGCGCCACAGGTAGGGTGGATACTCGGGATTGCCGGTGGCCACCAGGCGCTCGCACTTGCCCAGCCCCCAGGTCATTCCCGGCAGGGCGACGAGGGCAAGCGCTCCGATGGCTTTCAATGACAGCATCATTCGCATTGGCAACACCGCTGATATTCGTGGCAACGTCGGGTCTTTACCAGGCCCGCTCTCTTCATGCTAGCGTAGCCGACGTCCTAATAATAATTAGCGATAAGGATTCGCCATGAAAAAACTCATACTGGGTATCGTCCTCGTGCTGGCCTGTGCGGCCGGTGCACTCTACTTCTCCCCCTCCCTGCTGATCGCCAGCGTGCAGTTCGCCGAGCGACAGCTGGCCGGCCTTTCCGCCCGGACGGCGACCGTCGACGGATTGACCCTACATTACTACGAAGGCGGGCCGGCAGACGGCGACACCCTGGTCATGATCCACGGGTTCGGCGCCAACCGCGACAACTGGCTGCGCATGACCCGCCACTTCACCGAGCGCTATCGCGTCATCGCCCTCGACCTGCCCGGTTTCGGAGAAAGCAGCAAACCGGATGCCAGTTACGACGTCGCCAGCCAGACGGAACGGCTGCACGCCTTCATCACTGCGCTGAACATCGAGAAGCCGCACCTGATCGGCAACTCCATGGGCGGGCACATCGCCGCGCTCTATGCGGCACGCTACCCGGACCAGGTCTCGAGCATCGCACTGCTGGACAACGCCGGCATTACCTCTCCCCGCATGAGCGAGATGTTCCAGATGATCGAACGCGGCCAGCCCAACCCGCTTGTGGTGCGCAAGGCAGAGGACTTCGGCACGCTGATGGATTTCGTCTTCGTCAATCCGCCACCGCTGCCCGATTCGCTAAAGCGCCACTTCGCCGCGCAGTCCATGGCAAACCAGGCGCACTACGACATGATATTCACCCAGCTCCGCGAACAGTATGTACCGCTTGAGCCGGAGCTGCCGAAGATCCAGGTGCCCGTCCTGGTGCTATGGGGCGACCGGGACCGGGTGCTGGATGTCTCCAGCATCGAGGTGATGAAGCCACTCCTGCAGAAGCCGACCGTGGTCGTGATGAAGGACTGCGGTCATGCCCCCATGATCGAGCGCCCCGAGGAAACCGCACAGCACTACCAGGCATTCCTCGACAGCTTATAAGCATCCAGAAACAAGAAACCCGCTCGATGAGCGGGTTTCCTGCTGGAACGGGAAGCGGGATCAGACCAGCTTCTCGAGCTCCGGTACAGCTTCGAACAGGTCAGCCACCAGGCCGTAGTCAGCCACCTGGAAGATCGGGGCTTCTTCGTCCTTGTTGATAGCGACGATGACCTTGGAGTCCTTCATACCCGCCAGGTGCTGGATGGCACCGGAGATGCCGACCGCGATGTACAGCTGCGGCGCGACGATCTTGCCGGTCTGGCCAACCTGCATGTCGTTCGGCACGAAGCCGGCGTCGACGGCGGCGCGCGAAGCACCGACGGCGGCGCCCAGCTTGTCGGCCAGGGCATACAGGTGCTTGAAGTTGTCACCGTTCTGCATGCCACGACCGCCGGAAACGACGATCTTGGCAGCGGTCAGCTCCGGACGGTCGGACTTGGCCAGCTCTTCGCCGACGAAGGACGACTTGCCGGCGTCGCCGCCAGCGGCAACGGCCTCGATGGCAGCGGAGCCGCCTTCGGCAGCAGCGGCGTCGAAGCCGGTGCCACGCACGGTGATCACTTTCACGGCAGCCGAGGACTGCACAGTAGCGATGGCGTTACCGGCATAGATCGGACGCTTGAAGGTATCGGCGCTCTCGACGGAGACGATCTCGGAGATCTGGTCGACATCCAGCTGAGCGGCAACGCGCGGCAGGATGTTCTTACCATTGCTGGTGGCGGCAGCCAGGATGTGGCTGTAGCCCTTGCCCAGCTCGGCAACCAGCGGAGCGACGTTTTCCGGCAGCTGATTGGCGAAGGCAGCGTTATCAGCAACCAGTACCTTGCTCACGCCAGCGATTTTGGCAGCGGCTTCGGCAGCGGCACCGGCATTGGAACCGGCGACCAGCACGTGAATGTCGCCACCGATCTTCTGAGCGGCGGCAACGGTGTTCAGAGTGGCAGCGGCCAGAGCGGCGTTAGTGTGTTCAGCAACAACCAAGATAGCCATTTAGATTACCTTCGCCTCGTTCTTCAGTTTCTCTACCAGTTCGGCCACGGACTTGACCTTGATGCCAGCGCTGCGGGCAGCAGGCGCTTCGACTTTCAGGGTCTTGACGGTGGAAGCGGTGGAAACGCCCAGGGCGTCCGGGGTGACCACGTCCAGCGGCTTCTTCTTGGCCTTCATGATGTTCGGCAGCGACGCGTAGCGCGGCTCGTTCAGGCGCAGGTCGGTGGTGACGATCGCCGGCAGGGCCAGGGCGACGGTCTGCAGGCCGCCATCGATTTCACGGGTGACGTTGACCTTGTCGCCAGCCACTTCGACCTTGGAGGCGAAGGTGCCCTGGGCATAGCCGGTCAGGGCGCCCAGCATCTGGCCGGTCTGGTTGTTGTCACTGTCGATGGCCTGCTTGCCGAGGATGACCAGTTGCGGCTGCTCCTTGTCGATCACGGCCTTGAGCAACTTGGCCACGGCCAGGGAGTTCAGTTCTTCGTTGGTCTCGACCAGGATGGAGCGGTCGGCCCCCAGGGCCAGCGCGGTGCGCAGTTGCTCCTGAGCGGCGTTCGGGCCGATGGTGACGACCACGATCTCGCTGGCAACGCCCTTTTCCTTCAGGCGCACGGCTTCTTCCACGGCGATTTCGCAGAAGGGGTTCATCGACATCTTGACGTTGGCGAGGTCGACGCCGGAGTTGTCCGCCTTGACGCGAACCTTGACGTTGTAGTCGACCACTCGTTTGACAGCTACAAGAACCTTCATGGATTCCTCGTTACTCTCCGGTGAATAAGAATGTCGCCAAGGCAAGCCTGGCCAGTGATGCAGGTCGGCCGGAACCGACGGTCAGCCCATACGGCGAGCGCAAAACCGCCCGTATCTTGACTGGAACACCTTTTTCGGTCAACACGAAAAACCGCCCATCCATCCGCCGCCAACCCTTGCGCTATCAGGGTTTGACAAAATTCAAACAAACGTTTGTATTGGACGAGCGAGGGGCTGTATATATAATGCCCAGCGCGCAGGCCAGAGAAAGCCTAGCCAAGCAGATCAAAACAACACCGAAGAAGCCTTGAGTAGGAGATTCTCTGTGGAACGCGAATTTATGGAGTTCGACGTCGTCATCGTCGGCGCCGGCCCCTCCGGCCTTTCCGCCGCCTGCCGATTGAAGCAGAAGGCCGCCGACGCCGGCAAAGAGATCAGCGTCTGCGTGGTCGAGAAGGGTTCCGAAGTCGGCGCCCACATCCTCTCCGGTGCGGTCTTCGAACCCCGTGCCCTGAACGAACTGTTCCCCGACTGGAAGGAACTGGGCGCCCCGCTGAACACCGAAGTGAAGCGTGACGACATCTACCTGCTGCAGAGCGCCGACAAGGCTGCCAAGGTACCGAACTTCTTTGTGCCCAAGACCATGCACAACGAAGGCAACTACATCATCTCCCTGGGCAACCTGTGCCGCTGGCTGGCCCAGCAGGCCGAAGCCCTGGGCGTCGAGATCTACCCGGGCTTCGCCGCCCAAGAAGCGCTGATCGACGAGAACGGCGTGGTACGCGGCATCGTCACCGGCGACCTCGGCGTGGATCGCGAAGGCCATCCGAAAGAGGGTTACTACACCCCGGGCATGGAACTACGCGCCAAATACACCCTGTTCGCCGAAGGCTGCCGTGGCCATATCGGCAAGCAGCTGATCAAGAAGTACGATCTGGCCAGCGAAGCCGACGCCCAGCACTACGGCATCGGCATCAAGGAAATCTGGGACATCGACCCGGCCAAGCACGAGCAGGGCCTGGTGGTGCATACCGCAGGCTGGCCGCTGAACGATGAGAACCCGGGCGGCTCCTTCCTCTATCACCTGGAGAACAACCAGGTGGTGGTCGGCCTGATCATCGACCTGTCCTACTCCAACCCGTTCCTGTCGCCGTTCGACGAGTTCCAGCGCTACAAGCACCATCCGGTGATCGCCCAGTACCTGGAAGGCGGCAAGCGCGTCTCCTACGGCGCCCGCGCCATCTGCAAGGGCGGCCTGAACTCCCTGCCGAAGATGGTCTTCCCGGGCGGCGCGCTGATCGGCTGCGACCTGGGCACCCTGAACTTCGCCAAGATCAAGGGCAGCCACACCGCCATGAAATCCGGCATGCTGGCCGCCGAAGCAGTGGCCGACGCCCTGCTGGCTGACGGCCAGGGCGGCGACCTGCTCAACGGCTACGTGGACGGCTTCAAGGCCAGCTGGCTGTACGATGAGCTGTTCCGCAGCCGCAACTTCGGCGCGGCGATCCACAAGTTCGGCGCACTGGCCGGTGGCGCCTTCAACTTCATCGACCAGAACATCTTCGGCGGCAAGATCCCGGTCACCCTGCACGACAACAAGCCGGACCACGCCTGCCTGAAGACCGCCGCAGAGTCCAAGCGCATCGACTATCCGAAGCCGGACGGCAAGCTGAGCTTCGACAAGCTCTCCTCGGTGTTCCTCTCCAACACCAACCACGAGGAAGAGCAGCCCTGCCACCTGAAGCTGGCCGACGCCAGCATCCCGATCAGCGTCAACCTGCCGAAGTACGACGAACCGGCGCAGCGCTACTGCCCGGCCGGCGTATACGAGGTGGTGACCCAGGAAGACGGCGAGAAGCGCTTCCAGATCAACGCGCAGAACTGCGTGCACTGCAAGACCTGCGACATCAAGGACCCGTCGCAGAACATCACCTGGGTAGCCCCGGAAGGCACCGGCGGCCCGAACTACCCCAACATGTGATGCAGACAGAAAGGCTCCCTCGGGAGTCTTTCTTCTTTGTGCACGTCGGGTGCTCCACGCCAAAGTCGGTATCTACGAAGCAACACGTAGCCAGCACGCGTCCAAAAAGAAGCCCTCTCGCGAGGGCTCCTTCATCCTTCACACCACATCCCCCACCATCAGAAGTTGTACGTCGCCTGCAACCCATAGGTCCGCGGCGCGACGTAGCCGGTCGGGTACACCCCGCGCTGGTTGACGATCTGCGACAGCACCTTGTTCGACTGATCGGTGACGTTCCTCACGAACGCCGTCAGCTGCAGCTTGCTGTCCGGGGTGAAATAGCTCACCCGCGCATTGCCGTTCCAGTACGACGGCGTCTCCTGCACCGGATCACCCTGCACCGTGGCGTTGTGGTAGATGTGGCTGCGGTAGGACCAGTCGGTGCCGACCAGCAGCGAGCCCACGTCGCCCAGGCGGATGCGGTAGTCGGTGTCCAGGCGGAACGAGGTCTCCGGTGTGCGGTAGAACTGGTTGCCGCTGGCGTCCAGGGTGGTCGGCCCGACGGTGTAGACGAAGTCGGTGTACTCGCTCTTGAGCAGGCCGAGGCTCGCCGCCACGCGCCAGTTCTCCAGGGGCAGGGCCTGCACTTCCAGCTCCACGCCCTTGACGTTGCCGTCCGAGGAGCCGGCGGTGCTGGTGATGGTGGTGCCCGGCACCTGCTGCTGGATGTTCAGCTGCAGGTCCTTGATGTCGTAGTAGAAGGCCGACAGGTTGGCGGTCAGGCGACCGTCGAGCCAGCTGGTCTTCAGGCCGACCTCGTAGTCGATCAGCGTCTCCGGGTCGGTCTCGATGATGTCGTTCCGGACGATCGACTGGTTGAAGCCGCCGGAGCGGAAGCCGGTGGCGATGCGCACGTAGCCGAGGATGTCGTCGGTGAAGCGGTATTCCGGGGTGATGTCCCAAGTGGTCTTGGTCCAGCTCGCGTCCTTGCTCAGCTCCAGCGGCGGCACCACGCCCGAACCACTGATCGCGCCGAAGCCGCCCGGGCCGATGATGACGATGTCCTGATTGGCGGCGGTGTCGGTGGCGGTCAAGGTGGTTTCGGTGATGTCCTTCGACTCCCAGGTCTGGCGCAGTCCGAAGGTGACCGAGGCGCGGTCGGTGAAGCGGTATTTCAGGTTGCCGAACAGCGCCCAGCTGGTGGCGTCCTGGTCCCAGGAGGTGATGCCGTACTGCTCCGGCGTGGTGCCGGCGCGGTAGCGCAGGGTGTGGGTCTCCGAGTCGGCCTGCAGGTTGTAGTAGTAGCCGCCGAGGATCCAGCTCAGGGCGCGGTCGGTCGGCGAGGCCAGGCGGATTTCCTGGGTGAACTGGTCGGACGAGGTGGTGCCGCGCGAGGCGGTGCGGTCCAGGGTGGTGCCCGGCAGGATCAGCGGGTTGAGCCAGGTGTCGCCGTCGCCGGTGTTGACCCCGGTGATCGAGGTCAGGGTGTTCTCGCCGAGGTACCAGTTCAGCTTGAGGGTCGCGCCGTACCAGGTGTTCGAGCCGTTGGCCAGGGTGCTGAAGAAGTCGCTCTTGTTGTCCGGGTCGTCGCCGTAGGGCGGGAAGTAGGTGCTGCCACCCTGGTTGATGCCGCCGCCGGGGTTCGGCGTGGTGACGTTGTTGGTGCTGGTGGCGCCGACGATGTAGTTCGGCGAGTTGCCGGTGTTGAGCTTGCGCAGGTTGAGGATGAGCAGCGCGTCGAGGTCGTCGGTGAGGTTGCCGAGCAACTGGAAGCGGCCGTTGAAGTCCTCGAAGCGCGGGCCGTTGTTGCCGGTGACGACGTTCTCCGCCCAGCCCTCGCCCTTCTCGTAGTAGATCGCCGCGCGGCCGGCCAGCTTGTCCGGCAGCAGCTCGCCGCCGATCGCCGCCTCGCTCAGCCGACTGCCGTAGTTGCCGATGCCGGCCTTGGCATAGCCGCTGGTGTCGAAGGTTGGCTTGCGCGAGACGAAGTGGATCGCGCCGCCGGTGTTGTTCTTGCCCCACAGGGTGCCCTGTGGGCCGCGCAGCACCTCGACCCGGTCCAGGTCGAACAGCGGGAAGCTCTGGTCACCCTGCAGGCCGACCACCACCTCGTCGACGTAGATCGCCAGCGGGCCTTCCTGGTTGGCGTTCGGGTCGTTGGTACCGATGCCGCGCAGGAACCAGCGCGGCTTGCCGGAGCGGCCGCCGGTGTTGCCGCTGGACTGGCCGGAGAGGTTCGGCGCCAGGCGCTCGATGTCCGCCGAGGTGGTGATGTTCTTGTCGCGGATGGCATCGCCGGTGACCGCCGTGATCGGGATCGGCACGTCCTGGATCTTCTCCGCGCGCTTGGAGGCGGTGACCACCACGGTCTCCAGCTGGCCCTCCTTCTCGCCTTCGGTGCGCGGGGCGTTGGCGTCCGGCTCGGCGGCCCAGGCCGCGCCCGCCATCAGGCCGGCGGCGAGGCCGCCGAGGCAGACCCGGGAAATCGCCACGGCCAACGGAGTGATCGGTGATACGGAAAAAGAAGCACGCTGCAACATCGTTAGTTCCTTTTATAGGAGGCCAGATCTCTGCGCGAAGTGGTACGCGAAGTTCGGCCAGCGCAGCGCAACAACTATGCCACCCCATTCAAAACATAATTAATTCAAGGAACTAAGGCGCAACTTGCCACTCAACTTATCTGCCTTCAAAACAGCAAGTTGCTGGAACAAGAGCAATCGGTTGCTGGGCGATGGCTTCCCTGGCAACACACGCCCTGCGCGCCGCCCCAGAGCTGGTCAGGCGCGCACTGCTGGATAATCAGCAAGTCGCCAGCAAAGCTGCTTCTCTGCCAGCAGAAAACAACATCCCGGCAACTTCTCAAGTTCATCACGACAACTTGCAAACCGCTGCAATATCAATGACCTCGCCTATTCCAAGGAAACTTTCAAAAACTTTTAAAGTTGCTGGCACGGAAGCTGCTCAAGCCCCCGGACCGAACCGTCCACCCAACCCGAGGGGTCACCTCATGTCCACGCCGGCACAACCCGTTGAGCTCTGGTACACCCGCTGCGGCGCCGCCACCGCCTCCGCCCTGGCGATCCGCAAGCACTGGCTGCAGGAAGAATTCGCCCAGCCCGGCACCGTGCTGCACTCGCTGCGCGATTCCGACAGCCTGGAAGTGCGCAACTCGCACTACCACCACGGCCAGAGCGGCATGTTCCGCGAAGGCGGCAACATCCCGCCGATCTGGGCCAAGGGCTCCGGCCAGGACACCGTGGTGCTCGGCATCACCTGGCTGGACGAGTACCAGGGCATCCTGGTGCGCGCCGACAGCGCCATCCACGACCTCGCCGACCTCAAGGGCAAGCGCCTGGGCATCCCGCGCCACCAGGGCGCGCTGATCGACTTCCAGCGCGGCGCCGCCCAGCACGGCTTCGCCACCGCCCTGTCGCTGGTCGACCTGAGCCCGGCCGACGCCACCCTTGTGGACCTCGACGCGCCTAGCTACGACCGTGTGGACGGCCCCCGTATGGACGGCCCCCGCGAGGTGCCCGCCGAGCGCCCGGACGTGGCCCTGGAAGCGCTGGAGCGCGGCGAGGTGGACGCCATCTTCATCCGCTTCGCCCGTGGCTACCGAGTCGCCCAGCAGCCGCACCTGCGCCAGCTGGTCAACCTCAACGACCTGTCCGACCCACTGCTGCACGTGGGCAACGGCACGCCGCGGCCGATCACCGTCGACCGCGCCTTCCTCGACCGCCACCCGGAAGTGGTGGTGCGCTACCTCGCCGTGCTGCTGCGCACCGCCGAGTGGGCCGCGCGCAACCGCAACGAGGTAGCAGAACTGCTGCTGCCGGAGAGCCGTGGCGGCTCGCGCGCCGACGTGTTCGCCGCCCACGGCGCCGACGTGCACCTGTCGTTCACCCCCAAGCTGACCCCGACCTACATCGAGGGCCTGACCGTGCAGAAGAACTTCCTGCGCGACTGGGGCTACCTCAAGCACGACTTCGACGTGAACGACTGGGTCGTCCACGAACCGCTCGAACAGGCCCGCCGGCTCGTCGAGCAGCAGCGCGCCCAGGCCGCCGCGGCCTGAACACCTTCCCTTTGGCCATGTCCCCGTTACCTGTTGTTGCACCGATCCTGCTTTGCGGGAGCGGCCGGGCGGCATTCCGATTGGCCGCGAATTTCGCGGATGAATCCGCTAGCAACATTGAACGGGGACATGGCCTTCCACTTCCCCAGGAGCATTTCCCATGACCGACCTCACCCTCGACGCCGACCTGGTCGCCTACGTCGACCAGGCCCGTGCCGACGCCGTCCACGCCTTCGAGACGCTGCGCGCCAACGGCACCCTGTCCGCTAGCCTGACCTTCCACATCAGCCATCGCATCCCCGGCACCGACCACCTGCTGGCGATCCGCTTCCCCGGCGGCCTGGCCCGCGACCAGTCGCCGAAGGTCAGCCTGTCCTCGTTCGCCGAGAACAGCGGCTCGATCCTCAACGAGTCGCGCCTGGAGGCGGACACCGCCATCCACGTGCACACCACCTGGCTGTCGGCCTGGTCGCTGGCGCACAAGGACTTCCCGATCCTCTACGTGGCCGCCGCCCGCCACCTGCTGGCGCGCACCATCCCCAACCACCTGGAGCGCACCCGCAGCGTGCTCGAAGTGATCCGCGAGCGCCTCGACACCCGCCCCGAGCTGGCCCCGCCGCCGGCCCTGCTGGAATCCAACGGCGGCGCCAACTTCTGGGGCAAGGGCATCCTCAAGACCGCCGAGACCATCCTCTTCGTCGAGGAAGCGGCGCGCTTCCAGGCCATCGCCGAGCAGATCGGCGGCGCCCAGGTGTA
This sequence comes from Pseudomonas sp. GD04015, assembly GCF_029837675.1. Lineage (NCBI taxonomy): Bacteria > Pseudomonadati > Pseudomonadota > Gammaproteobacteria > Pseudomonadales > Pseudomonadaceae > Pseudomonas > Pseudomonas sp. GD04015. The sequence goes on along the minus strand of NZ_JAOEEE010000034.1, from coordinate 41,554 downwards.
CACGCCCGGCGCGCTGGAGCTGCAGTGGAAGCGCACCGGCCTGCTGGAAAAGGCCAAGCACTACGAGGGCTGAAGCCTTCCCCGGGCGGCGGCCGCCGTGGCCGCCGCCGTCACCTGACGAGGACACCCACCCGTGAGCGCACGACAACGCCAGCTGGTGCTGAACATCTTTCTCCACCGCTTCGGCCACCATCCCGAGGCGTGGCGCCATCCCAGCTCCACCGACGACGGCCGGCCGAACCTGCAGTGGTACATCGACGCCGCCAGGCTGGCCGAAGAGGCCAGGTTCCACACCTTCTTCATGGCCGACTTCATCGGCCGCTCCGGCGAGATCAACGCCCAGACCGGCCGCTCGGCGCCGAACTACCAGTTCGAGCCGTTCACCCTGCTCTCGGCGCTGGCCGCCGTCACCCGCCACATCGGCCTGGTGGCGACGGTCAACACCAACTTCGACCACCCCTACCACGTGGCCCGCAAGTTCGCTTCGCTGGACCACCTCTCCGGCGGCCGCGCCGGCTGGAACGTGGTGTCGTCGTTCGGCGCGCACACCGCGAAGAACTTCGGCTACGGCCACGAGCCGAGCCACGAGGAGCGCTATGCGCGCGCCGCCGAGTTCATCGATCTGACCAAACAGCTGTGGGACAGCTGGGACGACGACGCCTTCGACCACCCGCGCCGCGACCAAGGCCTGTTCTACGACCCGGCCGCGTCGCACCCGGTGCATCACCACGGCGAGCACTTCGACTCCGACGGCCTGCTCGACTTCCCGCGCCCCATCCAAGGCTACCCGGTGTTCGTCCAGGCCGGCAATTCCGACACGGGCCGCGAGTTCGCCGCGCGGGTCGCCGAGATGACCTACTGCTCGGCCCAGTCCCTCGACGTAGCCCAGGCCTTCTACCGCGACGTGAAGGGGCGCATGGCCAAGTACGGCCGCGCCGAGGACCAGCTGAAGATCACCCCCGGCCTGTCGGTGGTGGTCGGCGAATCCGACCAGCAGGCCCAGGACCGCTTCGGCGAGCTGCAGGAGCTGGTCGACGTCAGCAACGTGTCGTTCGGCGGCTTCGACCTCTCCGGCTACCCGGTGGACGGCCCGCTGCCCGACCTGCCCTACCAGGAAGACGCCAACGGCAAGGGCCGCTTCCGCCAGCAGCTGGAACTGGCGCGCCGCGAGAACCTGAGCATCCGCGAACTGGTGCTGCGCTTCCGCGTCTCGCGCGGGCACCTGCAGGCCATCGGCTCGGTGAAGACCGTCGCCGACCTGATCGAACAGTGGTTCGTCGAACGCGGCGCGGACGGCTTCAACGTGGTGCCGCCATACCTGCCACAGGGCTTCGAGGACTTCGCCCGCCTGGTGGTGCCCGAACTGCAGCGGCGCGGCATCTTCCGTACCGAGTACAGCCCCGGCACCTATCGCGACAACCTCGGCCTAGACCGCCCGGCCAACCCGCGCGATACTCGCAGCGCCTGAGCCGCCAATAACGGAGCGGCGCTCGCCGCTCCGCCCTCCGCACTGCCGCTCGACGGACTCGCCTGCCAGAACCTTGCGTGCGAACGGCAGGAGTCCTTCAACGCCTCATTGGCCGTACGCCCCGGATACAGGTGCACCTACGCACGCGGCCAACTGAGCAGGTATCCTCGACCAGCGTCCGATCGGTCACGTCAGCGGCCTGTGTACGCGCTACTTCCTGAGCGACTCATTGCATTGAAACTGAGCAAGAGCTGGGTGTTGAGAAGCTTCTGCTTTCGGCCAGAAGCGGACGGTCACCCAGTAAATAAATCTGCCCCCTTTTCCACCTACCTGATTTCGTGATGGGGCTGGGTTCACCCGTCCTGACGAGGAGAGAGCCTGGCTAATAGCCGATGAGACGGAGTACTCGCCATATGGTGAACGCCCGTCTCATGTCGGATTTACTTATTCATCGCCTGGTAGTGCTCTCCATACCCTGACTCCTCGAAAATCAACCTCAAACCGTCCTTGAATACTTGATGGTCAAATTCCTTGATATCAAAAATATTTTGTCCCAACGAATGGGATTCTCGATTCATGTATCTGTAGAACGCCACGAATTTATCACCGGACAGGGCTGGTTTTTGGAAAACATTATTAAAGTCTTTCTTTTGAACAAAATTAAAGAAGTACTCGACTATGTTGCGCATGCAGTTAGCAATTAGCGCAGGCGGTGAGGCTTGGTCATTTATAACTGACCAGTAAGACTGGTAATCATTCTGGATTTCCTCATAGCTCATTGAAATTACAGAGCTTCCATTTGCATTTTTGATAACCCTGAAAAGATGCTGCGTCTCGGCCCGCTTCTCTTTATTAGTGTGCGTTAGCTCATAGAAAAAATACAGACTATGAGTCAGGACAAACACTTGGGCATAGCTTTTATCATTGATGAAATATCTCTTGATCAACTGCCCGATATTGAACACATAAAGGTGGGAAAGGCTTGAGATCGGGTCATCAATCACCACTACTTTCGTCTGCGGAACAGCATTGGCCGTCTTCTGTCCTTTACAAAGCTCAATGAAGTACAGAAAGCTAATGACTGTTTTCTCGCCCTCACTCAGCGAGTGAAATGCATTCCCTTGATCACTGGCCCTTGAAACACGATAAAAATCCTCACCATGTGATATCACAGAAAAGCCATCGATGCCGATCTCTACCAGTCCGCGATTTATATTTTCAATGGATTCTTCGATATTAACAGTTTGCTTTCTAAGATTAGAGATTTTGAGATTAGAGGCCTCGATAGCGTTATTTATTTTGCTGGCGTCTTGACTGATTTGGCTGGCCTCATCTTTAATGCCAGTGGCCGATTGTGAGTAGGCAGAAATGGTTTGGTCGTAGTCCCAACGCATCAAAGCCCAAAAACGAGCCTTTATATCGTCCCGAGTTTTTTTCTTGTTCGTGAGTTTGTCATTATGCGATTCGATCAATGTGTTCAGGTCGTTGACCAAACCGTTAAGCACATCAACAGTTGCCTTGGTGTCGGTAAGACTAACTGCCGCGCTCGGGCTCTTGATCTTGTTGCCAATAAGCAGGACGTTCTCACGTATTGACGCTTTCAAAGCCTCAAATGCGATATTCCATGCTTCTGCTAGTTCTTTACTCGCAAGCGCAGAGTTTGAGATGTCCTGGAGGCTCAGGCTAGAGGTCAGTGTTTCATAGGTACTTTTCATTGACTCCAGCGAGTTAACATCATCCTTGTAAGCCTCATCGAAGACTGAACTTATGGAGTCAATAAAGCTTTTGGTGATCGTTTCTTGCTGGCAAAAGGGGCATTCCTGTTGATCTTTTTCATTTGAAACGAACTGGAGCCCCTCCTTCACCCAATCAAAATTCCCTGCCTTGGCTATGAACTCGGCGACTGAACCCTCTTGGCTGCCAACAATGATCTTCGACCAGAGCGAATTGCCCTCAATACTTAGCCAACCAGCAGAAATGTTTGGAATTTTATTATACGTGACAGCGCCTTCACCTTCGATTGATGAGGCCTCTGTCTTTAAATCATCTGCCGTGTAGTCCGGTGCAGCTTCTGGCAAGGGAAGCCCAAGAACATACTGAAAAAGAAGATCTGTCTTTTTCAAGCCATCCAGGCAGAACTCCAATACACGATCCCCACCAGCATACTTCGTCTTTATTTCCCAAATCTTTGTGCTCGCTTTCGATTTCTCTTGGTCTAATTTGGCAGAGTTTGCTGAAGAAGCTGCGGAGTTTTCCTGTTGCGCAGCACGATGTTTGTCCAACTCTTTCGTTTCTGCTTCAATTTGCTGGAGTGCCACCTTGTTCTCTTTCGAAAGAGTAAAAATTCCTTTTAAATTATCTTCTTCGTAAAAGTAGTCGTTGAGGAAGCTTTGGTTATAGACTAGAAAGTCACACGGCTGACTTAATTTTACACTGCATTTAGCAAACCGCGGTTCACTCTGGTTATATAGAAACTCGGAAATAGTGCTTTTCCCGGCTCCATTAAGCCCATAAATTAGCGATGTCTTTTTGGTTGGGGAGAGAATAGATTTGGACTTGTAGCTAGCGACGCCATTTATGTTCAATTCCGTGATCACAGCCTGACTCCTAGTTGCTAAGTGGCTTTTGGCCATCATTATTGGCAGCAAGGAGCATAGGTGACGACGGAAACACCTTCCACACCTACTTTAGGCGAGGACAAAGAATTTTGGGCGTGTACAAACCTGGTTTGAGGCCGAGGTAGAGCCTCTGCGGGGCGTATCAGCCCCGTTTTTTCTAGTAGATCATATGCCTAGGCGCTGAATGGGTGTCCACTGCTGTCACCAGCCACCCCTGGCTGCCTTCCACCTAGTTGGCTGATCCGTCTAGATCCATCGCTCATTCGCACGGAATAGGGGACAGATTTATTTATTGGGCAACAGTCCGCTTCTGGCCGATAACCGCCGAAGCCTTAGCAAAAAAATCATCCAGCGGACCTCCTGCCCTCTATCTACGAGGTGTGCTCGCTGGAGTCACCACGAGCCGCACCACCCGCTTCACGCCGTCGGTGGCGTCCCCATATCCCCGACCTTGAGACCTAATCGCTCCCCGTCTCCCCTATCGCGCGCATCTAAGGTGAACAAGCTGCCGCACCAGCAAGACTGCTGCCCGGTTGCTGACTGAGCAGCATATCCAACCCGCCGAAAATCCCCTGAGCCGCTGCCAAGCCGCGCCCTTGCTGGCCTGTGGGCCTGTGGCACGATCGGTGCTATTTCCGGACTTCCACGGCCGTCCCGAGAATGTCCGCTCATGTGGTTCTATTGCTGCAAACGCCTCCTGGCGATGATTCCCACCCTGCTCGGCGTGCTGACGCTGACCTTCCTGGTCACCCAGTTCGTCCCCGGCGGGCCGGTGGAAAGCAGCCTCAGCCGGCTCGATCAGGAGAGCGCGCGCACCGGTGCCGACGGTGGCGCCATCGGCGGCGGCTGGAGCTACAGCGGCCGCCAGGGCATCGACGCCCAGCAGGTCGCGCAGATGAGCGAGCAGTTCGGCTTCGACCGCCCGCTGCTCGACCGCTATCTGCACATGCTCGCCAGCTACCTGCGCTTCGACCTGGGCGAGAGCTACGTGCGCAACGAGAGCGTCTGGTCGCTGATCCAGTCCAAGCTCGGCGTCTCGGTGTCGCTCGGGGTGTGGACCTTTCTCCTCACCTACCTGGTCTCGGTGCCGCTCGGGGTGGCCAAGGCGGTGCGCGCCGGCAGCCGCTTCGACCTGATCACCAGCCTGCTGATCCTCACCGGCTACGCGGTGCCCGGCTTCGTCCTCGGCGTCCTGCTGCTGGTGCTGTTCGGCGGCGGCTCGTTCTGGGACCTGTTCCCCCTGCGCGGGCTGACCTCGGACGACTGGGACGAACTGGGCACCTTCGCCAAGATCACCGACTACCTGTGGCACATCACCCTGCCGGTGACCGCCTCGGTGGTCAGCACCTTCGCCCTGAAGACGCTGCTGACCAAGAACACCTTTCTCGAGGAAATCCGCCGCCAGTACGTGCTCACCGCGCGCGCCAAGGGCCTGTCCGAGCGCCGCGTACTGTGGAAGCACGTGCTGCGCAATGCCCTGCTGCCGCTGGTGACTGGCTTCCCCGGCGCTTTCATCGCCGCCTTTTTCACCGGCAGCCTGCTGATCGAGACGCTGTTCTCCCTCGACGGCCTCGGCCTGCTCTCTTACGAGTCGATCAACAGCCGCGACTACCCGGTGGTGCTCGGCAGCCTCTACCTGCTGACCCTGATCGGCCTGATCACCAAGCTGATCGGCGACCTGGCCTACGTGCTGGTCGACCCGCGCATCAAGTTCGACGCAAGGACCGCCTGATGAACCTGCCCGCCACTCCCCTGCCGGCCGCCAGCCCCTGGAGCCGCCTCCTGGCCTGGCGCGCAGGGCGCCGCGCGGCGCCGGCCGGCGAGTCGCTGTCCCCCGGCCGGCGCCTGTGGCTGCGCTTTCGGCGCAACCGCCTGGGCTACTGCAGCCTGGTCGTGTTCCTCGGCCTCTACGCCGCCAGCCTGGCCGGCGAGTTGATCAGCAACGACCGTCCGCTGCTGGTGCGCTACGAAGGCCAGTGGCACTTCCCGCTGCTGCGCGACTACCCCGAGTCGGTGTTCGGCGGCGAGCTGCCGATCGCGGTCGACTACAACGACCCGTTCATCCGCGCCCAGCTGGCGCGGCCGGGCAACTTCGTCCTGTACACCCTCAACCCCTACTACTACGACACCCTCGCCTACCACACTGACGCCGCCCACCACCCCGGCCCGCCCGGCGCGGACAACCTGCTCGGCACCGACATCGCCGGCTACGACATCGCCGCCCGGCTGATCTACGGCTTCCGCACCTCGGTGACCTTCGGCCTGGCGCTGACCGTGGTCGGCACCCTGCTCGGCGTCGCCATCGGCGCGCTGCAGGGCTACTTCGCCGGCAAGGTCGATCTGATCGGCCAGCGCCTGATCGAGATCTGGGGCTCGATGCCCGAGCTGTACCTGCTGATCATCTTCGCCTCGATGTTCGAGCCGAGCCTGCTCCTGCTGTTCGTGCTGCTCTCGCTGTTCGGCTGGATCTACCTGTCCGACTACGTGCGCGCCGAGTTCCTGCGCAACCGCCAGCTGGAATACATCAAGGCGGCGCGGGCCATGGGCCTGTCCCACGGGCAGATAATCTGGCGCCACATCCTGCCCAACAGCCTGACCCCGGTGATCACTTTCCTGCCGTTCCGCATGAGCGCGGCGATCATGGCCCTGGCCAGCCTGGACTTCCTCGGCCTGGGCGTCGAGGCGCCGGCGCCGAGCCTCGGCCAGCTGCTGCTGCAGGGCAAGGAGAACCTCGACGCCTGGTGGATCGCGGTGTCCGCCTTCGGCGTGCTGGTGCTCACCCTGCTGCTGCTCACCTTCATGGGCGAGGCGCTGCGCAACGCCCTCGATACCCGCCTGGCCGACCCCGAGGAAACCGCCCGATGAGCGACGACGTGCTGCGCCTGGACAACTTGTGCATCGACCTCGGCCGGCGCCGGGTGGTCGACGGCCTCGACCTGCGCGTGCGCCCCGGCGAGCGGCTGGCCCTGGTCGGCGAATCCGGCTCGGGCAAGACCGTCAGCGCCCTCTCCATCCTCGGCCTGCTGCCGCCCCAGGCGCGGGTCTCCGGCAGCATCCGCCTGGCCGGCGAGGAACTGCTCGGCGCCGGCGAGGCGCGCCTGCGCGAAGTTCGCGGCGGCGAGGTGGCGATGGTGTTCCAGGAGCCGATGTCGGCGCTCAACCCGCTGTTCACTATCGGCGACCAGATCATCGAGACCCTGCGCCAGCACGAGGGCCTCGGCGCCCGCGAGGCCCGCGCGCGGACCATCGCCCTGCTCGAACGCACCGGCCTGCGCGAGCCGGAGCGGCGCGTCGACAGCTACCCGCACCAGCTCTCCGGCGGCCAGCTGCAACGCGCGGTGATCGCCATGGCGCTGGCCTGCCGGCCGCGCCTGCTGATCGCCGACGAGCCGACCACCGCGCTGGACATGACCATCCGCGCGCGCATCGTCCAGCTGCTACTCGACCTGCAGCAGGAGTTCGGCATGGCCATCCTGCTGATCACCCACGACCTCAACCTGGTGCGCCGCTTCGCCCAGCGCGTGGCGGTGATGGAACAGGGCCAGCTGGTGGAAACCGCCGAGACCGAGCGCCTGTTCGCCGCCCCGCGCCACCCCTACACCCGGCGCCTGCTCGACAGCCTGCCCAGGCGCGAGATCACCACCGTCGACCCGGCCGCACCGATCCTGCTGGAGACCCGCCGGCTGCGCGTCGAATACCCGAAGAAGCGCCCCGGCTGGCGCGGCTGGTTCGGCCACGAGCGCTTCGTCGCCCTGGCCGGCGCCGACGTGCGGCTGCGCGCCGGGGAGACGGTCGGCATCGTCGGCGAATCCGGCTCGGGCAAGTCGACCCTGGCCCAGGCCATCCTCGGCCTGATCGCCACCCAGGGCGGCGAGCTGGACTACGCCGGCGCCCCGTCGCGCCAGCCCAGGGCGCTGCGCGCCTGGCTGCAGGTGGTGTTCCAGGACCCGTTCGGCTCGCTGTCGCCGCGCCAGACCATCGAGCAGATCGTCGGCGAGGGCCTGGCCCTGCACTACCCGCAGCTCGACCGCGACGAGCGCCGGCGGCGCATCCACGCGGTGCTGGAGGAAGTCGGCCTGCCGCCCGCCGCGCTGTCGCGCTACCCCCACGAATTCTCCGGCGGCCAGCGCCAGCGCATCGCCATCGCCCGTGCCCTGGTGCTGCGTCCGCAGGTGGTGGTGCTCGACGAGCCGACCTCGGCGCTCGACGTGTCGATCCAGCAGCAGGTGCTGCAACTGCTGGTCGGCCTGCAGCGCAAGTACGGCCTGAGCTACGTGCTGATCAGCCACGACCTGGCGGTGGTCAACGCCCTCGCCCACCGCCTGTACGTGCTCAAGGACGGCGAGATCGTCGAGACCGGCGACACCGGGCAGGTGATCCGCGCGCCGCAGCACCCCTACACCCAGCGCCTGGTCCAGGCCTCCCTGTGAGAAGCGTCCGCATGCCCGTGTTCCGCTCCCTGCTGCTCGCCGCCGCCCTGGTCGCGCCCGCCGCCCATGGCGCCCACGCCGTGGCCCTGTTCGGCCAGCCCAAGTACCCGGCCGACTTCCAGCACTTCGCCTACGTCAACCCGGACGCGCCCAAGGGCGGCAGCCTGAGCATGTCGCTGGTCAGCAAGAACAGCAGCTTCGACAAGTACAACCCCTACAGCCTGCGCGGCACGCCGGCGCCGGGGCTGCTCGAACTGGTGTTCGAGACCCTGACCATCAACGGCCTGGACGAGATCAACACCCAGTACGGCCTGCTCGCCGAGGACATCGCCGTGGCGCCGGACTTCGGCTCGGTGGTGTTCCGCCTGCGTCCCCAGGCGCGCTTCTCCAATGGCGACCCGGTGACCGCCGCGGACGTCGCCTACTCCTTCGAGACCCTCACCGGCGGCCAGGCCAGCCCGCGCTTCAAGGCCTACTTCGCCGAGATCGAGCGGGTCGTCGCGCTCGACGAACGCCGCGTGCGCTTCGACTTCCGCCGCACCGGCCGCGACCTGTCGTTCATCGCCGGCAGCCTGCCGGTGTTCTCCGCCAAGTGGGGGCTGAAGGACGACGGCAGCCGGGTGCAGTTCGACCAGCTGCGCTTCGAGGCGCCCATCGCCAGCGGCCCCTACCGCATCGAGCGGGCGGTCAGCGGTCGCGGCATCGTCTACCGCCGCGACCCGGCCTACTGGGCGGCCGACGTCCCGGTGCGGCGCGGCAGCTTCAACTTCGAGCGCATCGAATACAAGCTCTACAAGGATCGCGACACCCAGGTCGCCGCGCTGCGCTCCGGCGACTACGACTTCATCGCCGAGAACCAGATGCGCTACTGGTGCTGCCAGTACATCGGAAAACGCTTCGACGACGGCGAACTGGTCAAGCGCACCTTCCCCCACCGCAACCCGCCGGCCATGAACGGTTGGGTGGTCAACCTGCGCAAGCCGCGCTTCCAGGACCCGCGGGTGCGCGAGGCGCTGAATTACGCGCTGGACTTCGAGTGGATCAACGACAAGATCTTCGACGGCGAATTCGAGCGGGTCGACAGCTACTTCGCCAACAGCCCGCTGGCCGCCCGCGGCCTGCCCAGCGCGGCGGAGCTGGAGTTGCTGGAGCCGTTCCGCGACCAGCTGCCGCCGGCGGTGTTCGGGCCGATGTACCAGCAGCCCAGCACCCGCGCGCCGTCCAGCCTGCGGGCCAATCTGACCCGGGCGCTGGAGCTGTTCGCCGAGGCCGGCTGGCACCACCGCGACGGCGTGCTGCGCAACGCCGCGGGCGAACCCTTCGTGCTGGAAGTGGCCGGCACCCGCGCGCAGAGCCCGTACCTGGACCCGGTGTACCTCAACCTGTCGCGGATCGGCGTGGTGGTGAAGAAGCGCCTCACCGACGCCGCCACCGCCTACAAGCAGATGAGCGGCTTCGACTTCGACTACTCCACCCTCGCCCTGCGCGAGGCACGCATGCCCGGCGACGAACTGTGGCGCAGCTTCAACAGCGCCGCCGCCGACCGCCCTGGCTCGGAAAACCTCGCCGGGGTGAAGTCGCCGGCGGTCGACACGCTGATCAAGCGCCTGCTCGACGCGCAGAGCCAGGACGAACTGGAAACCGCCGCCCACGCCCTCGACCGGGTGCTGATCCACAACCACTACGTGATCCCCTGGCGCTACCTGACCAGGCACTACTTCATCTACAACCAGCGCCTGCGCGCGCCGCAGACCGTGCCGCTGTACTACGGCGCCTACGAGTGGACCATCAGCAGCTGGTGGGACAGCGACGCCCGGCCGGCGACGGTGGCGAGCGCGCCGTAGCCGTTCCCGAGCCCGGCCCGGTGCGCGCGGCGCACCCTACGGTGTCTGTGCTTGCACTGTGGGAGCGGCTTCAGCCGCGAAAACGTCCTCCACCCTGGCGACCCTGGGCCGGTGGATGGCCTCGGCGATCCTCTCTACAACCCGAACGCCTACCCATGGCAGCGGCCTCGTGGGCGGCTTTGGCCACGATGGCGATGGATCGCCGCGGGCCCTTCGCGGCTGAAGCCGCTCCCACAAAGGCAACTTCGCTTGAGCCCGGTGCGCACGGCGCACCCTACGGCGCCTGCTTGCCCTGTGGGAGCGGCTTCAGCCGCGAAAACGTCCTCCACCCTGGCGACCCAGGGCCTGTGGATGGCTTCGGCGATCCACTCTACGACCCGAACGCCTACCCATGGCAGCGGCCTCATAGACTGCTTTGACTGCAATGGCGATGGATCGCCGCGGGCCCTTCGCGGCTGAAGCCGCTCCCACAAAGGCAACGTCGCTTGAGCCCGGTGCGCACGGCGCACCCTACGGCGCCTGCTTGCCCTGTGGGAGCGGCTTCAGCCGCGAAAACGTCCTCCACCCTGGCGACCCTGTGCCGATGGATGGCTTCGGCGATCCACGCTACGACCCGAACGCCAACCCATGGCAGCGGCCTCGTGGGCGGCTTTGGCCGCGATGGCGATGGATCGCCGCGGGCCCTTCGCGGCTGAAGCCGCTCCCACAAAAGCAACGTCGCTTGAGTTCGTCCGCGCCCAAGGGGCGACATTGGATGCCTGTCGCGACACGAGGCCGAATCAGCATTCGTTGTCTTGCGCACGCCCGGTAGGGTGCGCCGTGCGCACCGCCTCGACATTCACGTTATCCGCCGCTCCCTCACCCCCCGCCCTCTCCCAGAGGGAGAGGGAGTTGGTCGGAGGTGTCGATTAGGCACGTCGTCCCAGCCCCGCTCCGCACAGCCCCCTCTCCCTCTGGGAGAGGGCTGGGGTGAGGGTCTTCTGCCCCCTTCGCATCCCACCCTCTGCTGTCCCACCAGCACCCTACCAACACCCCCTTGCTGCGCCACCAGCAACCCGGCCGCCCCAGCCCCTGCCAAGCCCCATCCAAACCACCACGCAACCCCACCCATCCCTTGACCCAGATCAACCCCGCCCTCCATTCCCGCCCCATCACAGCCCATCCCCAACCGCCTGGCACGCTCCCTGCTCCTGCCCCCTCAACGCGGGCCTTTCGCGGCCCGTGGCGATTCCCTTCAACAGGACCTTTCCCATGAGCGTCGAATTCATCTGGCACCTCCCCAACCACCGCGACGCGCGCTACGCCGACGCCACCGAACGCAAGCGCGGCGAGCGCCTGGCGGGCGACCCGGCGCCGTTCACCGCCGGCGTCAGCGACCCGCGCGGCACGCGCTTCAACTACCTCGACTACCTGCACCAGATCGCCCGCGCCGCCGACCTCTCCGGCTTCGACGGCATCCGCATCGGCAACCACCCGGACGGCGACGAGCCGTGGATCGTCGCCGGCTACCTCGCCCCGGCCACCCGCCGCGTCAGGCTGATCGCCGAGTTCGACGCGGCGCGCGGCTCGGCGGTATACGCGGCGAAGAACGCCATCAGCTTCCAGCGCTTCTCCGGCAACCGCTTCGCCTGGCAGATCGGCAGCACCGCCGACGCCGGGCAGCGCCGCCGCCAGGGCGACCCGACGGGCGACACCGACCTGCTGCCGCGCATCGACGAATTCCTCACCGTCGCCCGCGGCGTCATCGGCCAGCCCGGCGGCTTCGACTTCAAGGGGCGCTTCTTCGAGGTCCGCGGCGGCGGCTTCAGCGGCCCGCTCGGTGGCCACCCGGTGCCCCGGGTCTACCTCTCCGGCGCCAGCGCCGAAGCCCTGCAGCTCTCGGCGGCGCAGGCCGATGTCCACCTGTTCGACGCCCAGCCTCTGGCCGACCTGCTGCCGCTGCTCGACGAACTGCGCGGCATCGCCCGCGCTCGCCAGCGCGAACTGCAGTTCGGCCTGCGCCTCGACGTGCTGGCCCGTGAGAGCCGCGAGGAAGCCGAGCGCGACGCCCGCCGCCTGGCCGAGCAGACCGGCTGGCAAGGCAGCTTCGCCGAAGACGGCCTGTGGCTCGGCCTCGGCAACGGCGACGCCAAGGCCACCCTGGTCGGCAGCTACGACGAGGTCGTCGAGCACCTGGCCGCCTATGCCGACGCCGGCATCCACAGCTTCCTGCTCGGCGCCGCGCCGCACCTGGAGGAAGCCTACCGGGTCGGCGAGAACCTGCTGCCGAAACTGCGCGCCCGTACCCGCCGCGCCGCCTGACCCGCCCCCCATTCCCGGAGACAACCGCATGACCATCGACTTCCACTGGCGCCTGCCCACCCACGGCGAACCCAGCACCCACCGCAACCGCGAACCCTTCCGCGGCGACTGGTACTTCGGCGAGGGCCGCCCGAGCGGCGCCGGCCTGAGCGGCCGCGACGACGGCTACAGCTACATCGACTACCTCGCCGAGATCGCCCGCGCGGCGGAAACCGCCGGCTTCCAGGGCGGCCTGATCCCCTCCTTCCCGTCCACCGACGAGCCGTGGACGGTGTCCTCCTTCCTGGCCCGGCAGACCCGCACCTTCCGCTTCATGATCGCCTTCCAGCCAGGCTTCCTGAACCCGGTCACCGCCGCGCGCCAGGCCGCCACCCTGCAGCGCGCCACCGGCGGCCGCGCCTTGTTCAACGTGATCACCGGCGGCGGCGGTCCCTCGCAACTGTGGTGGGGCGACTCGGTGGCCCACGACGAGCGCTACACCCGCACCAGCGAATTCCTCGACGTGCTGCGCGGCGTCTGGCAGGGCGGGCCGTTCGACTACGACGGCAAGTTCTACCAAGTCAAGGGCGCCGGCCTGGCCGAACCGCTGTCGCGCGAGGAATTCCCGGAAATCTACTTCTCCGGCTCCTCCGACGCGGCCCTGGCCTCGGCCTCTAAGCACGCCGACTACTACCTGTCCTGGCTGGAGCCGTTCGACCAGCTCAAGGAAAAGTTCGACCGGGTGAAGGAGCGCACCGACGCCCTCGGCCGCAAGATCAAGTGCGCGGTGCGAGTCGACGTGATCGCCCGCGCCACCGAGGAAGAAGCCTGGGACGAAGTGCGTAAGGGCTTCGAGCGGCTGTCGCCGGAAGCCGTCGCCCGCCTGCGCGAGCGCGGCGCCGGCGACTCGGTGGGCGCCAGCCGCCAGGGCGCCAACCGGCCGCAGACCATCAACGGCTACCGCGACCTGATCATCGAGCCCAACGTCTGGTCCGGCTTCAGCCTGCTGCGCGGCGGCCAGACCAACGGCATCGTCGGCAGCTACCAGCAGGTCGCCGAACGCCTGGACCAGTTGGTCGAACTGGGCGCCGACGCCTTCATCCTCGCCAGCACCCCGCACCTGGAAGAAGCCTACCGGGTCGGCGAGGAAGTGCTGCCACTGGTGCGCGGCCAGCGCTGACTGCTGGTGGCGCAGCAGCCCGCTGCCGGCGGGCTGCTGCCCTGGCAACAGCCGCCGGGCAACGCGCCGCGCCTGCTCGCCGATGCGCTATCAAGCCATTGATTAATCAGCAAAAACCGACAATTTGCGGAAGTGGAACGGTTCGTGCTCCAGGGGTCAGGCTTTCCCCTGCCACAAGGACCTGACCATGAGCCAACGCCAACCCGAACACCCGATCAACCCGCTGTTCGTCGACCGCTGGTCGCCGCGCGCCTTCGACGCCTTGCCGATCAGCCAAGAGCAGCTGCACGCCCTGCTGGAGGCGGCCCGCTGGGCGCCCTCGGCGCACAACGCGCAGCCCTGGCGCTTCGTCTACGCCGAGCGCGACAGCGCCGAGTGGCCGGCCTTCCTCGACCTGCTGATCGCCAACAACCAGCGCTGGGCGGCCAACGCCTCGGTGCTGCTCGTCGTGCTCTCCAAGCGCAGCTTCCAGGCGCCCGGCAAGGACGCTCCAGCGCCGCTCGGCAGCCACGCCTTCGACGCCGGCGCCGCCTGGGCCAGCCTGGCCCTGCAGGCCGCCCACGACGGCCTGGCCACCCACGCCATGGGCGGCTTCGACCGCGAACGCGCGCGCGCCCTGCTCGGCGTGCCGGAGGACTACGACATCCACGTCGCCGTGGCCATCGGCCGCCGCGCCGAACGCGACAGCCTGCCGGACGACCTGCGCGCCCGCGAACAGCCGAACCAGCGCGAACCGCTGCAGCGCCTGGCCGCCGCGGGCCGCTTCGACCCGGCCCTGCTCTGAACCATGAACAACATCTGGCGCATCATCCAGTTCATCCCGGAGTACCGCGGCCGCGTGCTCGGCGTGATCGCCGTGGGCACCGCCCTCGGCTTCATCGGCACCGCCACCCCGTACCTGTACAAGTTCATCGTCGACGCCATCGCGCAGATGCTGTCCGGCGCCATCAGCCGCGAGCAGGCGACCTGGAGCGTGACCCTGCTGCTGGCCACCTTCTTCGTCCTGCGCCTGGGCGTGGTGCTGTTCGGCGCCCTGCAGAACCGCCAGGCCGACAACCTCTGGCTGGACACCGTCAGCACCCTGCGCCAGCGGGTGTTCGACAACATGACGCGCAAGTCCATCGACTACTTCGAGAAGACCCGCGCCGGCGAGATCATGGACCGCTTCGGCAACATCACCACCATCACCATGTGGCTGTCGTCGCTCACCGACGGCACCCTGGCGAGTCTGCTGCAGCTGGCCTTCATCCTCGTCGTGCTGCTGCTCAAGGCGCCGCTGGTGGGGGTGATCGCCGCGGCGGTGGTGCTGCTCAACCTGTGGATATCCTGGCGCACCGTCGGCTGGACCCGCCCCTACCGGCGCGGCTGGCAGGTGCTGGCCGGGCGCATGACCGGGCTGCTCGCCGAGATGATCGGCAACATCTCCACGGTGCGCAGCTTCGGCGGCGAGCCGGCGGTCAAGCAGCGCTACGACGACACCCAGGCCGAGTGGATGGTGGTGCGCGGCAACCTGCACAAGACCGAATGGCGCTCGGAACAGGCGCTCAACGTGATCAACACCTTCGGCGTGTTCGCCGCCGTCGCCCTCACCGTGCATGGCGCGCTGCAGGGCCGTTTCACCGTCGGCGACATCCTGCTGGTGCTGACCCTGACCCAGAACCTGGTCAACACCGTCGGCCCGGTGGCGCGGCAAATCAACCAGGCCGGCGAGATCGAGAGCACCGCCGAGCGCCTGGTCGAACTGCTCGACGTCGAGGCCGAACACGCCGACCGGTCCGACGCGGTGGCCCTGGAGCACCTGGAAAGCATCGTCTTCGAGGACGTCAGCTTCCGCTACCCGGGCAAGGACCACTACGCGCTGCGCCACGTCTCGTTCCGCCTCGACGCCGGCCGCACCCTGGCCCTGGTGGGCAGCAGCGGCAGCGGCAAGAGCACCATCGTCAAGCTGCTGATGCGCTTCTACGACCCCAGCGAGGGACGCATCCTGATCAACGGCCGCGACCTGCGCGACTACCGCCAGCGCAGCGTGCGCGCGCTGATGGGCGTGGTGCTGCAGGACGTAGCGCTGTTCAACGACAGCATCGGCGAGAACATCGCCTTCGCCCGCCCCGGCGCCAACCACGACGAAGTCCGCGCCGCCGCCCGCGCAGCCCATGCGGAGGGCTTCATCCTGCGCATGGAGAACGGCTACGACACGCTGGTCGGCGAGCGCGGGGTGAAGCTCTCCGGCGGCGAGAAGCAACGGGTGGCGATCGCCCGGGCGATCCTCAAGGACCCGGGCCTGATCATCCTCGACGAGGCCACCAGCGCGCTGGACTCGGAGTCCGAGCACCTGGTGCAGAAGGGCCTGGAGCGGCTGGTCAGCGGGCGTACCTCGGTGATCATCGCCCACCGCCTGAGCACGGTGATGAGCGCGGGCCTGATACTCGTGCTGAACCAGGGCGAGGTGCTCGAACAGGGGCGCCATGCCGAACTGGTGGAACGGCCGGGCGGGTTCTATGCGCATCTGTTCTCGTTGCAGACGCGGGGGCATCTGGTGGCGGAGGGGGTGCCGGAACGGTGAGCCCCAACACACCCTACGCTCCTGTCGCCCACAAAAAAGCCCACCGTGCTGGCGGGCTTCGAGGCAGGACACAGCGGCTGCGCTGCGCCTGAAGATATGGTGGGTCGTGTAGGATTCGAACCTACGACCAATTGGTTAAAAGCCAACTGCTCTACCGACTGAGCTAACGACCCAATGCGGAGCGCATGATACTGATTTGATTCAGAAAATCAACACACTCCAGGAAAAATCTAGCGATAGCGAGTTGGATCGGCCACTTCCGCAGCACGGAAGCCGGCCGCGCGCAGGCGGCAGCTGTCGCATCGGCCACAGGCTCGACCATCGTCGTCGGCCTGGTAGCACGAGACGGTCAGGCCGTAATCCACGCCCAGCCTCATCCCAGCCTCGATGATCTGCGCCTTGGTCAGGTTCTGCAGCGGCGCGCGGATACGGAAGCCCCTGCCCTCCACGCCCTCACGGGTCGCCAGGTTGGCCGTGCGCTCGAAGGACTCGATGAACTCCGGTCGGCAATCGGGATAGCCGGAGTAGTCGACCGCGTTGACGCCGGTGAAGATGTCATGAGCCCCGAGCACTTCGGCCCAGCCCAGCGCCAGTGACAGGAACACCGTGTTGCGCGCCGGCACGTAGGTCACCGGGATGCCCTCGGTGGGTGCCTCCGGCACGGCGATGGCACTGTCGGTCAGGGCCGAGCCGCCGATGCCGTTGAGATTCAGGCCGATCACCTTGTGCTCGACCACACCCAGTTGGCGCGCTACCCACTCGGCCGCCTGCAGCTCGGCCCTGTGCCGCTGGCCGTAGTCGAAGCTCATGCTGTAGCAGGCGAAGCCTTCGGCCCTGGCCTGGGCGAGGATAGTGGCGGAGTCGAGGCCGCCGGAGAGCAGCACCACGGCTTTCTTGTCGATCATCTCGTTCACTCCTCAGTGTCCTGGTTCGTCGCACCACAGCAGCTTGTGCAGCTGCAGCTGGTAACGCACCGGAAGGTTGTCGGCAACGATCCAGTCGGCCAGGTCGCGCGCGTTCACCTGCCCATGGCTGGGCGAGAACAGCACTTCGCCTGCCCGCTGCTCCAGGCGGTATTCGATCAGTTTGCTCACCGCCCAGTCGTAGTCATCCCGGGAGCAGATCACGAACTTGACCTGGTCGTTGCGGGTGAGCCGCTCCATGTTGGCGTAGAGGTTGCGCCCCAACTCGGCCGAACCGGGCGTCTTCAGGTCGACCACCCGACTCACGCGGGTGTCGGTGGCCGAGATGTCCAGCGCGCCGCTGGTTTCCAGGGAAACCTCATAGCCGGCGTCGCACAACTGGCGCAGCAACGGGATGCAGTTGGGCTGCGCCAGCGGCTCGCCGCCGGTGACACAGACGTAGCGGGGCCGGTAGGCGGCCACCCGCTCGAGGATGGTGGGCAGGCTCATGATCTCGCCACCGCTGAAGGCGTAGGCGGTGTCGCAGTACTGGCAGCGCAGCGGGCAGCCGGTCAGGCGCACGAACACCGTGGGCAGGCCACTGGTGCGCGTCTCGCCCTGCAACGAGTGGAAAATCTCGGTAATGCGCAGGGTATCTTGCATATCAGCACCGGGCGTGACGGCGAAACAGGCCATCCGCCTCCGTTGCGGGTGAATCGGGGCGCCGATTCTAAACAAAAACGCCCCGGGAGACATGGCCAACATCGTTCATCCGATGGCCGACGCGTGACCGCCAAAAGGCCGGGCATGACCCCGTTAGTTGCTGCACACCTCGTGGGAGCGGATTTATCCGCGAATTTCGCGGCCAATCGGAATGCCGCCCAGCCGCTCCCACAAAAGCAGGATTGCGCCACCAACACATAACGGGGACATAGCCATGAAAAAGCCCGCGACAGGCGCGGGCTTTCGGGCACGAGACGAGCGATCAGAGTCGCTGCAGGTCGCGCTGCGCCAACTGCGCCGCCGAAGAACCGGGATACTGGGCGATCAGCTGCTTGAGGATGTCTCGCGCCTTGTCGGTGTTACCCAGGCGTCGCTCCACGTCGGCCAGCTTGAACAGCGAATCCGGCACCTTGGCGTGGTTCGGGTAGTTGGCCGCGACCCGGGCGAAGGCCTTGCCGGCGCCCTGCAGGTCGTTCTGGGCCAGGTTCACCTCACCCAACCAGTACTGGGCGTTGCCGGCGTACTGGCTCTGCGGGAACTTGCGCAGGAAGCCCTCGAAGGCCTGGCTGGCCTTGGGGAAGTCCTTGGCCTTGATCAGGTCGAAGGCGGCGTCGTAGTAGAGCTTTTCGTTCGCCGGGTCGGCCGGTTCGTTGCTGGCCGCTGGAGCCTGCTGGGCCGGCGCGGCGGGAGTGCCGGCGGCGTTGATCGCGCCATCGGCCGGGGAATTCTGTGCGGGTGCCTGGGCACCGGCGGCACCGCCCTGCAGGCGGCTGTCGAGATCCTGGTAGCGCGCCAGGCTTTCCTGCTTCAAGCGCTGGATCTCGTTCTGCTGCTCTTCGACCAGACCGCGCAACTGGGCGATCTCGTCCTGCATCTGCTGCAGTTGCATGAACAGCTGGCCCTGCGCCGAGGTCGGGGCTTGCGCCCCGCCCCCGGCGTAGGCGCCGCTCGTACCATAGCCGGCGGGCGGATAGCTGCTACCGGAGCCGCCATCCACCACAGGGACCTCGGCCACCGCCGCGAGCGGCAGGGCCAGAAGCAGAGAGGTCAGGATACGAGGGCACTTACGCATGGCGAATTACTTGCGCAGTTCGACGCGGCGGTTCTGAGCCCAGGAGGACTCGTCGCTGCCGGTGGCAACCGGACGCTCTTCACCGTAGGACACCAGCTCCAGCTGGGCCGGGGAAACGCCCTGCAGCACCAGGTAGCGCTGAACAGCCTTGGAGCGACGCTCGCCCAGAGCCATGTTGTACTCACGGGTACCGCGCTCGTCGGTGTGGCCTTCCAGAACGACGCGAGCGCCGTTGCCTTTCAGGTCCTTGGCGTGTACGTCCAGAGCGCGCATGGCTTCCGGCTTCAGGTCGGAGCTGTCGTACTCGAAGTAGAAGGTGGTGATGGCGCGCAGAGCGGCTTCTTCGCTCAGAGCACCGTTGTCGATGCCACTGTTACCGGCGTTGTAGCCAGCATTCGGATCGACAGCGCCTTCGCCGGAGGCGTCGCCGCCCTTGGAAGAACAACCGACAGCCACGGCCAGAGCCAGGCTCAGAGCAGCAAATTTGCCGAATTTCAGCATTTCCATGGTGTAACTCCTAATGAACCCCAGGTGTGTTTAAGCAGAAAAAACGTTTACCGCATCAGTTCAGGAAGGGGGACCAGGACGGTTCCCGTACGTCACCTTGAGCGGTGGGAATCGGGAGCCTGACACGCCCGTTGGTGGACACGAGCATCAGCACTCCCCGGCCCTGCTGGCGGGTGGCGTAGATTAGCATGGTGCCATTAGGCGCAACAGTGGGAGAGTCGTCCAGACTGGTCTCCGAAAGAATGCGCAGGCGGCTGGTCACGAGATCCTGAGCGGCCACCTTGAAGTTGGTGAAGCCATCCTGGCGATGGATCATCACCAGGGTCTTCTCGTCGGCGGAAAGTTTCGGGTTGGCGTTGTAGTTGCCAGTGAAGGTCACCCGCTCGGCATTGCCGCCGTGGATGCTCTGCTTGTAGATCTGCGGCTTGCCGGCGCGGTCGCTGGTGAAGTACAGGGTCTGCCCGTCCTTGCCCCAGAACGGCTCGGTCTCGATCGAGCCCGAATTGGTCACGCGCTGGATCTGGCGCGAGCCGAGATCCATCACGTAGATCTCCGGGTTGCCGTCCTTGGACAGCACGAAGGCCAGGCGATTGCCGTCCGGCGAGAAGGCCGGGGCGCCGTTGAGGCCCTCAAAGTTGGTCAGCTGCTCGCGGCGGCCGGTATCGATGTGTTGCAGGAAGATACGCGGGCGGCGCTGCTCGAACGACACGTAGGCGATACGACGCCCGTCCGGCGCATAGCGCGGCGACAGGATCGGCTCCCGGGACTGCAGCAGGGTCACGCCCCGCGCACCATCGTAGTCGGAGCGCTGCAGGGTGTAGCGGGTGTTGTTCACGCCGAAACGCTCGGCGGTGACATAGAGCATCTTGGTGGAGAAGGCGCCCTTGATGCCGGTGAGCTTCTCGAATGCCTGGTCGGCGATGTGGTGGGCCATGTCGCGCAACTGGTCAGGCGTACCGCCCACGGTGCCGGCGACCACCTGTTGCTGGGTGGTCACGTTGAACAGGGCGAACTGCACCTGCAGGCGACCGCCGTTGGGCACGATGCTACCCACCATCACGTACTGGGCGCCCAGCGCCTGCCAGTCGCGATAGATGATCTCGGCCGCCGAGGTCGGCAGGCTGATCATGTTCTGCCGCGGGATCGGCGCGTACATGCCGCTGTTGCGCAGGTCATTGCCGATGACGGTGGAAAGGTCCTCCGGCAGGACGGTGCCGCCCTGCCAGCCGAACGGCACCACGGCGATCGGGATGGCCCGGTCGGAACCGCCGGTGACCAGGATGTTCTTCTCGTCCGCGACCGCCAGACCGGCAGCGCAGCAGAGCATGATTAGGAACCCTCGAAACAGATTGATCACAGGTCCAGGTCCTCTGGTGTAAAGGTCATCTTGAATGAGCGATAGGGATTGAATTCACTGGGACTCAAGCCCTGCATTTCCGTCACCCTGCCCACGTTGCGCACGGCGGTCACCGCCGAGCTGTCGAAGGCGGAGTCGCCACTGGAACGCACCACGGTGGCATTGGTGATGGAGCCATCGGGCAGCATGTTGATCTGCACCACCACCGTCATGCCGTTGCGCGCCGAAGGCGGACGACTCCAGCCTTGCGACACGTAGCGCCGGATCAGGTCGTCGAAATCGCCGGCGACCTGATCGCCCTGAGTCTCCGCCAACGCCTGCTGCCGCTCGGTGGTATCGGAAAGCAGCTCGGCCAGGGCCTGGGCCTTCTTCTCATCGGCGGACTTGCGTGCGGCCTCCTGGGCCTTTTTCTTCGCGGCTTCGGCGGCGGCCTTCTTCTTGGCCTCTTCCGCAGCCTTTTTCTTGGCGGCCTCGGCAGCCTTCTTCCTGGCTTCCTCGGCGGCTTTCTTCTTGGCCTCTTCGGCCGCCTTCTTCTTATCGTCCTCGGCCTTCTTCTTGGCGATCTCGGCCTGTTTCTTCTGCTCGGCAGCCTTCGCTTCCTCGGCCTTCTTGGCCTCGGCCTGCTTCTTCGCCACCTCAGCCTGTTTGGCTGCCTCGGCTTTCTTTTGTTCCGCCGCCGCTTCCTGCTTCTGCTGCTCCTCCTTGCGGGCCTCCATCTGTTCCACCTCGTACTGGCGGGCCTTGGTCTTCTCGGCCTCGCCGGCGATCTTCTGGGTGGTCTGGGTGGTCGCCTTGCTCTGGGATTTCAGCTGGTACAGCGTAGCCTGCACGATCGGCTTGGCCGGCGGCAGCTCGGGGGCGAAGTGGAAGCTGACGAACAACATGGCGAACATCAGGACGTGCATCGCCACGGCCCAGATGGTCGGCCAGAAATAGCTTTCCGACGAGGAGCGAACGCTCTTCTGCTGCATCAGGGCGCCTCGGTGATCAGCCCGACGTTGCCGACACCGGCCTGCTGCAGGCCGCCCATCACGGCCATGACCGAGCCATAGTCGACGGCCTTGTCGCCACGCACGAAGACCTGCACTTTCTTACCCTGGCCGGCGTTCTGGTTCATGATCGCGCTGACCGTCTGCACCAGAGCGGGCAGCTCGGTGGCGGTCTCGCTGGCCTTGCTCTGGTCCGGGTCGACTTCCTCGCCCATGTTCCAGTAGTAGGTCTTGTCGGCCTTGATCGAGATGGTCAGCACACGGGCGTCGTTGTCCTGCGGCAGCGCCTCGCTGGAAACCTTGGGCAGGTCGACCTTGACGCCCTGGTTGAGCATCGGCGCGGTCACCATGAAGATCACCAGCAGCACGAGCATGACGTCGATGTAGGGCACGACGTTCATCTCGGCGACCGGCTTGCGTCTGTTGCGGATTCTGGCCATGGGCTGAGACTCACTCGTCCGAGGTGTGGACCTTGCGGTGCAGGATGGCCTGGAACTCGTCGGCAAAGGTGTAGTAGCGGCCGATCAGCATCTCGCCGCGAGCGGCGAAGCGGTTGTAGGCGATCACCGCCGGGATGGCGGCGAACAGGCCGATGGCGGTGGCGATCAGCGCCTCGGCGATGCCCGGGGCCACGGTGGCCAGGGTCGCCTGCTGCACCTGGGCCAGGCCGCGGAAGGAGTTCATGATGCCCCACACGGTGCCGAACAGGCCGATGTAGGGACTGGTGGAGCCGACGGTGGCGAGGAACGGCAGGCTCTGCTCGAGCTTCTCTTCCTCGCGGGAGATGGCGACGCGCATGGCGCGGGCCACGCCGTCCATCACTGCATCCGGGTCGACGCCCGGCTGCTGGCGCAGGCGGGAGAATTCCTTGAAGCCGGCGCGGAAGATCTGCTCCACACCGCAGTCCGGGTCCGGATTGCTTCCGGCCTGGCGGTACAGCTTGGACAGGTCGATGCCGGACCAGAAGCGCTCCTCGAACACTTCGAGGGACTTCTTCGCCGCGCGCAGCATGGTGCTGCGCTGGAAGATCATGATCCAGGAGGTGACCGAGGCGGCCACCAGGGTCAGCATGACCAGTTGCACCACCAGGCTGGCGTTGCTGATCAGGCTCCACATCGACATATGGTCGACGGCGTTGGCTGTTGCTTCCACGCTACTCTCCTACCGATCCTGCTGTGACTGTACCCATGCCGGCTGCGAAGGCTGCGCGCAGCGCTTCGGGGATGGCACGGGGTTTCAAATTGTCGGCCCGCACGCAGGCCACCACGAACTGCCCCTCGCAGAGCAGCGCCTCATCCGTTGCCCGCCGTACCTGTTGACGGAAGCGCAGGCTGGCACGGTTCAACTCCATTACCTCGGCAGTGACGAGAATCTCGTCGTCCAGCCTCGCCGGCGAGCGATAGCGCGCCTCGGCGGAATGCACGACGAACAACAGGTTCTCGCCGGCCAGCTGCGACTGGGCAAAGCCCAGGCTGCGCAGGCACTCGGTGCGAGCCCGCTCCATGAACTTGAGGTAATTGACGTAATAGACGATGCCGCCGGCGTCGGTGTCCTCGTAGTACACCCGACACCTGAAGATGAAAGGCTGGGCCTCGTTTTGCGCGCGCATACTCTAGTGTTTACTCCTGGCCTTGCCAATCCGGGCAAGCCTTTGTTTTGCAACTATTCGTCGCCGCCGAAAAGATCCGTGACCGGAACATCGCTCAGGCGCTTCGGCAGGTTGAGACCGAAGTGCAGGTAGGCGTGCCGGGTCACCACCCTGCCCCGCGGGGTGCGCATGATGTAGCCCTGCTGAATCAGGTAAGGCTCGAGCACGTCCTCGATGGTTCCACGTTCTTCGCCGATGGCCGCCGCGAGGTTGTCGACACCCACGGGCCCGCCGTCGAACTTGTCGATCATGGCCAGCAGCAGACGCCGGTCCTGATGGTCGAAACCACGCTCGTCGACATCCAGCATGTTCAGCGCCTGGTCGGCGATGGCGCGGCTGATCTGCCCGCCGGCACGCACTTCGGCGAAGTCGCGCACCCGGCGCAGCAGACGGTTGGCGATCCGCGGAGTGCCCCGGGCGCGGCGGGCGATCTCGAAGGAGCCCTCCGGGTCGATGGCCAGGCCGAGAATGCCGGCCGAGCGGCCGACGATGGTGGCCAGGTCCTCGCTGGAGTAGAACTCCAGGCGCTGGACGATACCAAAGCGGTCGCGCAGCGGGTTGGTCAGCATGCCGGCGCGGGTAGTGGCACCGACCAGGGTGAAGGGCGGCAGGTCGAGCTTGATCGAACGGGCCGCCGGGCCTTCGCCGATCATGATGTCGAGCTGGAAGTCTTCCATGGCCGGGTACAACACTTCCTCGACCACGGGCGAGAGGCGGTGGATCTCGTCGACGAACAGGACGTCGCCGGCTTCCAGGTTGGTCAGCAGCGCGGCCAGGTCGCCCGGGCGCTCCAGCACGGGGCCCGAGGTACTCTTGATCGACACGCCCATTTCCTGGGCAATGATGTTGGCCAGGGTGGTCTTGCCGAGCCCCGGCGGACCGAAGATCAGCGTGTGGTCCAGTGCCTCCTGGCGGTTCCTGGCGGCCTGAATGAACAGCTCCATCTGCTCACGCACCACCGGCTGGCCGATGTATTCGGCCAGCTTGAGCGGCCGGATGGCGCGGTCCAGCTGCTCGTCGCGGTCGCGGCTGCTGGCGGTTATCAGGCGGTCGGCGTCTATCACTTCTTACACCATTCCTTTCAGGGCACGGCGGATCAGCTCTTCGCTGGACAGCCCTTCTTCCTGTACGGCCGCCACGGCCTTGCTGGCCTCCTGCGGCTTGAAGCCGAGCGAGATCAGCGCGCTCACGGCGTCGCTCTCGGCGCTTGAGACTGCCACGCCGGCACGAGGTTCCACCACCAGCGGGGCGATGGACGGCATCGCCTCCCAGGCCTTGAAGCGGTCTTTCAGCTCCACCAGCAGGCGCTCGGCGGTCTTCTTGCCGACGCCTGGGATCTTCACCAGGGTCGAGGTGTCCTGGGCCTGCACGCAGCGCACCAGCTCGTCCACCTCCAGCCCCGACATCAGCGCCAGGGCCAGCTTGGGCCCCACGCCGTTGAGTCGGATCAGCTCGCGGAACAGCTCACGCTCGCGCTTTTCGGCGAAGCCGTAGAGCAGGTGGGCATCCTCGCGCACCACCAGATGGGTGTGCAGGGTCACCGGCTGCCCCACGGCTGGCAGGCGATAGAGCGTGGTCATCGGCACCTCCAGCTCGTAGCCGATGCCACCCACGTCGAGGATCAAATGCGGCGGCTGTTTTTCCGCCAGGGTGCCCTTGAGGCGTCCGATCACGAATGTGTTTCCTTCTGTTTACAGGCGCAGCCGGCCGCCGCGGCGCTTGGCGCCGAGCAGGCCGTGGGGAATCAGGCTCTGCCGGTGGTGGGCATGGCAGAGGGCGATGGCGAGTGCGTCGGAGGCATCGATCTGCGGCTTCTGCACCAGCTTGAGCAGGTGCATGACCATCATCTGCACCTGCTGCTTGTCCGCGCCGCCGGTGCCGGCGATGGCCTGCTTGACCTGGCTGGCCGTGTATTCGCTGACTTCCAGCCCGGCCTCGATGCCCGCGACGATGGCCGCACCACGCGCCTGCCCGAGCTTGAGCGCCGAGTCGGCGTTCCTGGCCATGAACACCTGCTCGATGCCCATGGTCACCGGGCCGTGCTGGCGGATGACCTCGCTGACGCCGCGGAACACCATCTGCAGCCGGCTGGCCAGATCCCCCTCGCCCGTGCGGATGCAGCCCGAGGCGATGTACTCGCAACCGCGCCCAGTGTCGCGCACCACGCCGTAGCCGGTGATGCGCGAGCCGGGGTCGATGCCAAGGATCAGGGTCATGCAGCGCTTCGCTCCGCGGGCCGGCCGAACCGACACACTGTCTATTTATCCAGCCACGAGTATACGGACCGGCGTCTTCATAAAAAAGGCTCACGAATGCAATCCGGGGAGGCGGATTCCCGGATTGCATCCGGGCTACTGCGTTCACCCCAGATACGACGAGGCCCGGCGGAAGCGCTGTGCTCCCGCCGGGCCTCGTCGGCGCCGCTGGTCGAGATCAGACCAGCTGCTTCAGGGCCTCGCGGCTGAATGGCAGGATGTCGCTCTCGCGGCCATCGCGTACCTTCACCGCCCAGTCCGGGTCGACCAGCAGCGCACGGCCCACGGCCACCAGGTCGAACTCCTGCTTGTTCAGGCGCTCCAGCAGCTTCTCCAGGCTGGCCGGCTCGGCCACCTTGTCGGTGTTAACCATGAACTGCAGGAACTCGCCGTCCAGGCCGACACTGCCGACGGTGATGGTCGGCTTGCCGGTGAGCTGGCGGGTCCAGCCCGCCAGGTTGAGGTCGGAACCCTCGAACTCCGGTTCCCAGAAGCGACGGGTCGAGCAGTGGAAGATGTCCACGCCGGCGTCGGCCAGCGGCCTGAGGAAGGCGCCCAGCTCCTCGGCGCTCTGTACCAGGCGCGCGGTGTAGTCCTGCTGCTTCCACTGGGAGAAGCGGAAGATGATCGGGAAGTCCGGACCGACGGCGGCGCGCACGGCCTGGACCAGTTCGATGGCGAAGCGCGAACGCTGGGCCAGGTCGCCGCCGTATTCGTCGGTGCGCTTGTTGCTGCCTTCCCAGAAGAACTGGTCGATCAGGTAGCCGTGAGCACCGTGGATCTCCACGCCGTCCATGCCGATGGCCTTGGCGTCGCGGGCGGCCTGGGCGAAGGCGGCGATCACTTCGTCGATGTCCTGCTTGGTCATGCCATGGACCACGACATTGCCGTCCTTGACCTTCTCGCTCGGACCATAGCCCGGCACGCTGGCATCGGGCTCGGTGCCGAGCTTGCGCACATTGCCCACGTGCCACAGCTGCGGAACGATCCTGCCGCCTTCGGCGTGTACCGCGTCAACCACCTGCTTCCAGCCGGCCAAGGCATCCTCGCCATAGAAACGCGGCACGTTCGGGTAACCGTTGGCGGCCTTGTGGCCAACCGTGGTGCCTTCGGTGACGATCAGCCCGACGCCGGCGGCGGCGCGACGACGGTAGTACTCCACCACCAGGGCATTGGGCACGCCGCCGGGGGAGAAGGAACGGGTCATAGGCGCCATCACCACGCGGGTGGGCAGTTCCAGGTTGCCCAGGCGGAAGGGCTCGAACAGGGCTTGAACGGTCATGGATTCTCCTTGGGGCCGGCCAGCTGACCGGTCGTCTCGTCGATGGGCAAAAAAACGGTCAGGGCCGCAACAGCAGCTCCAAACGTTGAATGAAGGCCTCCAGCGGCTGCAGGCTGCGGCCGACCTTGAGGCGGGCCAGCACGCCTTGCCAGGCGTTGGAAATAAAGATCGCCAGGTTCTCGCAATCCTCGTCGGCCGCCAGTTCGCCGGCGGCCCGGGCCTGCTCCAGGCAGTCGCGCAGGATGTCCACCGAGGCCTGCTGGATGCGCTCGACCTCGGCACCGATAGCCGGCAGCACCTCGCTCATCTCGAAGCTCAGGCTGCCGATGAAGCAGTGGTACTCGGGCTGTTCCTGGCGCGCGAAGTGGGCCTGCAGTTCCCGGTAGTAGCCGAGGATGCGCGCGCTGGGGCTGAGCACCGGGTTGCCCAGGGCCTCGGTATAGCGGGCCAGGCGTGGCTGATAGACGAACTCGAGCGCCTGCAGGGCGAAGTCTTCCTTGCTGGCGAAGTAGTGGTAGAAGCTGCCCTTGGGGATGCCGGCGGCCTGCACGATCTCCATCACGCCGGTGCCGTGGTAGCCACGGCGCGTCATCACCTGCGAGCCCTTGGCCAGGATCAGGTCGCGCTTGTCGAGTCGGATGCTGTTGTTCATGGGGCGAGCATATGACCGGTCGTCTCGCCCCGCACAGCACTATTGATATCGGTGATCGAGGTGCAGAACCGAGAAGACCGTAGGGTGCGCCACGCGCACCTCAACGCAGTGACGGGGCGGGGTGCGTCAGCCCAGCGCCTTCTCGATCGCCTGGATCAGCGCGGGATCGTCCGGCGTGGTGCGCGGCGAGAAGCGCGCCAGCACGCGACCGTCGCGGCCGACCAGGAATTTCTCGAAGTTCCAGGTGATGTCGCCGGGGAACTCGGCGCCCTCGCCCGCCAGCAGGCGATATAGCGGATGACGGCCGGGGCCGTTGACCTCCAGCTTGCTGCCCAGGGGGAAAGTCACCCCGTAGGTAAGGCTGCAGAACTCGCGGATCTCCTCCTCGCTGCCAGGCTCCTGGCCGGCGAACTGGTTGCACGGCAGCCCGAGCACGGTGAAGCCGCGGTCGCGATATTCCTGGTGCAAATTTTCCAGCCCGGCGTACTGGGGGGTCAGGCCGCACTTGGAGGCCACGTTGACCACCAGCACTATCTGGCCCTTGTAGGGCGCAAGCGGCAGTTCCTGGCCGTCCAGCGCGCGCAGATTGAGATCGTGAAAGGCACTCATGACGGACTCCTTGAGCATGATGAGATTCTGTGCCAGACAGAAAAGGCGCCCGCGGGCGCCTTTTTCGGTCAACTGATCTTAGCAGCCGGGGGCGGGCCTGAGACGACCATAAGTCGCATCGCCCGCCATCGGCGACCGACGATCAGTGGTGGTGACCGCCTTCGCCATGGATGTGGCCGTGGGCGACTTCCTCGGCGCTGGCGTCGCGCACGTTGACCACCTTGACCTTGAAGTTCAGGCGCTGGCCGGCCAGCGGGTGGTTGCCGTCGACGATCACGTCGTCGCCGTCGATATCGCGGATGGTGACGATCTGCATGCCGCCGTCCGGGCCGGAGGCGTGGAACTGCATGCCGACGGCCAGCTCGTCTACGCCCTCGAACATGCTGCGGTTGAGGGTGGCGACCAGCTCGGCGCTGTACTCGCCGTAGGCTTCGGACGGCTCGATGGCCACGCTCAGCTCGTCACCGGCCTGCTTGCCTTCGAGGGCCTTTTCCAGGCCGACGATGATGTTGCCCGCACCCTGCAGATACACCAGCGGGGCGCCGCCGGCGGAGCTGTCGATCACCTCACCGGCATCGTTGGTCAGGGTATAGTCGATGGACACGGCCTTGTTGGCGGCGATCTGCATGGAGGAAAAACCTTTGCAAGAGAGTGGAAAGGGGGCAAGTCTACCCGCCGCGCCGCCCGAAAGCGACCGCGGGACTGACGGGCGGACCCCGTGGGTGCTCGGCTTCCACCGGGACGAGGACGGCCACTGGGTGGCCGACCTGTCCTGCGGCCACACCCAGCACCTGCGCCACCTGCCGCCATGGCAGAATCGCGCCTGGGTCACGGACCCGCGCGAGCGCGAGCGCCATCTCGGCCAGCCCTTTCCCTGCGGCTGGTGCGCGGCCGAACGTGCGAACAACAGATAAGGAACAGTCATGGCGGCACGCAATATCCTGGTCATCAACTGCGGCAGCTCGTCGATCAAGTTCGCCCTGGTCAACGAAGCCCACTCCCACTTCACCCTGAGCGGCCTGGCCGAGCGCCTGGGCAGCCCGGAGGCGGTGCTGCACTGGCAGCGCGGCAGCGGCGAGAAGGACAGCCTGATGCTGCCCGGCGGCGATCACCGCGCCGCCCTGCATCAGTTGCTGCCGCTGGTCCAGGGCGCCGCCGGCGGCCAGCTCCACGGCATCGGCCACCGCGTGGTGCACGGCGGCGAGCAGTTCACCTCCGCCTGCCGCATCGACGTCCACAGCCTGCAGGCGATCCGCGCCACCGCGCCGCTGGCGCCACTGCACAACCCGGCCAACCTGCTGGGCATCGAGGCGGCGCTGAAGCTGTTCCCCAATCTCACACAAGTAGCAGTGTTCGACACCGCCTTCCACCAGAGCCTGCCCGAGCACGCCTACCGCTACGCAGTGCCGGAGGCGCTGTACCGCGAGCACGGTGTGCGCCGCTACGGCTTCCATGGCACCAGCCACCGCTTCGTCAGCCACCGCGCGGCGGAGATGGCCGGGCTGGCCTATGGCGACAGCAGCTGGCTGTCCGCTCACCTGGGCAACGGCTGCTCCACCTGCGCCATCGTCGACGGCCAGAGCCTCGACACCAGCATGGGCCTGACCCCGCTGGAGGGCCTGGTGATGGGCACCCGCAGCGGCGACGTCGACCCCAACCTGCACGGCCACCTGGCCCGCACCCTGGGCTGGAGCCTGGAGAAGATCGACGCCATGCTCAACAAGGACAGCGGCCTGCTCGGCCTGTCCGGCCTGTCCAACGACATGCGCAGCCTGGAACAGGCCCGCGAGCAGGGCCACCCGGGCGCGACCCTGGCCATCGAGGTGTTCTGCTATCGGCTGGCCAAGTCGCTGGCCGCCATGGGCTGCGCCCTGGCGCAGCTGGACGGGCTGATCTTCACCGGCGGCATCGGCGAGAACTCACCCCTGGTCCGCAGCAAGACGGTGGCCCACCTGCGCCTGCTCGGCCTGGCGCTGGACAAGGAGGCCAACGCCCGCTGCATCCGTGGCGTCGCCGGCGCCATCCACGCCCAGGGACACCCACGGGTGCTGGTGGTGCCGACCAACGAGGAACGGCAGATCGCCCTCGACACCCTGGCCCTGCTCGATACCTGAACCGGCGGAGGCGCCGCCTCCCCTCTCTGACTACCCCCCTGCAGACCGCTCCTGCGACCCACGGAGATTCCATGCATACCTTCTTCATCGCCCCCACCGGTTTCGGCGTCGGCCTCACCTCCATCAGCCTCGGCCTGGTCCGCGCGCTGCAACGCGCAGGGCTGAAGGTCGGCTTCTTCAAGCCGATCGCCCAGCCCCACCCGGGCGACGCCGGGCCCGAGCGTTCCAGCGAGCTGATCGCCCGCACCCACGGCCTGCTGCCGCCCAGGTCGCTGCCGCTGGCCCAGGTCGAGCGCATGCTCGGCGACGGCCACCTGGACGAACTGCTGGAAGAGATCGTCAGCCTGCACCAGCAGGCCGCCGAGGGCATGGACGTGCTGATCGTCGAGGGCATGGTGCCGACCCGCCACGCCAGCTACGCCGCGCGGGTCAACGTGCACCTGGCCAAGAGCCTGGACGCCGAGATCATCCTGGTCTCGGCGCCGGAGGGCGAGGAGCCGGAGAGCCTGACCGAGCTGTCCGACCGCATCGAGATCCAGGCCCAGCTGTTCGGCGGCCCGCAGGACCCGAAGGTGATCGGCGTGATCCTCAACAAGGTGCGCCACCCGGAGGGCGTGGAGGCCTTCACCGAGCAGCTCGGCCAGCTCTCGCCGCTGCTGCGCGCCGGCAACTTCCACCTGCTCGGCTGCATCCCCTGGCAGGACGAGCTGAACGCGCCGCGCACCCGCGACGTGGCCGACCTGCTCGGCGCGCAGATCCTCAACGCCGGCGACTACGAACAGCGCCGGGTGCAGAAGATCGTGCTGTGCGCCCGCGCCGTGCCCAACACGGTGCAGTTGCTCAAGCCCGGCGTGCTGGTGGTCACCCCTGGCGACCGTGACGACATCATCCTCGCCGCCAGCCTGGCCTCGATGAACGGCGTGCCGCTGGCCGGCCTGCTGCTGTGCAGCGACTTCCCGCCGGACGCGCGCATCCTCGAACTGTGTCAGGGCGCGCTGATGGGCGGCCTGCCGGTGCTGACGGTGAGCACCGGCTCCTACGACACGGCGACCAACCTCAACCGGATGAACAAGGAAATCCCGGTGGACGACCGCGAGCGCGCGGAGAAGGTCACCGAGTTCGTCGCCGGCCACATCGACCACGACTGGCTCAAGCAGCGCTGCGGCGCGCCGCGCGAGCTGCGCCTGTCACCACCGGCGTTCCGCTACCAGCTGGTGCGCCGCGCCCAGGCGGCGAACAAGCGCGTCGTCCTGCCCGAGGGCAGCGAGCCGCGCACCGTGCAGGCGGCCGCCATCTGCCAGGCGCGCGGCATCGCCCGCTGCGTGCTGCTGGCCAAGCCGGAGGACGTGCACAACGTGGCCAGGGCACAGGGCATCACACTTCCGGACGGTCTGGAGATTCTCGACCCGGAGCTGATTCGCGAGCGCTACGTCGAGCCGATGGTCGAGCTGCGCAAGGGCAAGGGCCTCAACGCGCCCATGGCCCTGGCCCAGCTGGAGGACAGCGTGGTGCTGGGCACCATGATGCTGGCCCTGGACGAGGTCGACGGCCTGGTCTCCGGGGCCATCCACACCACCGCCAACACCATCCGTCCCGCCCTGCAGCTGATCAAGACCGCACCCGGCTACAAGCTGGTGTCCTCGGTGTTCTTCATGCTTCTGCCGGACCAGGTGCTGGTGTATGGCGACTGTGCAGTGAATCCCGACCCCAACGCCACCGAGCTGGCCGATATCGCCCTGCAGAGCGCCGCCTCCGCCGAGGCCTTCGGCGTGCCGGCGCGGGTGGCGATGATCAGCTACTCCACCGGCGACTCCGGCAGCGGCGCCGAGGTGGAAAAGGTGCGCGAGGCCACCCGCCTGGCGCGCGAGGCCAACCCGGCGCTGCTGATCGACGGCCCGCTGCAGTACGACGCCGCGGCCATCGCCAGCGTCGGCCGGCAGAAGGCGCCGAACAGCCCGGTGGCGGGCCGCGCCACGGTGTTCGTGTTCCCCGACCTGAACACCGGCAACACCACCTACAAGGCGGTGCAGCGCAGCGCCGACTGCGTCAGCGTCGGTCCCATGCTGCAGGGCCTGCGCAAGCCGGTGAACGACCTGTCGCGCGGCGCGCTGGTGGACGACATCGTCTATACCATCGCCCTGACGGCGATCCAGGCGGCGTCCATGCGCTGAGCGCTCTCGTAGCCCGGATGAAATCCGGGGTCGCCTGGCGCCCGACCTCGGGCTCCACGCAGGGTGGTGCGGGGCCGCCCAGGCCATGGGCACCGTCTCCGCGCCATCGTTGCGCGCGACCTAGGCGGCCCCGCGCCCCCCGGCATCGCTCCCGGATTTCATCCGGGCTACGAAGTCGTGCGAAATGCGCGGAATGAACGTTAAAATCCGCGCCATCCACCGCGCGGTGCGGCACGGACAGGAAGGATGACTCCTGGGTCCATCCCAGCACTTGCCGTTCAGTGCACAAGCGTTAACCTTGGCGCCGGACCGACTTGCCGCAGGGAGTGCTGCAGGTATCTCGACCGCACAGGGGCGCACAGAAAGCCCCATGACCAGGAGCCCTCCGAGACCATGCTGCAATTCCTGCCCGCTCCGCTTCGCGGCGTCATCAGCGCCCTGCTGCTGGCCCTCAATACCCTGATCTGCTGCTGGCCGCTGTTCGCCGTGGCGCTGCTCAAGCTGCTGCTGCCCTTCCCCGCCGCCCAGCGCGTGCTGCGCGCGGTGATGCACGGCATCGCCGAGTTCTGGATCGGCGTCAACAAGTTCTGGATGGACCTGGTTCGCGACACCCGCTGGGACGTCGAGGGGCTGGAAGGCCTGGACATGCGCCACTCCTACCTGGTCACCAGCAACCACCAGAGCTGGGTGGACATCCTGGTGCTGCAGTACCTGCTCAACCGACGCATGCCGCTGCTGAAGTTCTTCCTCAAGCAGGAGCTGATCTGGGTGCCGGTGATCGGCCTGTGCTGGTGGGCGCTCGAGTTCCCCTTCATGAAGCGCTACACCAAGGAGTACCTGGCCAGGCACCCGGAGAAGCGCGGCCAGGACCTGGCCACCACGCGCAAGGCCTGCGCGCGCTACAAGAGCAACCCGGTGTCGGTGTTCAACTTCCTCGAAGGCACCCGCCTGACCCCGCAGAAGCACGCCCAGCAGAATTCGCCCTTCAAGTACCTGCTCAAGCCCAAGGCAGGCGGTATCGCCTTCGTGCTGGATGCCATGGGTGAACAGCTGGATACCATCGTCAACGTCACCATCCACTATCCCGGCGGCAACCCCGGTTTCTGGGACCTGCTCGCCGGCAATATCGGCGAGGTGGTGGTGCGTTTCGACAAGCTTGCGGTTCCCGCCGAGTTCATCGGCCGCAACTACGACCAGAACGAGCAGTACCGCCTGCAGTTCCAGCAGTGGGTCAACCAGCTGTGGGAGGCCAAGGACGCCCAGCTCGGCCGCCTGCACGAGCAGTACCCGGGCCGCGGCTGACTCAGCCGGGCGGCTCGCCCGGGCGCCACTCGCTCCAGTCCAGGCGCGGCGGGAAGGCGCCGGCGCGCGCCGCCGGCAGCCCCGGCGCGACGAGGAAGCCCTGCATGGTGGTGCAGCGATGAGCGATCAGCCAGTCGCGCTGCTCCACGGTCTCCACCCCTTCGGCGACCACTTCCAGGCCCAGGTGGTGGCCCAGATCGATGATGGTGCTGACGATCGCCGCGTCCCGGGGCGAGTCGAGCATGTTGGCGATGAACAGGCGGTCGATCTTCAGCGTGTCCAGTTCGAAGTGGCGCAGGTAGGCCAGCGACGAGTAGCCGGTGCCGAAGTCGTCGATGGCGATGCGTACCCCGAGCGCACGCAGCTGGCGCAGTTGCTCGCGGGTGGTGTCCAGGTCCTGCATCAGCGCGCCCTCGGTCACTTCCACTTCCAGTTGCGCCGGATCGAGGCCGTGCCGTTCGAGGGTCCGGCGCAGGTCGTCGACCAGTTGCGGCATGCCGAACTGCACGGGGCTGACGTTGAGGCTGAGCAGCAGCCGTTCGCCGAACTGCGGCTGCCAGGCGCGGCACTGGCGGATGCCCTGGTTGAAGATCCAGTCGCCCAGACGGTTGATCAGCCGGGTTTCCTCCAGCAGCGGGATGAACACCCCCGGCGAGATGGTGCCGGCCACCCGGTGCTCCCAGCGCAGCAGCGCCTCGAAGCCGCGCAGGCGGCCGCTGGCCAGGTCGATCTGCGGCTGGTAGACCAGCACGAAGTCGTCCTGCTCGATGGCGTTGCGCAGGCTCTCTTCGAGCATCAGCCGGGAGCGCGCGCGGCCGTTCATCTCCGGCGAGAAGAAGCGGTACTGCTGGCGCCCGGCGCGCTTGGCCTCGTACATCGCCATGTCGGCCGAACGCAGCAGGCCGTCCACCGTCTGCCCGCACTCGGGGTAGCAGGCGATGCCGATGCTGGCGCCGAGGGTGAAGTCGACGCCATCCAGCGAGTGGCGCACCGAGACCAGTTCGATCAGTTTCTCCGCCACCCGCGCCGCATCCTCGGGGTGGTCGAGGCTGTCGAGTAGCGCGGTGAACTCGTCGCCGCCCATGCGCGCGACGATGTCGTAGGGGCGCAGGCAGGCCTTCAATTGCTCACCGACCCTGCGCAGCACCTGGTCGCCGGCCTCGTGGCCGAGGGAATCGTTGATCCGCTTGAAGCCGTCCAGGTCCAGGTAGAGTACGGCCATGCGCTTGCCGCTGCGGTCGATGCGCGACAGCGCCGTGTCCAGCGCCTTGTGGAAGCCGCGGCGGTTGTACAGGCCGGTCAGCGCGTCGGTGACCGCCTGGGATTCCAGCTGGGCGTGCAGGTTGCTGACCACCGACATGTCCAGGGCGATCAGCACCATGGAGTTCTGGTACTGCGGCAACGGCGAGCAGGACAGCGCCACCGGCAGGTAGTCGCCGTTCAGGGTACCCAGCACCGCGTCGTGCACGCGGTAGGTCTGGCCCGCCCGCCAGTGCCGGTAGAACTCGCTCTCGTCCCATTTGCCAGGCATCTCCGGCGCCTTGAGGTAGGACAGCAGCGCGCTGCCCTGCAGGTCCGCCACTTCGCCGCCGAGCATCTGCGCCATGGCCGGGTTGGCGAAGCGGATGATGCCATCGCGGTCGATCACCAGGATGCCTTCCGAGGCGTTGTCCAGCACCGAGGCGTTGAAGGCGCGCTCGCGGTCCAGCTGCTGGCTGAGCTGGAGCAGTTCGCGGCGGTAGCGCTCCTGCTCCAGCAGCGCGTTGATCTTGTGCCTGAGCACCTTGGGGTCGAAGGGCTTGAGGATGAAATCCACCGCACCGCTCGCGTAGCCCTTGAGCACCGATTCCTCGGTGTGGGCAATCGCGGAGAGGAAGATGATCGGCGTGTAGCGGGTGCGCGGGCTGCCGCGCATCAGGCGCGCCACCTCGAAGCCATCCATCTTCGGCATCTGCACGTCGAGCAGGACCAGGCCGACGTCCTCGTCCATCATGCAGCGCAGGGCCGACTCGCCGGAGTCCACGGTGCGCACGTTCCACTGCCCGTCGTCTAGCAGCGCCTCCATGGCCACCAGGTTCTCCTCGCGGTCGTCCACCACCAGGAGTATCTGCCGGTCGTCATCGGCCTCCCGTTGCACCTGCCCCATCCCACCTCCTTCTATCTGCATCGCTCGCCCCTCCTCAGCCCCGCGGCCCCGGCGCCAGCCAGCGGTGCAGCATCTCCAGCAGCTCCTGGCGCCCGACCGGCTTGGCCAGGTAGTCGTCGCAACCGGCGGTGATGCATTTCTCCCGGTCGCCCTTCATGGCGTGGGCCGTGAGGGCGATCACCGGGACGTTGCAGCCGCGTTCGTCCTTCAGGATGCGGGTGGCGGTGTAGCCGTCCATGTTGGGCATCGCCATGTCCATCAGCACCAGGTCGAAGGGTTCGCGGGCGAACGCCGCCAGCGCCTCCTCGCCGTCCCTGGCCGGCACCACCGCCAGGCCCAGTTCATCCAGCAGCGCGGTCATCGCGTAGATGTTGCGGATGTCGTCGTCGACCAGCAGCACGCGCCTGCCGGCCAGCTCGGAATCGTCGGCCGAGGGCTCGCGCACGGTCGCCAGGAACCCCTGCAGCGCCGCGCTCAGGGGGCCGAGGTCGTCGCCGTTCTTGCGCACCACCACCGCCGAGTAGCGGCGCAGGCGCTGCAGGTCCTGGCGGGTGACGTCCACGCCGGTGTTGATCACCACCAGGGTGTTCTGCAGCGGGCGCTCGCGCTGCAGCGCCTCGAGCAGGTCGAAGCCGTGCTGGTCGGGCAGGTCGAGGTCGATCACCAGCGCATCGAAATTCTGCCCGACGTAGGCCTGCAGGGCCTGTTCGGCGCTGCCCAGGGCGACCACGTGGAAGCCGATCTGTACCAGGTGCTCGCGGTAGTGCTCGCGCTCCGCCTCCACGTCCTCGACCAGCAGCAGCCGGCGCGGCGGGGTGTCGGACAGGGCGATGTCCTCGAACACCCGCTCCAGGTCCTGCCGCGCCACCGGCTTGACCAGGTAGCGGGTGCCGTCGCCGCTCCAGCCCTGCGGCTGCGGCACGCAGGAGACGATGTGCACCGGCACGTCGCGGTACTGCAGCATGCCGCGCAGGCGGCGGTAGATCTGCCAGCCGCTGATGTCGGGCAACAGGATGTCGAGGATCACCGCGACGAAGCGTTCGCCCTGCATCAGGGCGGTGGCCTGCTTGCCATTGCGACAGTGGACGCTGGTGAAGCCGTGGGCCTGGGCTTCCTCGGCGATCACCGCGGCGAAATTGGGATCGTCCTCGACGATCAGCACCGCCGGACCGCTGCCGCTGCGCTGGGGCACCGCGCCGAGCGGGTCGTCGTCCTTGTCCACCGGGCTCAGGGCCAGCACCGGCAGCCGCACGATGAAGCGCGAGCCCTGCCCCGGCGTGCTCTCCAGGCTGATCCGGCCACCCAGCACCTCCACCAACTGGCGGGTGATGGCCAACCCCAGGCCGGTGCCGCCGAAGCGCCGGCTGGTGGAGCCGTCGATCTGCTGGAAGGCCTGGAAGATGCGCTCGTGCTGATCCGGATCGATGCCGATGCCGCTGTCACGGACGACGAACTGCAGGGTCTCGCGCTCGTCGTCCAGGGACACCGGCGAGTGACCGATGGACAGCTCCACATCGCCGTGCTCGGTGAACTTGAGGGCGTTGGACAGCAGGTTGCGCAAGATCTGCTGCAGGCGCCCGCGGTCGCTGTGGATCACCCGCGCCACGCCAGGATCGAGGTGGGTGATCAGGCGCAGGCCCTTGATCTCGGCCATCGGCCGCAGGCTGGAGTCCAGTTCCACCAGCAGGTCGTGGACGTTCACCGGCTCCAGCTTGAGCTGCACCCGGCCGGCCTCGATCTTG
This sequence comes from Pseudomonas sp. GD04015, assembly GCF_029837675.1. NCBI lineage: Bacteria > Pseudomonadati > Pseudomonadota > Gammaproteobacteria > Pseudomonadales > Pseudomonadaceae > Pseudomonas > Pseudomonas sp. GD04015. The sequence goes on along the minus strand of NZ_JAOEEE010000034.1, from coordinate 3,700 downwards.
GACAGGTCGAGCACGTCGTTGATCAGCTGCAGCAGGTCGTTGCCGGCCTTGTAGACGATGTCCGCGTGCCTGACCTGCTTCTCGGTCAGGTTGCCGGCGACGTTGTGCCTGAGCTGTTCGCTGAGGATCAGGATGCTGTTGAGCGGCGTGCGCAGCTCGTGGGACATGTTGGCCAGGAATTCCGACTTGTAGCGGTTGGCCATGGCCAGTTGCTCAGCCTGTTCGCGCAGGCGCTGCTCGGCGGCCCGGCGCTCACTGATGTCGATAATCACCGCCTGCACCAAGCTGTCGTCGCCGCTGCGCAGGGGCGACAGACCCACCTCCAGGGGGATCAGCCGGCCGTCGCGGTGCTGGCCGAACAGTTCGCGGTTGCCGCCCATGCGTCTTGGCGAAGGGTCGCGGAAGAAGCCGTCGCGCAGGGACGGGTGGTGTTTGCGCGAGGACTCCGGCAACAGCATCTCCACCGGCTGGCCGATCATCTCGTCGCGGGCGTAGCCGAACATCTGCTCGGCCTGCCGGTTGACCATGCTCAGGCGCCCCTGGCCGTCTACCAGCACGATGGCGTTGGGCGAGGCTTCCACCACCAGGCGGAAGCGCTCCTCGGCGGCCTTGCGTTCGCTGATGTCGATGATCACTGCCTGTACCAGCACTTCCTGGCCGACGCGGATCGGCGCCAGGCCCACCTCCAGCGGAATCAGCCGGCCGTCGCGGTGCTGGCCGAACAGCTCGCGGTTGCCGCCCATGCGCCGCTGCTCGGGAGCCTTCTGGAACTCGCGGCGCATGGCGACGTGGCCGTGGCGCAATGGCTCCGGCAGCAGGCGCTCCACCGGCTGGTCGAGCAGTTCGTCGCGCCCGTAGCCGAACAGCAGTTCCACCTGGCGGTTGACCATGACCACCCTGCCCCGACTATCGACCAGCACGATGGCGTTGGGCGAGGCCTCCACCACCAGGCGGAAGCGCCCCTCGCTCTCGCGCAGCCGCGCGCTCTCGGCCATCGCCCGCTCGCGTAGCAGCAGGAAGCCGCCCACCAGCAGCGACAACAGCACCGAGGCCAGCAGGCCGGCGCCGAGGCTGATCGGCAGGCCGCTGTTGCCCACGGTGGCCTCGTACAGGGGTGTGCTGCTCACCCGCAGCTGCCATTCGCGGCCGTAGATGTCGAGCTGGCGCTGGGTCTCGAAGCGCGGCCGGTGGGGATGCTCGCCGCTGTGCGCCAGCAGGGGCCTGGCGGGGTCGGCCGAGTCGGTCAGCTCGACCTCGAACTGGCTGGAGAGGCTGCCGAGGATGCCGTGCATCAGATCGTTCATGCGGAACGAGCCGCAGACCATGCCCAGTAGCGCCGCGCGACGCTCCTCGGTGGTGCTCAGCGGGGCGTTCTGGCGGAACACCGGCAGGTACAGGAGCATGCCGGTCTGGGCATCCTCGTCGGTCTCCTGCTTGAGCCGCAGCGGGCCGGTGAGCACCGCGTCGCCGCTGCCGCGGGCACGCTCGATGGCGGCGCGGCGGGTGGCCTCGCTGTACATGTCGAAGCCGAGCACGCGGCGGTTGCGCCAGTCCAGCGGGTTGATGAATTCGATCACCATGTAGGCGTCGCGCTCACCCAGCGGGTAGACGGCGAAGTCGCCACGGCCTTCCGTGCGGGTCCGCGCGACGAAGGCCTCCAGCTCGCCGGCTTCCAGGTAGCGCCCCCAGGCCAGCGCCTGGATGCCGGGGTAGTGCTCCTGGAGCTGCAGCTGCTCGGTGGCGCGCTGCCATTCCCGGTCCGCCACCTCGTCGCTGCCCGCCATCAGGCCGGCCATGCCGCGCAGCACCATCTCGTAGGCGCGCATGCGCTCGCGCACGCTCATCTCGACGCCGTCGACGGCCAGGGCGAAGCGCTGTTCCTGGGCCTCGCGGTTGCCCTGCGCCAGCGTCCACCATTGCCACAGCACCAGTGAGGAGAGCGCGGCCAGCAGGAGCAGGCTGACGATGAGCGGAACGATGGGTTTGCGAGTGGGGAAGATGGGAGCGGCGTCGTCCATGGTTTCTCCTGTTCCTGCGGCCACGCCTCGCTCGCCTGGGCGCGCCCGCTCGCGCGCGGCCGAGCGCGTCGTCTGCTGAGAGTGTAGTCAGGAATCTCCACCAGCATGGCGGAATGACAGACGGCATTTCGCCATCATCCAAAAAGCAGAAGGCCCCGAACGGGGCCTTCTGGGTGAAGCGGTGTTTTCTACTGCGCGCCTTGCGCGCCAGGCAGGGGCCGCAGGGTCACTTCCACCCGGCGGTTCTGCGCGCGGCCATCGGCCGTAGCGTTGCTGGCGATCGGCTGGTCCGGGCCGGCGCCACGGGTGCTCAGGCGGGAGGCATCGACGCCCTGGGCCGCCAGGTAGTTGGCTACGCTCTGTGCGCGGCGCTGAGACAGGCCGACGTTGTGGGTGTGGCTGCCGGTGCTGTCGGTGTGGCCGACGATCTCGATGCTGTTCTGGTTGTACTGGCGGAAGGACGAGGCCAGGTTGTTCAGCGGGGCGTAGAAGCTGCTGGCGATGTCCGCCGAATCGGTGGCGAAGGTGATGTTGCCGGGCATGATCAGCTGGATGGTGTCGCCCTGGCGCTGCACTTCCACGCCGGTGCCTTCCATGCTGCGGCGCAGCTCTTCTTCCTGCTTGTCCGCGTAGTAGCCGTAGCCCGCAGCGGCGGCGCCCGCCACGGCCGCGCCGATCAGCGCGCCCTTGCCGCGATCCTTCTTGCTGGAGGTGGCCGCACCGACCGCCGCGCCGGCCACGGCGCCCAGGCCTCCGTACTTGACGGTCTTGCTGACGCCGGAGTTCTGCTGCGGGGTCTCATAGGGATTCTGCGAGGCACAGCCCGCGACCAGGGCCACGGCGAGGGCGGCGAAGACGGGGCGGGCGAGGTAAGCGTTGATCATTCGATACTCCTGAGCGAAAAGCGGACAGACCGCAGCGATTAGAGCACGGGCGCAGGCGAAGATTCCCCCGGCTGCCGTTTCGCTTCGCTCTTCCGGCGCGCGGCCGCTTGGGTTAGCTTCGGAGCCTTTACCCGGCTCCGGTGACTTCCATGGCCCTGCACACCTGGCTCATCTACTTCACCGCCGTCTTCGGCCTGGCGCTGACGCCCGGCCCCAACGGCCTGCTCGCGCTCACCCACGGCGCGCTGTACGGCCACCGCCGCACCCTGTGGACGGTGAGCGGCGGGGTGATCGGCTTCGTGCTGCTGATGGCGCTGTCGATGTTCGGCCTCGCAGCCCTGCTCAAGGCCTCGGCCCACGCGCTGCTGGTGCTCAAGTGGCTGGGCGGCGCCTACCTGGTCTGGCTCGGCATCCAGCTGTGGCGCTCGCCGCCGCTGCAACTCACGCCACTGGAAGGCGCCGGCGCCCGCTCGGGCGCGCAGCTGTTCCGCCAGGGCCTGCTGTCGGCCATCTCCAATCCCAAGGTGATCCTGTTCTACGGCGCCTTCCTGCCCCAGTTCCTCGACCCGGCGCGCAGCCTGTGGCTGCAGTTCGTGGTGATGGCGGCGACCTTCGCCCTGGTCGAGGGGCTGGTGGAGTATCTGCTGGCCCGCACCGCCCAGCGCACCCGCCCCTGGCTGGAACGCGCCGGACGCGGCTTCAACCGCTGCTGCGGCGGGCTGTTCGCCGCCATGGGTGTGGCACTGCCGCTGACGCGCTGACAAGGGAGTCGCGCGCTCACGCTGCCTGACTGTGGTC
>NZ_JAOEEE010000033.1:0-56734 GCF_029837675.1 Pseudomonas sp. GD04015 | reverse complement strand
GGGTACCCCTCTGAGGCTCACGGGCGAACAGGGAAAAACACTCTGGCAAGGCCAGGCGGACGACTGGGGCGCTATCGACCACGAACAGGGCGAGACCAACCAGCCCATTAGATTCCAGGGGCAGTATCGGGACGAAGAGAGTGGGCTGTACTACAACCGCTATCGGTATTACGCACCGGAGTTGGGGCGGTATGTGACGCAGGACCCGATTGGGCTATTGGGCGGAAATAATCCATATCTTTATCCAGTTAATCCAGCGCAAATACTAGATGTGTTGGGGCTTTCACCGAGCTCACAAGATCCTGTCTTAAGTGATGAGAGATTTTATGGTGAGCGCCGGGCTATGGAAGTATTGAAGAATAATGACTGTGATGCGAACAAGGCGTGGCACGATATACGTAAGCATCGATATACGTACCGGGGACTAAGAGAGGCGGATCGAAATGCAGAGCATTACTTATTTGCACTTTCAGAGGTTAGAGATAACTCCTATAACTGGGGGGTGATGCATTTGATGACAACTGGGTATCATGTAACAAAATTCTATACGAACTTGCTTGGAGGAGACCATTCTCCATACAGAGGTTCCCCGCCTTCTTATGATGAGATGTTGGCGGGACATATGGGAAGTCAAGATGGATTGTTTGGAGTGCCATGCAAATGCCCGTGATATTTAGAACGACTATGGTTGTGCTATATAGTGTGATTGGTGTGTTTTTCTCTTGGCGATATGTGTTTTCTAATGTTAATCAAGTGTTTGATATTTTTGCTGCTTTTGCATGCTTTATTTTGGCGGGGATGACGGCGAGGAAGAAAATTTTTCCTTTGAATTTTGCTGGGGCAATACTAACTTTAGCATGCTTGTTTTCCGCTGTTGGGCTGTATTCTGGCTATGACGAGTCAGGCCTAAGTGATCAAAAGAAACATGTATGGATGCTGGCTATAGTTGTGGTTGATATTGTCTATCTCTATGTGCTTTGGAAATATAAATCCTTGCTGGCTGTAGACATTTCCTCAGATACAGGGCGTACCTGAAAATATAAGGGATGTACCCTGTTTTTCTTAATGCGGAGCCGGTTGCCAGGGCGTGGTTGCCTCGCCCCACGTCGTTGACTCTACGGGCTTAAGAGGGCATTGGAGAGACGATAAGCGTCGCGCAATGACTCCATTACGTACATTGACGATAGAGAGTGATCTCTCATGAGCAGGGTGTTTTACACACTCATCTGGCTTGGCATGTCTTTATTGGCCGGTCTCTTGGGCAGCCACCTTTTCCAGATCGATTTCTGGATTGCCTCGCTCATCGCGGGGCTGGCGTTGCTGGCAAACGGGCTGCTCGCCGATTGGGAAGATCGGCGTAATGATCACCACCTCTGACAAGTCGCCGCTCAGCGCACCCGATCGAGGCTCTGCACGGCCAGGTCCAGCGCCTTCTGCATGTCGAGACGGGCGGAGCGGCCGACGTCCTTGTCGTCCAGCTGGTAGTTGCGCTCGGAGGGCAGGATGGGGGCGGTGAGGTCCTCGGCGTCCATCGGCTCGAAGTCGTAGTCGCCGCCGATGGTCATGGCGCTGCGTCGCAGCAGCATGCGCAGCTGGTCCGGCTGCAGTTCGGGGTTGATCGAGAGCATGGCGGCGACCACCCCGGCGACCATCGGTGTGGCGTAGGAGGTGCCGCAATGCACTTCGCCGCGTTCGCCGTCGCGCAGGGTCGAGGCGTGGGTGCAGGCCGAGGCGGTGATGTCCACCCGCATGTCGATGTTCGAGGAGCTGCGTTTGACCACGTAGGCCGGGTCGTCCACCGACACGCCGCTCTTCTGGCTGCGCTGGTGGCCGCCGACCACCAGCAGCTGGTCGGTGATGAAGGAGGAGGGCAGGCGGTATTCGTCGGTGCCGGAGAAGGCCGCGCCGTTGCCGGCCGAGTTGATCACCACCACGTCCGGGTGCTCGCGGCGCAGCCACAGGAAGAATTCTTCCAGCAGTTCTTCGTAGCCGCTCATGGCGAGGCCGGAGCGGATCAGCGAGTCCACTTCGTCGCCCTCGACGTTCTTCGCCCCGACCCGGTGGATGCCCCAGCTCCAGTTGAGCACCCGCACGCCGTCCTCGACCAGGTTGACCGAGGCGGCGATGTTGGCGGTGATGCCGGCGTCCGAGTTGCGTTCGACGATGACTTCGAATCCCGGCCCGGCGCCGTCCAGGGCCTGCAGGAAGCCGCTATTGCCGCCGCGCTTGGCGTGGGCGGCGAAGATGCCGGTCACGGTGCTGCCGTGGTTGTCCGGTTTGTCCGCGTCGCGGGCGTAGAGGCAGGTGCGTTGCTCCGGGCGGCAGCCGCCGAGGTGGTCGGCGAAGTCCGGCGCGTCGAAGTCGACGTTGCGCTCGATCACGCCGATGCGCACCGGCCGGGTCTCCACCGGCGCTTCCTTGGCGGGGATGCGTCGCTGGTAGTAGTTCACCGCGTCGGCGAAGCGGTTGGCCGCCCATTCGTCCGCGCTGGGCTTGTTTGGCACTTTGTTGCCTTCGCTTTCCTCGCCCTTCTCGGGGGCGGATTCCTCGATGATCACCGCGTCCACGCTGGTCTCGCTGCCCAGGCGCAGGATCAGCGCGTCGCGCTGGACCAGGTCCTTGGCGGGCAGGCGCAGCTGGTAGATGTTCAGCGGCGGAATGGCGCCGACCACTTGGGCGCCATAGCGTTTGGCCAGGCGTTCGGCCTCCTGGCGGCCGTCGTGCTTTTCCTCGATCAGCAGGCTGACCAGGTCCAGGTAGGTGGTCAGGCCGTCTATGTTCTTCGCCACTTCGTCGGGGCCGGCGGCCAGCACCTGGCTGCGCCCGCGCGACAGCCACACCGGGTTGCTGCTGCGCTCGTCCTGCTCCAGCCACAGCGGGGCGCTGGGTTCGCGCCCGAGCTTCAGGCGCAGGCTCTGGCCGTCGCGCTGGACGCGGTTCGTATCCAGGGTCTGGTCACCGAGATGCACCCGCAGCTCGCCGTCGCCCAGGCCGGTGGTGCCCACGCAGTACTGCGAGGCGTCGTCGAGCAGGTCGCCGCAGCGCTGCAGCTGGGTGATGCGCAGGGCGTCGCCGGCATGGACCAGCGGGGCGGCGAGCAGCAGTGCGAGGCAGGTGGTGCGGGCGAACACGGTGGCGGGCTCCTGGGGCGTCGGGTGCGGGTGCTTTCCGTACAGACCGCCACCTCGTCTGCCACGTTCAGCCTGTGTTCGCGGGGCGAGGGCGCGCGCAAGAACGATCAAGCGCCCGGCATACTGGGCGCCGATACTGCCTGGCGACTCGTGAGGAGCGAACATGGACCCCATCGGTAAGGCCCTCTGGCTGATCGAGACCGACCTCGAAGGACGCCTGGACCTGCAGGGCATCGCCGATGCCTGCGGGCTGTCGCGCTTCGGCCTGGCACGGGCCTTCGCGCTCGCCACCGGCTGGCCGGTGATGCGCTACGCCAGGGCGCGGCGCCTGAGCCGCGCGGCTGCTCGTCTGGCCGAGGGTGCCCGGGACATTCTCGACCTGGCGCTGGAGGCGGGCTATGGCTCCCACGAGGCGTTCACCCGCGCGTTCCGCGAGCAGTTCGGCGTCACGCCGGAGGCCCTGCGGGCGAGCGGCCGATTGGAAGGCATCGAACTGAGAGAGGCCATGCGCATGCAACCCACCACCACCTACCCGCTCGCCGAACCGCGCTTCGAGCACGGCGAGGAGCTGCTGATCGCCGGGCTGGGCGAACGCTTCACCTTCGACAAGTCCCAGGGCATCAGCGCGCTCTGGCAGCGCTTCGTACCCTGGATTGGCAAGGTGCCGGGGCAGCAGGGCTGGGAGACCTTCGGCCTGTGCTGCAACCCGGACGACGACGGCGGCTTCGAGTACATCGCCGGCGTTCGCGTCGATCATATCGGCGAGTTGCCGCCCGGCCTCACTTGCCAGCACCTGCCGGCGCGGCGCTACGCGGTGTTTCGCCACACGGGGCACATCTCCAGCATCCACGAGACCTTTGCCGCGATCTTCCAGCGCTGGCTGCCGGCCTCGGGCCTGCAGGCCGCCGACGCGCCGGAATTCGAGCGCTACAGCGCGGACTTCGATCCCACGGCCGGCACCGGCCACGTCGAGGTCTGGGTGCCGCTGCTCGACCGGGCGTCGCCCGTTTCGACTTGATCGCACCGGGGAGGGCGGCGATAGTCGCGGTATCTCCCATCGAGGCATCGAGAACCATGGAAAGGCAGCGAGGCGGCGAACCCACTCCGGTACGCGGCGACCTGATCGACACCCCGCTCGGCACGATGATCGCCCTGGTGGACGGCCAGGGTGCCCTGCAGCGCCTGGAGTTCCTCGACGACGAGGTGCACGAGCCGCTGATCTGGCGCGGCTACCAGCTGCAGCGCGACGCCGCGCTGGTGGCGCCGGTGGCGCGCCAGCTGGACGAATACTTCGCCGGGCGCCGCCGCGTGTTCGAGCTGGCCCTGGCGCCGCTGGGCAACGCCTTTCTATATGAAGCCTGGAAGCACCTGAGCCAGGTGCCCTACGGCACCACCCTGACCTATGGCCAGCTGGCCCTGCGCCTGGACCGCAACACCTCGGCGCGGGCAGTGGGGCGGGCCAACGCGGTCAACCCGATCGCCATCATCGTGCCCTGCCACCGCATCATCGGCGCCAACGGCAGCCTTACCGGCTACGCCGGCGGCCTGCACCGCAAGCAGGCGCTGCTGGAACTGGAAGGCGTGCTCACCCCGATGCGCCAGCAGACGCTGCTATAGGTCGGCCCGCGTGGTGCCGGGCCGACTCCGCCCGGTAGAATGCCGACCCGTACAGCTTTCCCGAGGCAAGGGCGTGGATCTACAGCAGGGCTTCGTCCTGACCCGGCACTGGCGCGACACGCCGGCCGGCACCGAGGTCGAATTCTGGCTGGCCACCGACGCCGGTCCCCGGCGGGTGCGCCTGCCGTACCAGCCTTCCGTCGCCTTCATCCCGGAAGCGCAGCGCGAGCGCGCCGAGGCGCAGCTGCGCGGCGAGCGCGAGGTGGAGCTGCGGCCGCTGGGCCTGCGCGACTTCCGCCACCGGCCGATGCTCGGCCTGTACTGCCGTTCCCACCGCCAGCTGATCAAGCTGGACAAGCAGCTGCGCAAGGCCGGCGTCGATGTCTACGAGGCCGACATCCGCCCCCCCGAGCGCTTCCTGATGGAGCGTTTCATCACCGCGCCGGTCAGTTTCGGCGGCACGCCGGGCGAGGGCGGGGTGTTGCTCGACGCCCGCCTGAAGCCGGCCGAGGGCTACCGGCCGCGGCTGCGCCTGGTGTCGCTGGACATCGAGACCAGCGAACGCGGCGAGCTGTATTCCATCGCCCTGGAGGGCTGCGGCCAGCGCCAGGTGTACATGCTCGGTGCGGCTGCCGAGGGCGATGCCGAGGTGGATTTCGACCTCGACTACTGCACCAGCCGCGCCGAGCTGCTGGAGCGGCTCAACGCCTGGATGGCCGAGCACGACCCGGACGCCATCAGCGGCTGGAACCTGGTGCAGTTCGACCTGCGCGTGCTGCAGCGCCACGCCGCCGAGCTGAAGGTGCCGCTGCGCCTGGGGCGCGGCGACGAGGAGATGGAGTGGCGCGAGCACGCCAGCCACAACCATTACTTCGCGGCGGCGGCCGGGCGCCTGATCATCGACGGCATCGAGGCGCTGCGCTCGGCCACCTGGAGCTTCCCCTCGTTCAGCCTGGAGAGCGTGGCCCAGACCCTGCTCGGCGAGGGCAAGGCGATCGACACGCCGTACCAGCGCATGGACGAGATCAACCGCATGTTCGCCGAGGACAAGCCGGCCCTGGCCCGCTACAACCTCAAGGACTGCGAGCTGGTCACCCGCATCTTCGCCCACACCCGGGTGATCGACTTCTTGCTCGAACGCGCCGCCGTCACCGGCCTACCCGCCGACCGCAGCGGCGGCTCGGTGGCGGCCTTCACCCACCTGTACCTGCCGCCGATGCACCGCATGGGCTTCGTCGCGCCCAACCTCGGCGAGAAGATGCCCCAGGCCAGTCCCGGCGGTTTCGTCATGGATTCGCGGCCGGGGCTCTACCGGTCGGTGCTGGTGCTCGACTACAAGAGCCTGTACCCGTCGATCATCCGTACCTTTCTGATAGACCCGGTGGGCCTGATCGAGGGCCTGCGTGAGCCGGACGACGAGCACTCGGTGGAGGGCTTCCGCGAGGCGCGCTTCTCGCGCACCCGGCACTGCCTGCCGGCCATCGTCGAGCGGGTCTGGCAGGGCCGCGAGGCGGCCAAGCGCGAGGGCAACGCGCCGCTGTCGCAGGCGCTGAAGATCATCATGAACGCCTTCTACGGCGTGCTCGGCTCCAGCGGCTGCCGCTTCTTCGACACGCGCCTGGCCTCGTCCATCACCCTGCGCGGCCACGCCATCATGCGCCGCACCCGCGAGCTGATCGAGGCGCAGGGATACCAGGTGATCTACGGCGACACCGACTCCACCTTCGTCTGGCTTGGTCGGGAGCACAACGAGGAGGAGGCTGCAAGCATCGGTCGTGAGCTGGTGGCCCGGGTCAACCAGTGGTGGCGCGAGCACCTGCGCGCCGAGATGGGCCTGGAGAGCGCGCTGGAGCTGCAGTTCGAGAGCCACTACCGGCGTTTCCTGATGCCCACCGTGCGCGGTGCCGAGGAGGGCAGCAAGAAGCGCTACGCCGGCCTGGTGCGGCGCGCCGATGGCAACGAGGAAATGGTGTTCAAGGGGCTGGAGACGGTGCGTACCGACTGGTCGCCGCTGGCCCAGCGCTTCCAGCAGGAACTGTACCGGCTGGTGTTCGACAACCGGCCCCACGAGGACTACGTGCGCGACTACGTGCGCCGCACCCTGGCTGGCGAACTGGACGAACTGCTGGTCTACCGCAAGCGCCTGCGCCGCAAGCTCGACGACTACGAGCGCAACGTCCCGCCCCACGTGCGCGCCGCGCGTCTGGCCGACGAGCACAACGATCGCCTGGGCCGTCCGCGCCAGTACCAGCGGGGCGGCTGGATCAGCTACCTGATCACCGTGGCGGGCCCCGAGCCGCTGGAGAACCGCACTGGCGCCATCGACTACGAGCACTATCTGAGCCGCCAGCTGCAGCCGGTGGCGGACGCGATCCTGCCGTTCGTGGGCGGCGACTTCGCCAGCCTGGTGGATCGCCAGCTTGAGCTGTTCTGACGTCATGCGGGTGTGGCCGGCAGGAAGTCTCGTCATTCCCGCGTAGGTGGGAATCCAGACAGAGGCCCGGTACTGCATCACTGGGTCCCCGCCTGCGCGGGGACGACGGGGTGGGGCGTGCAGTCGGTGCAGGTGGGGGTGATCGGGTGAAGGTCACATACGGCCAAACCCCTCGTCATTCCCGCGTAGGCGGGAATCCAGACGGAGGCCCGGTACTGCGTCGCTGGGTCCCCGCCTGCGCGGGGACGACGGAGTGGGGCGTGCAGTCGGCGCAGACGGGGTGATCGGGTGAAGGCCGTATACGGCCAAACCCCTCGTCATTCCCGCGTAGGCGGGAATCCAGACGGAGGCCCGGAACCGCGTCGCTGGGTCCCCGCCTGCGCGGGGACGACGGGGTGGGATGTGCAGTCGGCGCAGGCGGGGCGATTAGGTGAGGGTCGTATACGACCAAACCTCCTCGTCATTCCCGCGTAGGCGGGAATCCAGACGGAGGCCCGGTACTGCGTCACTGGGTCCCCGCCTGCGCGGGGACGACGGGGTGGGGCGTGCAGTCGGTGCAGGTGGGGGTGATCGGGTGAAGGTCGCATACGGCCAAACCCTCGTCATTCCCGCGCAGGCGGGAATCCAGACGGAGGCCCGGTACTGCGTCGCTGGGTCCCCGCCTGCGCGGGGACGACGGAGTGGGGCGTGCAGTTGGCGCAGGCGGGGTGATCAGGTGAAGGTCGTATACGACCAACCCCCCTTGTCATTCCCGCGCAGGCGGGAATCCAGACGGAGGCCCGGTACCGCGTCGCTGGGTCCCCGCCTGCGCGGGGACGACGGGCTGTGCGCAAGGGCTCGGAGCATCCTAAAGTGACAGCTTTCCCTCCAGGGTATCCGTCATGCTTCGCCAAGCCCTTGCCCGCTTTCCCCGTTTCGAACTGGTCCCGAGCGCCACGCCGCTGGAACACCTGCCACGCCTGTCCCGGCACCTGGGGCGGGACATCTGGGTCAAGCGCGACGACCTCACCCCGCTGGCCCTCGGCGGCAACAAGGCGCGCAAGCTGGAATTCCTCGCCGCCGACGCGTTGGCCCAGGGCGCCGACGTGCTGGTGACGGCCGGGGCGATCCAGTCCAACCACGTGCGCCAGACGGCTGCAGTTGCCGCCAGGCTGGGCCTGGGCTGCCTGGCGCTGCTGGAGAACCCCATCGGCACCGCCGACGGCAACTACCTGGGCAACGGCAACCGTCTGCTGCTGGACCTGTTCGGCGCCGAAGTGGAGGCGGTGGCCAACCTCGATGACGCCGATGCGCAGCTGGCCGCCGCCTGCGAGCGCCTGCGCGGCGCCGGGCGCAGGCCCTACCTGGTGCCCATCGGCGGCTCCAACGCCCTCGGCGCGCTGGGCTACGTGCGCGCCGGCCTGGAGCTGGCCGAGCAGATGGCGCGCAGCGGGCAGGACTTCGCCGCCGTGGTGCTGGCCTCCGGCAGCGCCGGCACCCACAGCGGCCTGGCCCTGGCGCTGGAGCACGAGCGCCCGGGCTCGCGGGTGGTCGGGGTGACCGTGTCGCGTCCGGACGAGACCCAGCGCCCGAAGGTCGAGGGGCTACTGCGGCGCACCGCCGAACTGCTCGGAGTGAACGTGCCGGCCGGTCTGCGCATCGAACTCTGGGACCGCTACTTCGCACCGCGCTACGGCGAGCCGAACGCCGGGACGCTGGCGGCGATACGCCTGCTGGCCGGATACGAAGGGCTGCTGCTGGACCCGGTGTACACCGGCAAGGCCTTCGCCGGCCTGCTCGACGGCATCGCCACCGGCGCCTTCCCCGGCACGGGGCCTCTGCTGTTTCTGCACACCGGCGGCGCCCCGGCGCTGTTCGCCTATCATCCAGCGGAGCAGTCGAAGCACGCACAAGGCTGAAAAGGAATAAGCAGATAATTTTTCAATATTTTATCGAATAAATATTTGCTCCTAGAGTTGCCCGCCTACCCATCCGGAGAGCCCGCCATGACATTCACCACGCTGCGTCGCCACTTCCTCCTCGGCAGCCTGAGCCTGTTGCTCGGCGCCAGCCTGGCCACCCCGGGCTTCGCCGCCGACCTGCTGGACGACATCAAGGCCAAGGGCGCTATCAAGGTCGGCCTGGAAGGCACCTACCCACCGTTCAACTACCAGGACGAGAGCGGCAAGCTGACCGGCTTCGAGGTCGAACTCGCCCAGGCGCTGGCGAAGGAGCTGGGCGTCGAGGCCCAGTTCCAGCCGACCAAGTGGGACGGCATCCTCGCCGCCCTGGAATCCAGGCGCCTGGACGTGGTGATCAACCAGGTGACCATCTCCGACGAGCGCAGGAAGAAGTACGACTTCTCCACCCCCTACACCGTCTCCGGCATCCAGGCGCTGACCCGCAAGGCCGACGGCGACAGCATCAAGAGCGCCCAGGACCTGGCCGGCAAGAAGGTCGGCGTGGGCCTCGGCACCAACTATGAGCAGTGGCTGAAGGAGAACGTGCCGCAGGCCGACATCCGCACCTACGACGACGACCCGACCAAGTTCCAGGACCTCAACGTCGGCCGCATCGACGTGATCCTAGTGGACCGCCTGGCCGCCTTCGAGATGGTCGAGAAGACCGGCGGCCGCCTGGCCGTGGCCGGCGACGCCTTCTCCCGGCAGGAGTCCGGCATCGCCCTGCGCAAGGGCAATCCGCAGCTGCTGGAGGCCATCGACACGGCGCTGGCCAAGCTCAAGGCCGACGGCACCCTCAAGCAACTGTCCGAGAAATGGTTCAAGGCTGACGTCACCCAATGATCGAAACCAGCCTGCAGCTCGCGCTGGACTCGCTGCCCTTCCTGCTCAAGGGCACCCTGTGGACGGTGGTGCTGAGCCTGGGTGGCATGTTCTTCGGGCTGCTGCTCGGCTTCGCCCTGGCCCTGCTTCGGCTGTACGGCTACTGGCCGCTGCAGTGGCTGTCGCGGATCTACGTGTCGTTCTTCCGCGGCACGCCGCTGCTGGTCCAGCTGTTCATGATCTACTACGGCCTGCCCCAGCTGGGCATCCAGCTGGAGCCGCTGACCGCCGCGCTGATCGGCTTCTCGCTGAACATGGGCGCCTACACCTCGGAAATCCTCCGCGCCGCCATCGCCTCCATCGATCGCGGCCAGTGGGAGGCGGCGGCGAGCATCGGCATGGGCCGGGCGCAGACCCTGTACCGGGCCATCCTGCCCCAGGCGGCGCGCACCGCCTTGCCGCCGCTGGGCAACAGCTTCATCTCGCTGGTCAAGGACACCGCCCTGGCCGCCACCATCCAGGTGCCGGAACTGTTCCGCCAGGCACAGCTGATCACCGCGCGCACCTTCGAGATCTTCACCATGTACCTGGCCGCCGCGCTGATCTACTGGGTGCTGGCCAGCATCCTGGCGCACTTCCAGTCGCGCCTGGAGGCGCGGGTCAACCGCCACGAGCAGGATTCCTGATGATTTCCGTCCGCAACCTGAGAAAGGCCTTCAAGGGCCAGGATGTGCTCAAGGGCATCGACCTGGACGTCGCTCCCGGTGAGGTGGTGGCCATCATCGGCCCCAGTGGCTCGGGCAAGACCACCCTGCTGCGCTGCCTCAACCTGCTGGAGCAGCCCGACGGCGGGCGGATCACGGTGGGCAGCATCGAGATCGACGCCGACCGACCGCTCAAGGCGCAGCAGAAGCTGATCCGCCAGCTGCGCCAGCACGTTGGCTTCGTGTTCCAGAACTTCAACCTGTTCCCCCATCGCACCGCCCTGGAGAACGTCATCGAAGGCCCGGTGCAGGTGAAGAAGGAACCTCGCGCCCAGGCCCTGGAGCGGGGCCGCGCGCTGCTCGCCAAGGTCGGCCTGGCCGGCAAGGAGGACGCCTATCCCAAGCGCCTCTCCGGCGGCCAGCAGCAGCGCGTGGCCATCGCCCGCGCGCTGGCCATGCAGCCGGACGTGATCCTGTTCGACGAGCCGACCTCGGCGCTCGACCCGGAACTGGTCGGCGAGGTGCTGGCGACCATCCGCGGCCTGGCCGAGGAGAAGCGCACCATGGTCATCGTCACCCACGAGATGAGCTTCGCCCGCGACGTGGCCAACCGGGCGATCTTCATCGACCGCGGGGTGATCGTCGAACAGGGCGAGGCCAGGGCGCTGTTCAGCGCGCCGCGGGAGGAGCGCACCCGCCAGTTCCTCGGCAAGTTCCTCGGCCCGGGCTGAGGGGCGCCGGCGCTTCGGCGATGGTGCCAAAAGATTTTTTCCGCGCGCACTTGGCAACCGCAGTTTCGCCCCAACCTGTGACGCACCACGCCGAGGTTTCCATGACTGCGCCAGCCTCCACGCCTCCCGCTTCACAGGTTCATCCCCGCCGTCTCGCCTGGTTCGACCGCATCAGCGCCTACCGGCAGCCCATCGGCCTCGCCCTTGGCCTGGGGCTGTTCGTCCTCGCCCTGGTGGCCTGCAAGCACCTGCTCGACGAACTCGACCCGGGCGCCCTGCGCACGGCCTTGCTGGACGTGCCGCCGGGCGCCCTGGCCGGCGCCCTGGCGGCTACCCTCGCGGGCTTCGCGGTGCTGCTCGGCTATGAATGGTCCGCCAGCCGCTACGCCGATGTGCGCCTGCCGGCCGCCAGCCTGGCACTCGGCGGCTTCAGCGCCTTCGCCATCGGCAACGCGGTCGGCCTGTCGATGCTTTCCGGCGGCTCGGTGCGCTACCGGCTGTATACCCGCCTCGGCCTCGGTGCCGGCGAAGTGGCGCGGATGACCCTGTTCGCCAGCCTCTCGCTCGGTTGCACGCTGCCGCTGCTGGCCGCGCTGGCGATGCTCAGCGACCTGCCGGACGCCGCCCTGGCGCTGCGCCTGCCGCCCGGCGTGCTGGGCGCCATCGCCGGGCTGGTGCTGCTCGGCTATGCCGGCGCCGTCCTGTTGATCCAGCGCCGGCATCTGCCCGGGCAGCCGCTGGCGCACGCCATGCAGGTGCGGATCGGTCGCCGCAGCCTGCGCCTGCCGAACTGGCGGCTGAGCGGCCTGCAACTGCTGATCACCGCGCTGGACGTCTGCGCCGCCGCCACCGTGCTCTACCTGCTGCTGCCGACCGCGCCGCCGTTCGGCGTGTTCCTGCTGGTCTACCTGCTGGCCCTGGCCGCCGGCGTGCTCAGCCACGTGCCGGGCGGGGTTGGGGTGTTCGAGGCGGTGATGCTGGCCGCCTTCAGCGGGCAGATCGAGGCTGCGCCGCTGGCCGCCGCGCTGCTGCTGTACCGGCTGATCTACGTGGTGCTGCCGCTGCTGGTGGCCTGCGTGCTGCTGCTGGCGGTCGAGGCCCGGCGCATGCTTGCCGGCAACCAGGCCATCCGGGTCGCGTCCGGGCTCGGCGCGCCGGTGCTGGCGCTGCTGGTGTTCATCTCCGGCGTGGTGCTGCTGTTTTCCGGTGCGACCCCGGCGGTCGACACCCGCCTCGAACACCTGGGCTTCCTCGTCCCGCACCGGCTGATCGAGGCATCGCACCTCGGCGCCAGTCTGGTCGGCGTGCTTTGCCTGCTGCTCGCCCAGGGGTTGCGCCGGCGCCTGTCGGCGGCCTGGATGCTGACCCTGGTGCTGCTGCTGGTCGGCGCGCTGCTGTCGCTGCTCAAGGGCTTCGACTGGGAGGAGGCCAGCCTGCTGGTGCTCACCGCCAGCCTGCTGGCGCTGTTCCGCAAGTCGTTCTACCGGCCGAGCCGGCTGCTCGAACTGCCGTTCTCCTGGCTGTACCTGGCGGCGGCCGCCTCGGTGCTCGCGGCCTCGCTCTGGCTGCTGCTGTTCGCCTACCGCGACGTGCCCTACGAGCATGAGCTGTGGTGGCAGTTCGCTCTCGATGCCTCGGCGCCGCGGGCGCTGCGCGCCGCCCTCGGCAGCGCGTTGCTGCTCGCCGTGCTGGCGCTGGCCTGGCTGCTGCGCGCGGCGCCACCGGCCATCGCGCCGCCGGACGCGGCCGAACTCGAACGGGCCGCCGCGATCCTGCGCCGCTCCGACCAGCCGGACGGCGGCCTGGCCCTGACCGGCGACAAGGCGCTGCTGTTCCATACCGGGGATCAGGGCGACGAGGCCTTCCTGATGTATTCGCGCCGCGGGCGCAGCATGGTCGCGCTGTTCGACCCGGTCGGCCCGCCGCTCCAGCGCGCCGAGCTGATCTGGCGGTTCCGCGACCTCTGCGACCTGCACCACGCCCGCCCGGTGTTCTACCAGGTGCGCGCCGAGAGCCTGCCGTTCTACATGGACATCGGTCTCACTGCGATCAAGCTCGGCGAGGAGGCCAGGGTCGACCTGTCGCGCTTCGACCTCGACGCCAAGGGCAAGGAGATGAAGGACCTGCGCTACACCTGGAACCGCGGCCAGCGCGACGGCCTGGAGCTGCACATCCATCCGCGCGGCGAGGCGCCACTGGACGAGCTGCGGTCGATCTCCGACGCCTGGCTGCTGGGCAAGAATGTGCGCGAGAAGGGCTTCTCCCTCGGCCGCTTCGACGCCGGCTACCTCGGGCACTTCCGCATCGCCGTGGTGCGTTTCCAGGGCAGGGCGGTGGCCTTCGCCAACCTGCTGGAGACCGACAGCCGCGAGCTGGCCAGCCTCGACCTGATGCGCTCGGCGCCGGATGCGCCGAAGCTGACCATGGAATTCCTCATGCTCGGCCTGATCCTGCATTTCAAGGGCGAGGGCTACCAGCGCTTCAGCCTCGGCATGGTGCCGCTCTCCGGCCTGCAGCCGCGACGCGGTGCGCCGCTGACCCAGCGCCTCGGCTCGCTGGTGTTCCGCCGCGGCGAACAGCTCTACAACTTCCAGGGCCTGCGCCGCTTCAAGGACAAGTTCCAGCCGGACTGGGAGCCACGCTACATGGCCGTCCCCGCCGGGCTCGACCCGCTGGTGGCGCTGGCCGACACCGCCGCCCTGATCGCCGGCGGCCTGACCGGACTGGTGAAACGCTGATGCTCGCACGCTACCGGCGCCATGCCCTGATCATCCTCGTCGCCGTGCTGGTCGGCGCGGTCCTGCTGCTCTGGAGCCGGATGTCCGGCCAGCCGAAGGTCGAGCGGCGCACGCTCGCCGATGGCAGCCCGATGCTTCTGGTTGCACCCGGCGTCGCCCCGCGCCACCAGGTCTTGGTCGCGGTGCCGGGCGAACAGGCGCTCAGCGACGCGCAGCTGCTCGCGCTCAGCCAGGGCGGCCAGGCGCGTATCGGCCAGTTCTTCCTGGCTGCCGACGGCGACTGCGCGGCCCAGCAGCGGCGCCTGCATGCGGCGCTCGCCGAATTCGACGCGCGCCCCGACCTGCTGGCCGGTATCAGCGCGGGCGCCAGCCTCGCCTGGCGCTGGCTCGCCGGCCAGGACAGCGACCAGGCCCGTGCCCTCTCGGTGGGCTTCGATCTCGACGCCGAGCACTGTGCCACCGCGCTGCCGGCCAGGGCCGACCACGGCCGCTGGCTGGCCGCCTGGAACGACAACCCGAGCGATGCCAGCGCGCGCTTCGCCCGTGGCCAGGGCAATGCCGAGACCATCATCGGCGACTACGACACGTCGCTCACCGGCCTGCTCGACGAACAGCTGCAACGCCTGCTGCGTGGTGACGGTGACGACATGCCGGTGGTCGAAGTGCCGGCGAGCGGGCCGGGCGAGACCCTGATCCTGTTCTATTCCGGCGACGGCGGCTGGCGCGACCTCGACCGCGACGTCGCCGACGAGCTGGCCAAGCGCGGCTACCCGGTGGTCGGCATCGACACGCTGCGTTACTTCTGGCAGCACAAGACCCCGGAGCAGGGCGCCGCCGACCTCTCCCGGCTGATGCAGCGCTACCGCGACAAGTGGGGCGCGCGGCGCTTCGTGCTGACCGGCTACTCGTTCGGCGCCGACGTGTTGCCGGCGATCTACAACCGCCTGCCGGCCAGCGACCAGCAACAGGTCGACGCCGTGCACCTGCTGGCCCTGGCACGCAGCGGCAGCTTCGAGATCGAAGTCCAGGGCTGGCTGGGCAAGGCCGGCCAGGAAGCGCCCACCGGCCCCGAGCTGAGCAGGCTGCCGGCGGCCAAGGTGCTGTGCATCTACGGCAAGGACGAGGCCGGGGAGAGCGGCTGCACCCAGCCGGGCGCGGTCGGCGAGCGCTTGGAGCTGCCCGGCGGGCATCACTTCGACGAGAACTACCCGGCGCTGGCCGAGCGCCTGCTGCAGGACGTGCGGCGGCGGCAGACGGGGCACTGAGCGGCGCTAGATCTCCACTTGGGTGCCCAGCTCGATCACCCGGTTCAGCGGCAGCCGGAAGAAGCGCAGGTTGCTGTTGGCGTTGCGCAGCAGGAAGGCGAACAGCACCTCGCGCCAGCGCGCCATGCCGAAGCGCTTGCTGGCGACCACCGTCTCGCGGCTGAGGAACCAGGTGGTGCTCATCGGGCTGAAGTCCAGTTCGTCCAGGTGGCACAGGCGCAGGGCCGCCGGCACGTCAGGCTCCTCCATGAAGCCGAAGTGCAGGATCACCCGAAAGAAGCCGTCGCCGTAGGCGTCCACCTCGAAGCGCCGCTCCGGCGCCACCCGCGGTTCGTCCTCGCTGGCCACGGTGAGCAGCACGACCTGCTCGTGCAGCACCTGGTTGTGCAGCAGGTTGTGCAACAGCGCGTGGGGCACGGCGTCCGAGCGCGCGGTGAGGAACACCGCGGTGCCGCGTACCCGGTGCGGCGGCTGGCCGCGCAGGCTGGAGATGAACACCGGCAGCGGCAGCGCGTTGTCGTCCAGGTGCTCGACCAGCATCTGCCGGCCGCGCTTCCAGGTGGTCATCAGGACGAACACCGCAAGCCCGGCGATCACCGGGAAGGCGCCGCCCTGGAAGATCTTCGGCACGTTGGCGGCGAAGAACAGTGCGTCCACCAGAAAGAACGCCAGCAGCAGCGGCACGGCGATCCAGCGCGGCACGTTCCACAACAGCAGGACCACCGCCGCGGCCAGCAGGGTGGTGATCAGCATCGTGCCGGTCACCGCCACGCCGTAGGCCGAGGCCAGCGCGTCGGACGAGCCGAAGCCGATCACTAGCAGCACCACGGCCACCATCAGCGCCCAGTTCACCGCCGAGACGTAGATCTGCCCCTGCTCGGCGTCGGACGTGTGCTGGATGTGCATGCGCGGGATGTAGCCGAGCTGGATGGCCTGGCGGGTCAGCGAGAAGGCACCGGAGATCACCGCCTGCGAGGCGATGATGGTGGCGAAGGTGGCCAGGCCCACCAGCGGCAGCAGCGCCCAGGCCGGCGCCAGCAGGTAGAAGGGGTTGCGCGCGGCGGCCGGATTTTCCAGCAGCATCGCGCCCTGACCGAAGTAGTTCAGCACCAGGGCCGGCAGCACCAGCAGGAACCAGGCGCGGGCGATGGGCTTGCGGCCGAAGTGGCCCATGTCCGCGTACAGCGCCTCGGCGCCGGTCAGCGCCAGCACCACCGCGCCGAGGATGGCCACGCCGATGCCCGGGTGGGCGATGAAGAAATGCACGCACCAGTAGGGGTTGAGCGCCTGCAGCACCTGCGGCTGATGGAATATGCCGTACAGGCCCAGCGCGCCCAGGACGGCGAACCACGCCAGCATCACCGGCCCGAACAGGATGCCGATGCGCCCTGTGCCGTGCTTCTGGATCAGGAACAGCCCCACCAGCAGGATCAGCGCCAGCGGCACCACCCAGTGCTCCACGCCGTCCAGGGCGATCTCCAGGCCCTCCACGGCCGACAGCACCGAAATGGCCGGGGTGATCATGCTGTCGCCATAGAACAGCCCAGCGCCGAACAGGCCGAGCAGCACCAGCACCGTGCGCAACCGAGGATGGGACGCGGCCGCACGGCGGGCGAGGGCCGTCAGCGCCATCACCCCGCCTTCGCCCTGGTTGTCGGCGCGCAGCACGAACAGCACGTACTTGACCGACACCACCCAGACCAGCGCCCAGAAGATCAGCGACAGCACCCCGAGCACGCCTTCGTGGTTCACCTGCACGCCGTAGCCGCCGTTGAACACCTCCTTGAGCGTGTACAGCGGGCTGGTGCCGATGTCGCCGTAGACCACCCCCACGGCGCCGACCAGCAGGCCGATGGACGAGGAGGCATGGGAAGGCTTGGCGCGCTCGTCGGCGGGTGCGGTCATGGACGGTTCCATCGGAGGAGGGGGTATGCGGGCGCTGCGGCCGGGCCGCCCGGCAGAGCATAGATCAGTTGCCTGGGGCCAGCGGGTGGAGAGCGGCTGTACGTCCATTGCCCAGTCCCCCGTCGTCTCCGCGAAAGCGTGGCCCCAGGGACGCGGTGTACGGACCTAGACATGGACTCCCGCCTTCGCGGGAATGACGGAATTGCTGATCTACCTTATCCATGCAGGGCCTCCCACCCAAGACAATCGAGCGAAACAGCAGCCGTACGCACATCCCCACCCTCCGTCGTCCCCGCGAAGGCGGGGACCCAGAGACGCGGTGTATCGACCTACACATGGCCCCCACCTTCACGCCAACGACGGAATCTCCCATCTACCTGTCCGTACACAGTCTTCATCCGATTGCCCCGATCAGTTGTCAGGCCAGGCTGTTCAAGCTCGTAGCCTGCCGCTAGAATTGCGCACTTTTTGATCAGAGGCGCCTGCCGAGCGCCCGTTTGAGGTTAGCCACCGATGTCCATCGCCACCCCGAAAGTCGGGTTCGTTTCGCTCGGATGCCCGAAAGCCACCGTCGACTCCGAACGCATCCTCACCCAGCTGCGCATGGAGGGCTACGAGATCGTGCCCACCTACGAGGACGCCGACGTGGTGGTGGTCAACACCTGCGGCTTCATCGACAGCGCCAAGGCCGAGTCGCTGGACACCATCGGCGAGGCCATCGCCGAGAATGGCAAGGTGATCGTCACTGGCTGCATGGGCGTGTCCGAGGACGCCATCCGCGACGTGCACCCGAGCGTGCTGGCCGTGACCGGCCCGCAGCAGTACGAGCAGGTGGTCAACGCCGTGCACGAGGTGATCCCGCCCAAGGCTGACCACAACCCCTACGTCGACCTGGTGCCGCCGCAGGGCATCAAGCTCACCCCGCGCCACTACGCCTACCTGAAGATTTCCGAAGGCTGCAACCACAGCTGTGCCTTCTGCATCATCCCCTCCATGCGCGGCAGGCTGGTCAGCCGTCCGGTGGGCGACGTGCTGAGCGAGGCCCAGCGCCTGGTCAAGGCAGGGGTCAAGGAACTGCTGGTGATCAGCCAGGACACCAGCGCCTACGGCGTCGACCTCAAGTACAAGACCGACTTCTGGGAAGGCCAACCGGTCAAGACCCGCATGAAGGAACTGTGCGAAGCGCTCTCCAGCATGGGCGTGTGGGTGCGCCTGCACTACGTCTACCCGTACCCGAACGTGGACGACGTGATCCCGCTGATGGCCGCCGGCAAGCTGCTGCCGTACCTGGACATCCCCTTCCAGCATGCCAGCCCGAAGGTGCTCAAGGCCATGAAGCGTCCGGCCTTCGAGGACAAGACCCTGGCCCGCATCAAGGCCTGGCGCGAGATATGTCCGGAGCTGACCATCCGCTCCACCTTCATCGTCGGCTTCCCCGGTGAGACCGAGGAAGACTTCCAGTACCTGCTCGACTGGCTGACTGAAGCCCAGCTCGACCGCGTCGGCTGCTTCCAGTACAGCCCGGTGGACGGCGCCCCGGCCAACGATCTGGGCCTTGAGCCGGTGCCGGACGATGTGAAGCAGGACCGCTGGGAGCGCTTCATGGCCCACCAGCAGGCCATCAGCGCCGCGCGCCTGCAGCGCAAGGTCGGCACCGAGATCGAAGTGCTGATCGACGAAGTCGACCACGAAGGCTCCGTGGGCCGCTCCTGGGCCGACGCCCCGGAGATCGACGGCAGCGTGTTCATCGACTCCACTGAAGTGAAGCCCGGCGACAAGGTGCGTGTGCGCGTGGTGGATGCGGACGAGTACGATCTCTGGGCAGAGTTGGTCTGAGTCATCGCCAGTGAAAAGCCCCGCTAGTGCGGGGCTTTTTTATGGCCCAATCAAAATAATAATTGAATATCACCGAATTATTGCGGTTGAGTTCATTGTTTTAGATCAGGTGAGGCAGGTGTTCGATTTTCATAATATAGATGTGGCTTGCTGATGTGCGGTTGGTAACTTGCGAGCCTGATTTCGGGTGTCTACACTGGAGTGCGCAGAACGCACAGGGTATGAAAGTTATAGGCTGGGATGCTTTTCTGAAATATTAGTACAGGAAGTTATCCGCATGTCTGATGCTCTTCTGCTGTTTTGCTTCGAAGAATATCAGAAGCATCTGATCTGATGCTGATCGCAGTAATGACACATGGAGGCTAGTGCAATGAGAAAAAGTTTGATGGCGGCTTGTTTGCTAGGACTGTCAGTGACTGCATACGGCGATTCGGGGCCGGCCAATTATCTGATATCCAAGACAGAAGGCGCGAGCACGCCGATGATCAGTACCTCATGGGGCGTATGGGACGGCATGATAGGCCTCGAATCCTATATGTCGCCCTATGCCACGCATGAACTCGTATTCGAGTTCAAGTCGACCAACTATTTCTCTCCCGCGCCGATCAATGGCAATCCCAGGGACAACATCGGGCATTTCGCGGTGGGCGTTCGCGCGGGATACAGCGCCAATGGCCTCGAAGGGCGTGGCGTCATCATTGGCAACGTATCCGGCTATGGCGTATTTCCCAATTCACCGTGCGGGCAGACAAGCCTGAAAAGTACGATTGCCATCGAACACTATTACGGATATGCAGGTAATTGCGTATTCGGCCCATCGACACAAGGGCCTCAGCTTCAAGACGGTATCAAATACCGGGTGAGGGTCGTATCGAGTTATGGCGGGGTGCTGTTCCCGAATAACTATAGAACTGCGTACGATATATGGCAGGCCCAGCCCAATGGCAGCTGGTCGCACCTGACTGGTAAAAGCGTGATGGAGCCGGTAAATGGTCCTACCCCCCTGGGCAATGGGTACGTAACACCACCCATCGTTCCCCCTCTCGATTCTCAAGGCTTCTTTATGGCAGAGGTTTTCAGCTCGCATGCCTGGAGCGTTGAAGTGACCAATTTGGTCAGCAAGACTTGCAGTAGCTTCACTCACTGCACGCAGTTCTAGATTGTAGTTCAAGCAAGGCCTGTTCAGGCCTTGCTCTTTAAAATTGATCACATTCAAGGTCAGCCACCGCGTGGCGACGGGCCGATCTCCTTGATGGGTTCGCTTTCTGCCGGACCGCTGGCGCCTCGACTCAGGCGCGCCGAGAGCACCGTGGCCAACAGGATCAGCGTGCCGCCGAGCAGCATCCGTGGGCCGGGTTGTTCGTTGAACAGCCACCAGGCGAAGACGATGCCGTAGACTGGTTCCAGGGCGAAGACCACGGAGGCGCTACGGGCGTTGAGTACGCGCAGGCTGGCGACGAACAGGCTGTGCGCCAGCGCCGTGCAGAGCAGGCCGAGCAGGGCTATCCACAGCCAGTCGAGCGGGCGGACGTGGGGCAGGGCGGTCCAGGCCAGCGGCAGGGTGACCAGCATGATGGCCAGGTTCTGCCAGAGGGCGGCCTGGGCCGGCTTCACCCCGGCCGTGGTGGCGCGGTTGGACACCGACACCAGGGCGAACAGCAGGCCCGAGAACACCGCCCAGGCCAGGCCCAGGGTGGCGTCGCTGCCGAGGTCGAAGTGCGGCGTGACCAGCACCAGGCCGAGGCTGACCAGGGCCACCACGCCCCATTCGGCCAGGCGTACCTTCTCGCGGAACAGCAGGCCTTCCAACAGCACGGTGAAGGCGGGGAAGCTGGCGAAGCCGAGGGTAGCCACCGCCACGCCGGAAATCTTCACCGCGATGAAGAACGCCCACCAGTGCCCGCCCAGCAACAGGCCCGCTGCGGCCAGGGCCAGGCGGCGTCGCCAGCTGAGCACGGCGGCCGGTTCGCCCAGGCGGGTGAACACCCCGAGCGCGGCGACCGCGAACAGCGCTCGGCCGAACACGATGATCAGCGGGGAGGCCAAGGCCAGCTTGCCGAAGATGCCGGACAGGCCGAAGAACAGGGCACCCAGGTGCAGGGCGAAGAGGGCGGTGCGGTGCTGCATGGGGATTCCGGAAAGGTGGTGAAGATGTGGCGCAGGGTGCACCCGCCCTACGGATCAGGCCAGTCGTGCGCCATTGGGCAGTGGCTTGTCGAAGCTGGCCAACACGACCTTGCCGTCCTGGTCGTGGACGCCGGTGACCAGCACTTCTGAGCGTACCCCGGCGACCCGCTTGGGCGCGAAGTTGCACACGCACAGCACCTGGCGGCCGACCAGTTCGTCGGCACCGTAGTGGGCGGTGAGCTGGGCGCTGGACGTCTTCACGCCGAGTTCGCCGAGGTCCACTTCCAGCACGTAGGCTGGCTTGATCGCCTTCTCGTTGAGGCGCGCGCTGAGCAGGGTGCCGACGCGCAGTTCCACGCGCTCGAAGTCCTGCCATTCGATGGTCTGCATGTGGGCTCTCCTGAGGGGATCGGCAGAGTCTAGGCGCGTAAGCGCGTCCCAGTCTGTCGTGCGACTCGCTGGCTTTGTCGTGGAACTCGCGTCAGGCGTCGGCGCGCAGCTGGCGCGGTGTCAGGCCGAACTCGCGGACCAGCGCCGCGGTGAAGGCGCTCTGCGAGCCGTAGCCGACCCGCGCGGCGATCTCGCCCACCGGCAGCCGGCTGCCGAGCAGCAGCTCGCGGCCCTGGTGCAGACGACGCAGGCGCACATGATCCATCGGCGTCCGTCCCGTCTCGGCGAGGAAGCGGGCGTGGAAGCGGGCGGCCGAGAGGTCGCACAGCCGCGCCAGGTCGGCCACCTGCAGGGGATGGGCGCAATGGCGGTCGATATAGGCATCGATGCGCGCCAGCGGCAGGCGGGCCTTATAAAGAAGAGGCGGAGCGGCGCTGGTCAGGCTCGCCAGCAGCAGAGCGGCGCCCTGCTGGCCGATCACGTCGTCGTCGATGGGGCTGGCCGCCAGCCAGTTGACCAGTTGCCCCTGGGCCGGATCGAGGCGGAGCCGGCCGGGGGTCTCCAGCAGTCGGCGCCCGGCGTCGGCATGGTGCCCGAGGCGCTGCTGCAGCCAGCCGTCCATCGGCACGTCGAGCACCAGGCAGTGGCTGCCCCGCGGGCTGGCGCAGGTGTGGTGGGCGCCGGGCGGTACCACCGCGAGGCTGAGGCTGGAAACCTGGCAGCCGCGGCCGTCCACCTCGAAGTCCAGCTGTCCGCTGAGGCCGAACACCAGCTGGGCGTGGTCGTGGCTGTGGGCGATCTGTTCATGGTGGTAGTGGCGCAGCGAGAGCAGCTGGGGCATGGCGGGCTCCTGATCGAACGGTCAGTGTACACGCCGCGTCGGCCTGCGCGCTGTCATGCAACGGTCACCCGCCGGTCATGGTCGCTTCACCGGTTGCGCGCACTCTCGGCTAAACCCAGCCGGAGGCCGCCCATGAGCATCGCCGAGCGCAGCAAGCCCAGCCGCAAGCAGCATGTCCGCACCCTGTGGATATCCGATGTCCACCTCGGCACCCGGGATTGCCAGGCCGAGCGGCTGGCCGGGTTCCTCAAGCGCTACCAGGCGGGCCGGGTGTACCTGGTCGGCGACATCATCGACGGATGGAAGCTGCGCGGCGGCATCTACTGGCCGCAGGCGCATACCAACGTGATCCGCCGCCTGCTGACCATGAGCAAGCGCGGCACCGAGGTGATCTACGTCACCGGCAACCACGACGAATTCCTGCGCCGCTATTCGACGCTGATCCTCGGCAACATCCAGCTGGTGGACGAGGCCGAGCACTACACCGCCGATGGCCGGCGCCTGCTGGTGATCCACGGCGACCAGTTCGACGTGATCACCCGCTATCACCGCTGGCTGGCCTTCCTCGGCGACTCGGCCTACGAGTTCACCCTGACCCTCAACCGCTGGCTCAACCACTGGCGCGAGCGCTGGGGCTACGGCTACTGGTCGCTGTCGGCCTACCTCAAGCACAAGGTCAAGACGGCGGTGAACTTCATCAGCGACTTCGAGGAAGCCATTGCCCACGAGTGCGTGAAGCGCGGCTTCGATGGCGTGGTCTGTGGGCACATCCACCATGCGGAGATCCGCCGGGTCGGCGCCGTGGAGTACATGAACTGCGGCGACTGGGTGGAGTCCTGCTCGGCGCTGATCGAGCACCTCGACGGCAGCATCCAGCTGTACCGGCTGGCCGAGGACCAGACGCAGGCGACCGAGGTGGCGACCGTCGGGCAGGCAGCATGAGGATTCTCGTCGTCAGCGATGCCTGGGCGCCGCAGGTCAACGGCGTGGTCACCAGCCTGCAGGCGCTGGTGCGGGAACTGCGTGGCCTGGGGCATCTGGTCAAGGTGCTGTCGCCACAGGAATTCAACCACGTGCCCTGTCCGAGCTACCCGGAGATTCCCCTGGCCTGGGACCTGTGGCGGGTCGGCCCGGCGATCCGCGACTTCCGCCCGGACTGCGTGCACCTGGCGACCGAGGGCCCGCTCGGCTGGGCCGCCCGGCGCTGGCTGAAGCGGCGCGGGCTGGCCTTCTCCAGCGCGATCCATACGCGCTTTCCCGAATACGTGCACACCCGCTGGCCGCGCATTCCGCTGGCCTGGGGCTATGCCTTCCTGCGCCGCTTCCACCGCCCGAGCGAGGCGGTGCTGGTGAGTACCGAGCGATTGCGCGACGAGTTCGCCACGTGGGGCCTCGGCCGGCTGCGCCTGTGGCGCAAGGGTGTGGATACGACACTGTTCCGCCCGCAGGGCGAGGCGCCGGCCGAGCCGGTGTTCCTCTATGTCGGCCGCCTGGCGGCGGAGAAGAACCTGCGCGCCTTCCTCGATCTGGACCTGCCGGGCGAGAAACGGGTGGTGGGAGATGGCCCCGAGCGGGCCGTGCTGGAGCGCGACTATCCCGATGCGCGCTTTCTCGGCTTCCAGCAGGGCGAGACGCTGGCGCGGTCCTTCGCCAGCGCCAGCGTGCTGGTGTTTCCCTCGCGCACCGATACCTACGGGCTGGTGATGCTGGAGGCCCTGGCCTGCGGCACGCCAGTGGCCGCCTTCCCGGTGACCGGTCCGCTGGACGTGCTGGAGGCGAGGGTAACCGGGATCATGGATGAAAGCCTGGAGCGTGCCTGCCTGGGCGCCTTGCAGCTGGACCGGGCACAGTGCGCCGAGCGCGCGGCGCGGCAGTCGTGGCGGGCCTCGGCGCTGGAGTTCCTGGCCTGCCAGCCGTTGGTGGATGGCACAGAGATTCGCGTGGAAGCGCCGCAGGCGCTGCCGATATCCGTGTAGGCCGAGCGCATCGCCGGCTCCAATAAAAAGGCTATGTTCACGTTAGTTGTAGGTGGCTTAATCCTGCTTTTGTGGGAGCGGCTGGGCGGAATTCCGATTGGCCGCGAAATTCGCGGATAAATCCACTCCCACAAGGCGTGCAGCAATTACGGGGGACATATAGCCAATAAAAAGGCCCGCATTCAGCGGGCCTTTTTGCACTCTTCGAACTCAGCGTTCCAGGTGCTGCAGCTTGTCCTTCACGCCGTCCCATTCCTCGGCGTCCGACAGTGCATCCTTCTTCTCGGTGATGTTCGGCCAGACTTCCGCCAGCTCGGCGTTCAGCTCGATGAACTCCTGCATGCCGTCCGGCACCTCGTCCTCGGAGAAGATCGCCTGGGCGGGGCACTCCGGTTCGCACAGGGCGCAGTCGATGCACTCGTCCGGGTGGATCACCAGGAAGTTCGGGCCTTCGTAGAAACAGTCCACCGGGCAGACTTCCACGCAGTCGGTGTATTTGCATTTGATGCAGTTGTCGGTAACGACGAAGGTCATGCTGA
Source organism: Pseudomonas sp. GD04015 (assembly GCF_029837675.1). NCBI lineage: Bacteria > Pseudomonadati > Pseudomonadota > Gammaproteobacteria > Pseudomonadales > Pseudomonadaceae > Pseudomonas > Pseudomonas sp. GD04015. The sequence goes on along the minus strand of NZ_JAOEEE010000033.1, from coordinate 31,738 downwards.
TTCTCTCCTCGTGCGGCGGCGCTGGGCCCCGTCTGCGCAGGGTTTGCAGGCGCTCGATATAGGCCGCGGCTCAGGCTGTAAACCGGGCAGTCATAAAAATGCGCGCGATTCTATCAGCTTGAGCCGCTTCGCGTTAGACCCGCGCCTTCCATGCATAGACCAGCTCCAGCGCGCGGCGCGGGGTGAGATCGTCCGGGGCCAGCCGGCTCAGCTCCTCCAGCACCGGATGTGGCAGCGTGGCGAACAGGTCGCTCTGCAAGGGTGCGGCGATTTGTCCCGGCTCGTGGCGTGGCGCGTCGTGGGGCAGGCTGGTGGTTTCCAGCCGGGCGAGGTGCTGGCGCGCACGCTGGATCACCGGCCCCGGCACGCCGGCCAGTTGTGCCACCGCCAGGCCGTAGCTCTGGCTGGCTGGGCCGGGCAGCACGTGGTGGAGGAACACGATGCGCTCATTGTGCTCGGTGGCGTTGAGGTGCACGTTGGCCGCCACCGGCTCGCTTTCCGGCAGCACGGTCAGCTCGAAGTAGTGGGTGGCGAACAGCGTCCAGGCGCGCAGCTGGGCCAGGTGCTCGGCGGCCGACCAGGCCAGCGAAAGGCCATCGAAGGTGCTGGTGCCGCGGCCCACTTCGTCCATCAGCACCAGGCTGCGGTCGGTGGCGTTGTGCAGGATGTTGGCGGTCTCGCTCATCTCCACCATGAAGGTGGAACGGCCGCCGGCCAGGTCGTCGCTGGAGCCGATGCGGGTGAAGATGCGGTCGACCAGCGACAGCTCGCAACTGGCCGCCGGCACGTAGCTGCCGATGTGGGCGAGCAGCACGATCAGCGCGGTCTGGCGCATGTAGGTGGACTTACCGCCCATGTTCGGGCCGGTGATGATCAGCATGCGCGTGTTGTCGTCCAGCCCCAGGTCGTTGGCCACGAAGGGCGTTTCCAGCACCTGCTCGACCACCGGGTGGCGGCCCTGCTCGATGCGCATGCAGGGTTCCTCGACGAAGCGCGGGCGGTTCAGGTCGAGGTTCAGCGCGCGCTCGGCCAGGTTGGCCAGCACGTCCAGTTCGGCCAGGGCGCTGGCGGTGTCCTGCAGTGGCGCCAACTGGGCGATGAGGATTTCCAGCAGCTCCTCATACAGCTGTTTCTCGCGGGCCAGGGCGCGGCTCTTGGCCGACAGCGCCTTGTCCTCAAAGGTCTTCAGCTCCGGCGTGATGAAGCGCTCGGCGCCTTTCAGGGTCTGCCGGCGGATGTAGTCGGCCGGTGCCGACTCGGCCTGCTTGCTGGGCAGCTCGATGAAGTAGCCGTGCACGCGGTTGTAGCCGACCTTGAGGTTGGCCAGGCCGGTACGCGCCTTCTCCCGCGCCTCCAGGTCCATCAGGTACTGGCCGGCGTTCTCGCTGATCGATTGCAGTTCGTCCAGCTCGGCGTCGTAGCCGGTCTTCAGCACGCCGCCATCGCGGATCACCGCCGGCGGATTGTCGATGATGGCGCGCTGCAGCAGATCGGCCAGTTCCGGGTAGGTGCGGATATTCACCGCCAGCTCGGCCAGGTGTGGGGTGTCCAGTTCGGACATCGCGCCCTGCAGCTGCGGCAGCGCGGCGAGGGCGTCGCGCAGGCGGGCAAGGTCGCGCGGACGGGCGTTGCGCAGGCCGATGCGGGCGAGGATGCGCTCGACGTCGCCGATGTCCTTGAGCTGGGGCTGCAGCAGTTCGAAGCGGTAGCGGTCGAGCAGGCAGGCGATGGCTTCCTGGCGCCCCTCCAGCACGGCGCGGTCGCGCAGCGGGCGGTTCAGCCAGCGGGTCAGCAGGCGCGAGCCCATGGCGGTCTGGCAGCGGTCGACCACCGATTGCAGGGTGTTGTCGCGTCCGCCGGAGAGATTGGTGTCCAGCTCCAGATTGCGGCGGCTGGCGCCGTCGAGGATGACAGTGTCGTCCAGGCGCTCGTGGCGCAGGTTGCGCAGGTGGGGCAGGGCGGTGCGCTGGGTCTCCTTAGCGTAGACCAGCAGGCAGCCGGCGGCGCCGATCGCCAGGGTCAGGCCTTCGCAACCGAAGCCCTTGAGGTCCTGGGTGCCGAACTGCTGGCACAGGCTCTTGCGTGCGCTGTCGCGCTCGAAATCCCAGGGCGCGCGACGGCGCACGCCGCGGCGCTTTTCTATAGGCAGGCCCTGGGGCCAGTCGTCGGGGATCAGCAGCTCGGCAGGGCTGAGACGCTCCAGCTCGGCCAGCAGGTTCTCCCAGCCTTTCAGCTCCTGCACGCTGAAACGGCCGCTGGTGATGTCGAGCATGGCCAGGCCGAACAGCTTCTCGTCACCCAGGATGGCGCCGACCAGATTGTCGCGGCGCTCGTCGAGGAAGGCCTCGTCGCTGATGGTGCCGGGAGTGATGATGCGCACCACCTGGCGTTCCACCGGACCCTTGCTGGTGGCCGGGTCGCCGATCTGTTCGCAGATCGCCACCGCCTCGCCGAATTTCACCAGGCGCGCCAGGTAGCCTTCGGCCGAGTGGAAGGGGATGCCGGCCATGGGGATGGCCTGGCCGGCGGACTGGCCGCGGGCGGTGAGGGTGATGTCGAGCAGGGCGGCCGCCTTCTTGGCGTCCTCGTAGAACAGCTCATAGAAGTCGCCCATGCGGTAAAACATCAGCAGGTCCGGATGCTGGTTCTTCAGCCTCCAGTACTGTTGCATCATCGGTGTGTGCGATGAATAATCGTTTTTATCCATTAAAATCAATCACTTAAAAGTATTTAAATTGGATTTTGGGGTAAATTTGGGGCTGTTTTGACACATCTTCTCGTCCCATCTGACTCGTTCCAGCACTCTTGTGGACGCAAGTCTTCCAATGTGCATGTCCAGCCCAACATCGATTAGCCCTTGGGTGTTCACTGCGTGATGTCGCTACTGCTGTTGAGTGGCCATTGTCCGGTCTTGAGCATAAATAGCTCGAAGAGCCCAGGAGGCATTGTGCGATCTCCTGCTTCCCACTGCTGCCAAGCACGCAATGATGCTTGGACTGTTTGCGCTGCCTTCGTTTGGGTTAGCCCGGCGATGGTTCGGGCTTCTCGGATGGCGGATGGCATCGGACTCTGAATTTTATTTGGCGAGGTCATTGAGATGTTGGTAATAGAAGATGGCCAGACTTTGTGCATTATATGCTCAACGCGCGTACTGATTATAAATTGTCGTCCTGCCGAGTAATTTCAGCGGCTAAAGGCGAATTGTGCTGCTGCGGTGAATGGCCCTCTGGTGATGGTCTTGGTGACATCTGCAGCTTAAGACTGAGGTTTAGGCTGGCAATTGCTGCTGGTGCCACGCCTCTCGGCACCGACCATAGGCTGACCGCTGTAATCGGGTGGGGCATGGTTGTCTCTTCATCGTGGCGATCTAGCCTGACACCGTCTTCCAGTGCGTCCAGTACATTGTCCTGTGCGCCTATCTGACGATCTGCCAGTCACAAATCAGGCTCCGCCGCAGATGGGGAGAGGGGGATCTGAAGTTCTTGATGTGGGTTGTCCCTAGCTGGAGCTACTGGGGGCCTGGAAGGCTCGCATCACCAGTCGAGTGTTTTAGCCAAGCCACTACGGCGACCGATTGAACTCACAGCCGAATGCAGCCCCCTCATCACTGACCAGTAATGAGCAGCCACAGTCAAGTGGGGGGCTTCATCCAAGCGGGGAAGCGTAAGCCCTCCGCTTTCTTGTCCGGCACGATGAATCCCAAGCTATACCTAGCCCGTGTTATTGCAACGTACAGCTTGTTCTGCGTAGTTTCAGCGTCGGCAGGGAAAGGAGTAGCGCCGTCCAGAACGAAGTGCATCTGGCTGTCCGACGGTAGAATCAGCACACGATCAAAACTCAATCCTTTGCTGCCACCAAAGTTGTAGCAGCGAGCCTGAGTAGGAAGAATCGTTGTCCCAGAAGCTACGTTCCAGCGCAGTACCATTGGGTTATACGTCGCGATGTAGTCGGTGAGGTCCGATTGCTTGACGATGAAAACGCCAAGATGGTGGGTGAACTCAGGGGGGATATCGTCAACGGCTGACTTCGTTGCCTCGTAGACGCCCTTATGCACCTCATCGGCGACCGCACAGATCGGTTGGATGCACCTCCAATTGAAGGTGAGCGCTTCTTCCTTGAAGCCCATAGATTTGAACTCTGCAATCTTCTCTGCAGTTGTTTGAGGCGCCTTGTGACCAAACGTTGTCTCGTACACAGTCTGTCGGAAGTCGCCCACACAGGTGATGGGTGGCTTCATTGCTTTGTTCAGAGCCTTGAGTACCTCGTAATCCCATCCAACTAGGTCTTGCACTTCGTCGAAGTAAACTTGGCTATAGATGTCGCCGAGGCGAATTGCAGCAGCATTCTTTGTAGCCTTCGAGAGTCGTGTCGCTAGCTTTGCCAAGAAGCCCGTGTGGACTTTCGTATAGCATTGAGTTAGAAAGTGGTTTGGATTATAGCTCTTGTCTTCCCGCTGCTCTTTGCGTCCGGGTAACATATAGGTTGATCCAGGCCTCAGATGAGGATTGCGGTCGTTGAAAAATACTCCGTCGATCCGCTGCGCAAACAGTGCTTGCTGATACGGCCTCACCATGTCTTCTAGGTAGAACGAGAACAGACCTTTCACCACGAACCGATCACTGTGCCTACCAAAAGCAGACAGAAATCGGCTTCTCAGTTCCTGCTGATTACTGGTGGTGTAGGTTACTACCAGCACCTTGCCCCCACGTTCAATCTCGGTAATCGACTCGGTGATGATCTTGTGGGTCTTCCCTGATCCGGCACCGGCTATGCATAATGTATTAGACAAAGTTCAGTACCTCACCGAGGAAGGCGGGATACTTGAATGGTTCGGTGGTCTCAAACAACCTGATGGCTGAGTCGACCTTCTTCTTTCCCTTGCCATCGCCATCCGCGCTCTTGAACCAGTCTACGATAAAGGTACGCTTGCCATCGAATGTGGGCTCCGCAGCTAGCAAGTTATAGGTCTTGGTCGAGAGTACGATTTTTGCAAACGCTACCAGCTCTTTCTCCGATGTAGAGTTCGCCATGATCATGGCCGGCTCCAGCGAAAACTCATTGTTGTCTGTAGATGAGATAATTTTGATATTTGGATGCGCTGTGTATTCATTCTGGGCTTTGACGATGTTATTGGCGTAGTCACCATCATTGTCCCGCAGTATATTCACTGCAGTTCCAATCTCTTTGCCAATCTCGATGAATGTCTTGAAGCCTACGCCGCGTACTACGATGATGTCGATCCCATCCTGTTCAGGCAGGCGGCCCTTATTGTTATCCTGATAGAATCTTTTTAGAACTAGCTCATCAGACGGCCCTTCGACCAATACAACCTTTTTGGACAACGCGACGCGCAGAGTATCGTAGCCTGGTAGCCGTTTGAGCATTTTCACAACGTCTTTGTCTAAGAGGTGTAGTCGCTGATACGAATCATTGAGTAAGCAGATCTTGTCAATGCTCAACTTATTTAGCACATACGAACTGTGGGTGGTAAGGAACAGTTGCTTGCCGTTTCGCTGATCTTCGATGTCGTGTACAAGCTTGCTCAGTTCGATATGGGATAGGTGATTTTCTGGCTCCTCCATCATCACAAGGTCAATGTCTTTTGACTTGTTGTGGAGGGCTAGTTTAATCTGCACCTTGCTTTGCTCACCCTTTCCAATCATGTGGAAAGGTACGGCATTCACCTCTAGCTGCAAACCATTCTGAAGTGCACCGGCCGGCATCGTGCTAGCGGCAATGGTCAATTTCTTATCGGTAATTTTGTTGTCGGAATCCAAGTCTCTATTGACTGTCTTTACCTCGTCTGTTTCGTTGAAAGACTGCAGTGTTTCACGGTAGTTGAGGCTCAAGCGGTACTCTTCGTCCTTCTTGAGGGCGGTATTCAGGACATTCGAAATGTACTGATTCTTTCCGAAGGTGGGGTGGATGCGGGTTGGGTCGATATAGAGCGCACGAAATTGCTTGGTCATTGGCTTTATGACGTTCCAAGCAAAATCCATCCACTCGACTTTGTAGAACTCCACTGGGATGCTGGTTATCGGGGCGCCAGCAGCCAGATAGTCTCGGTACGCATCTGTGAAGTCTGGATCGAAGCTCGCTTTGACCTGAACTCCTTGAGCATCTTTCAGCAGGCTGTTATTTGTGCCTCGGTAATCAGGCACGTTCCTCATATACGCCTCGATCACGAGAACTGGCAAGTCTGCTGGGGTCTTTGGGGAGGCTAGGAAGGCAGCGACCGCGTCGCTGTTGAATAGATCGGGAGAAAATTCATTGCTGAACGGTCGGCCACGATACTGGAAGTTAAGTACGATTTCCAAAGCTTCCAATATCGTGCTTTTGCCGGCATTGTTGTCACCAACGAAGATATTTACATCCTCGTTGAATTCAAAATGTTGATCTTTGAATTTTTTGAAATTGAGCAACCGAAGCGATTCAACGAGCAATTTTCAACTCCCTCTGAGATGGCAGTTTCCGGGGGTAAGATCGATCATGGCGAAACGCTACTGTGCGACATAAGCCTTGTCCAGTGCAGAAGCAGAACGGCTATGGCAGGCTTTGGGAGGCTTGAGTAAAGGCAGGTTGCATCATCAGAAATGAATCACACTTCGTTCCCAAGACTCTGTAGGGCTGCCATGGATTGATTTCAGCCGGTTTAGGGGACAGCTATTAGCTGATTTCTGTCGTCTGATCATCGAAAATCCCGGCTGCGCACATCCAGTCCGGTCAGCAGGGAAGTGAGGTCGCTCAGCCGACCGGCGATCACGTGACGCACGCCATCCGCCGCCTCCAGATGTCCATCGATGCGTAACATCTGTGACTGCACCAGCACCCGTCGTTGGCGCTCAGCTAGGTCGTGCCAGACCACCACGTTGACCAGTCCGAACTCGTCCTCGAGGGTGACGAAGATTACCCCGCTGGCGGTCTGCGGACGCTGGCGACCAATCACCAGCCCCGCAATGCTGACCGGTCTGCCTGGCTCGACAGCGGCAAGCTCACGTGAGCTGCGACAGCGCTGAGCCTTGAGTTGGCGACGTAGCAGCGCCAGGGGGTGAGGGCCGAGAGTCGTGCCCAAGGTCGTATAGTCGGTGAGCAGATCCTCGCCGACTGTGGGAAGCGGCAGGCTCACGGGTGTTTCGGTGGGCGAGGCCTGCCCGGCGAACAGAGGCAGCTGCGGCTCCACGCCGGCCACGGCCCAGCGCGCCCGATGGCGATGTCCTGCGAGACCTCGCAGGGCTCCTGAGTCCGCCAGCCGTTCGCGGGCGCGGGCATCTAGTCCGGTACGCCGGCTCAGATCCTCGACGTCTACGAAGGGCCCAGCCTGGCGTGTGTTCTCGATGCGTCGCGCATCGTCCTCGCGCATGCCTTTGACCATCCGCAGCCCAAGGCGAACGGCAGGCTGTGCATGGCCGGTCGGCTCCAAACTGCAGTCCCAGTCGCTGTAACGCACGTCCACCGGGCGCACTTCGATGCCATGTCGGCGAGCGTCCTGCAGCACCTGGTCAGGGCTGTAGAAACCCATCGGCCAGCTGTTGACCAATGCACAGGCGTAGGCCGCTGGCTCATGACACTTCAGCCAGCAACTGGCGTAGGTGAGCAGGGCGAAGCTGGCGGCATGAGATTCGGGAAAGCCGTAGCTACCGAACCCTTCGATCTGCCTGAAGATGCGATCGGTGAATTCGGCGGTGTAACCTTTTTCGAGCATGCGCGAGGTCAGCCGCAGCCGATGCGGTTCCAGCCCGCCATGACGTTTCCAGGCCGCCATGCTGCGACGCAGTTCATCGGCTTCGCCCGGGGTGTAGTCGGCGGCGACGATGGCCAGTTCCATCACCTGCTCCTGGAACAGCGGCACGCCGAGGGTTCGCTCGAACACCGGCCTCAATTCCTCGGAGGGGTATTCGACCAACTCTTCGCCGTTCCGCCGGCGCAGGTAGGGATGCACCATGTCACCCTGGATCGGCCCGGGTCGAACGATGGCCACCTGGATCACCAGGTCGTAGAACTCCTTGGGCCTGAGGCGTGGCAGCATGGCCATCTGCGCCCGTGACTCGATCTGGAACACACCAATGGTGTCGGCGCGGCTGATCATTGCGTAGGTGGCCTCGTCGTCCTGGGGCAACCCAGCCAGCGTCCAGCGGGTACCGCGATAGCGCTCGATCAGCCTGAAGCATCGGCGCAGTGCGGTGAGCATACCGAGAGCCAACACGTCGACCTTGAGCAGGCCGACCAGATCGAGATCATCCTTGTCCCACTGAATCACGGTGCGATCGGCCATCGTGGCGTTCTCCACTGGCACCAGGGTCTCCAGCGGGTACTCCGAGATCACGAAGCCTCCCGGGTGCTGTGACAGATGACGAGGAAAACCGATCAGCTCTCCAGTCAGCGCCAGTACCCGGCGCAGCACTGGGTTGTCCGCATCGAAGCCAGCTTCGGCCAGGCGCTCCGCCGACGGTGGGCGGTTGCTCCAGCGTCCGCAGCAATCGGCCAAGGCATTGATCTGGTCGGGCGGAAGGCCAAGTGCCTTGGCGATGTCACGAACCGCGCCAGCACCGTGGTAAGTGCTCACGACTGCGGTCAGCGCGGCACGCCCTCGACCATAGCGACGAAACACGTACTGAATGACTTCCTCGCGGCGCTCATGCTCGAAATCGACATCGATGTCCGGCGGCTCGTTGCGCTCACGAGACAGAAAACGCTCGAACAGCAGCTTGCTGCTCGCGGGGTTCAGCTCGGTGATGCCCAGGGCAAAGCACACCGTGGAGTTGGCTGCAGAGCCTCGACCCTGGCAGAGGATGTGCTCGTTGCGGGCGAAGCGGACGATGTCGTGGACCGTGAGGAAGTAACTCTGGTAGCGCAGCTCGGTAATCAGCGCCAACTCGTACTCGAGCTGCGTTTGACTATCTGCCGGTACGCCATCTGGCCAGCGCCACTGCGCGCCTTGCCTGACCAGCTCACGCAGCCAGGAGGTGGCGTCGTGGCCTGCGGGTACCAGCTCGTGCGGGTACTGATAGTGCAATTGCTCGAAATCGAAGGTGCAGCGCGCGGCGATGCGTAGTGTCTCGGCAAGTAGTTCCGGCGGATATAGCTCAAGCAGCTCCTCGTGGCGGCGCAGGTGGTGCTCACCATTGGGAAACAGATAGGCGCCTGCTTCGGCTACCGGAAGATGATGACGGATGGCCGTCATGCAGTCCTGCAATGCGCGACGGCCTCGGGCATGCATGTGCACATCACCACAGGCAACGGGCGGTAGGTCGCAGTCTTTAGCCAGCTCGAGCAGTTGGCGCAGGCGCGTGGCATCGTCTGAGCCTCGGTGCAACTCGACCCCCAGCCACAACCGCTCTGGAAAATGCACTCGCATCCACGGCACATGCCGGGCATCTTCCGCCGGCAGCCAGATCGCCAGCAGGCCTTCCAGGGGCTGGTCGAAATCATCGAACAGCAGGCGGTAGGTGCCTTTTTCGGCACGGCGCCGGGCGAGGGTGATCAGATGGCAGAGCGCCTGATAGCCGCAGAGATCTTCGGCCAGCAGGACCAGCTTGGGACCATGCTCGATGTGCACCTCGCTGCCGACGATCAGCGGCAGGCCGGTGTCCTTCGAGGCCTGCCAGGCACGGACGATGCCTGACAGGGTGCATTCATCGGTGATCGCCAGGGCTCGGTAGCCAAGGCGGGCGGCACGCTCGAACAGCTCGTCGGCACTGGAGGCGCCGCGCTGGAAGCTGAAATTGGACAGGCAGTGCAGTTCGACATAGTCGGTCATGCGAACCAACCGTGTAGCCACAGCGGCCCCTCGGACGTACGGAAGGCCCAGCCACGTTGGCCAGCGCGTGTCTCTACTAGGTAGTAATCGCGGCGTACGCCGCCACCGTCCCACCAGCCGGACTCGATGCGTTCTGGGCCGGCGAGGATGCGTAGTGAGTCTTCACGCAGCGGTTGCGGCTCGGCCAGCAACCAGCTGGGGCGAGGGCCCGTGGCGGGGAGGGGAGAGCCAGGTTTGCGCTGTCCTGTTTGCCAGGCGTGTTCGGGACGATGGTCGGCGCGGGCATCCAGCCCCTGCACGGCATCGTCTCCCAAGCGAGCACGCAAGCGCTCGCGCAGCTGTTCCCAGGGCAGCGATTGCTGCGGGCGGTCGTCGAACAGCTGGCGATGCTCTGGCGTGAAGGCCGGCAGCTCACGCGCAATCAGCCGCACCGCCAGTACCGGTGCCGGCAGTTGCAGGGGTTCCAGGCGGCCCCGGGTCAGCTCGAAGAGCATGGCCGCTTCACGCTCGGCGGCGAGCAGGCCGACCGGCACCTGGGTGTCGGCTTGATCGCGGTGCTCCAGGTGCAGGACGAAGCGCTGCACCCCGCTGTCGCGGCCCGCCAGAAAGACAGCGAGGTCTGCCGTCAGTCGGCGTAGTGGGAACAGCAGCGCTTGGTGCGACTCGACCTCGAAATTCAGTTCGATACGCGCGTCGAATACATCCGGAGGGCGATAGAAATCCAGGGCCAACGGGCGATGACCGAGCAGCGTATCGAGCTGAATCAGCACTTCGGCAGGGAAGCGTTTCGCTAGGCTGTCGCGCGGCAGGGCGAGCAGTTGTCGCAGATGGCGTAGACCCATGCGGGTGAAGGATGTCGCGATCTCGTGAGGCAGGCCGAGACGGTCCACCGGCAGCCGGTCGAGTGTCTGGCGCAGCGTCTTGGTATCGGTGATCGCCAGGCCGTCGTGGGTGTTGGCCAGTACCCGCGCAGCCGCTGGGTTGGGTGCGAGGGTAATACGGTGTTGGAAGCCCAGTGCAGTCAGTTCTTCGCGCAGGCGCGCCTCGAAGCGCGGCCAGGGACCGAACAGCCCGAAGCTGGACTGCACCTCCAGCAGCAGGCAGCGCGGATAGTGCAGGCTGACCTGGGCACTGAAGCCGTAGGACCAGGCGGCGAGGAAACGCTGCCAATGCTCGATGGCCGCCAGATCGTAGTCGGCTGTGACGAAGTCGCGAATGAGCGCCTGGGCCGCGGTGAGGGTTTGGCCGGGTTTTAGGCCGAGCGCGCGTGCCGCCGGGTTGACCGCCTGCAGCACGCGACGTTGCGGCGTACCAGCGAGCAGTACTAGGGGAGCGTCGGTGTCGGTGCGGTGGCGCAGCACGCCATCCATGGCCAGTTGCGGCAGCAGAATGCAGGCCCAGAGCATGTCGGCCTCACCGCCAGGCGGCTGTGATCGGCCGTGCTGGAGCCAGGCCGCCACGACACTTGAGCACCCGCAGCTGAGCCGGATAGGCATCGACAGCCAGCCGAAGAGCTGCGGGCGATGGGTTTACCGCTTCCTCCAGAGGGCGGTAGACGAACGCCAGCGTCTGGCCTGTTTCAGCAGCTACCTGCAGGCGACGAAGGGCTCGGTCGTCAGCCTGTCGTGGCCAGCAGAGCACGGCGCCACAACTGCCCGAACGCAGGCACTGTTCGGCGGCCCACAAGGCGTCGCGCCCTGTAGCCTGGACGATGGCCAGATGACGCAAGTCCACATTGGCCGAGAGCCAGGCTTGGGGGTAGGGCAGATGGGGAGGCCCTACCAAGACCACTCGCTCGCCTATGGCGGTCAGACGCGCCAGGGTGGGCCACAGCAGGCGAAGCTCACCGATACCAGTCTTGGCGACCAGGATCTCGCTCAGTGCCGAGTCCGGCCAGCCTCCACCAGGAAGGACCGCGTCCAGTTCGACGAGCCCGGTTGGATGAGGGCTGGGAGAGGGGGAAGCAATGGCCTGACCTCGCCAGACGCGACGCGCGTCGAGCAGACGGTCAAGGGCGACCACGGATGCCATGATAGATAACCAATAGCTGTATGAATAAACAGTATTTGGTTTCTCTCAGGCGTAGGTCAAGTCGAGGCGATGAATGTCGCCTCGGCGTATCAGTTGATCTGCATGGCCGCTTCATCGATCAGGCCCAGCAATGCCTGGGCGAGCTGGCAATGACTCCCCCTGAAGTCACCACCAGATGCGTTTCGTCTTTTCTGCTCGCTGCTCACCTGCGTCAGAGCAGGTCGGCAGCGTGCCTGGAGGTGGCTCCAGGGTAGGCTGATCTCAGGGCAGTAATGTGTAATTGAAATTTTTAGACTCAGATCGCTTGGGAGTAGCCAATGACCCGACCAGAACCCACGAGCCAGTACGTCATCATTTCCGGCTGTTCAGGAGGAGGTAAATCGACACTTCTCGCGGAGCTTCAGCGACGTGGCTATGACGTGATCGAAGAGCCTGGGCGGCGCATCGTTCAGGAGGAGCTGAGCCAGGGTGGGCAGGCCTTGCCATGGATCGACATGGTGGGATTTTTGCGCCGTGTCATCCAACAGGCGCAGGATGACCATGCCAACGTTCAGCGAAACAGCTCTCAATGGGTGTTCTTTGATCGTGGTCTGGTCGACGCAGCGGCCGCACTGCAGGCGCAGATAGGCGAGCCCTTACTGGCGACTCTAGGCCAGTCCTATCGCTATCACTCGATTGTGTTTCTGACGCCACCGTGGCCGGAAATCTATGTTCAGGATGCAGAGCGGCGCCATGCCCTGGATGCTGCGCTAGCGGAATACGAGCGGTTGCTACAGAGCTATCCGGCCTTGGGGTATGCAGTATCGCTTTTGCCGAAAGTCAGTGTGGCGGAGCGTGCAGACTTTGTGCTGAGCACCTTGGCTGAACTCTGATCTGTGGCAACCTTCAAGACTGTCAGGCCAGCGAGCGCTTCAACAGGTGGTGGAAAGGCAGATCGCGCAGCACATGCATTTCGAGTGCTCTTTGTTCGATTGAGGAGACGCCACGATGAGTCCTTACACTGTCCTGAATTCCCTATGGTCACTCGGTGGCATGCCGCCGCAGGCGCTGGTTCAGATTGCCTTGACGGGCCACGACCCGGTACTCCCGTCATCCTTCGCGGTGGGGACTGCTGCGCAGGCAAGCATTGCGGCTGCCGCGCTGGCCGCCTGCGAGTTGGCCCACGCGCGCGGCCAACCACGTCAGCTCATCAAGGTGGACATGGCCCACGCCGCCGCCGAATGCACGGGCTATTTCACTGTGGACGGACAGGCACCTGAACAATGGGACTCGTTGGCGGGTTTGTACCGATGCGTCGATGGCCATGTGCGTGTGCACACCAACTTTCCTCATCACCGAGATGGCGCACTGCGCCTACTGGGGCTGGACCCGGCATCGGCTACGCGCGCGGAGGTCGCGCATGCCCTGCTGGGCTGGAAGGCGTTGGATTTCGAGCAAGCGGCGGCTGATCGCGCGCTGGTAGCCACGGCGCTACGCAGTTTCGCCGAGTGGGATGCGACGCTCCAGGGCCAGGCAGTAGCTGCTCAGCCGCTGATGACGATTACCCGGATCGGTGATGCGCCTGTGCGCGCATTGCCCGTTTTGGCAGATGATGCCCGGCCACTTACTGGCCTGCGCGTGCTCGACCTCACACGTGTTCTCGCCGGTCCGGTAGGGGGCCGGGCTCTGGCCTCATTCGGCGCGGATGTCATGCTGGTCAATTCCCCGAACCTGCCGAACATTGCCGCCATTGCCGAGACCAGCCGGGGCAAGCGTTCGGCGCATATCGACCTGCGTACAGATACCGGCCGCGAGATACTTTGGCGGCTTGCCAAGGAAGCCCATGTGTTCTCGCAAGGTTACCGTCCGGGCGGATTGGCGGTACTCGGTTTTTCGCCGGAAGCACTGGCTGCGCGGAGCCCCGGCATCGTCGCTGTATCGCTAACTGCCTACGGCACCCAAGGCCCGTGGGTACAGCGGCGCGGCTTCGACTCGCTGGTGCAGACGGCCATGGGGTTCAACTATGCCGAAGGCCAGGCGGCAGGCGATGGCAAGCCACGCGCGTTGCCTATGCAGATCCTTGACCAAGCAAGCGGCTTCCTGATGGCCTTCGGCGCGGCAGCAGCCTTGTGGCGCCAGCAACGCGAGGGCGGAAGCTGGCATGTCCAGATATCGCTCGCCCAGACCGGTCATTGGCTGCGGGGGCTGGGGCGTATCGAGAGTGGCCTGCGAACCGGTCAGACCGACCTGTCGCGTTGGCTAACGGATGAGATGTCCGGCTTTGGATTGTTGCGAGCTATCAGTCCCAGTGCGCGATTGGCGCGAACGCCTGCGTGTTACACGCGCCCGTCAGTACCACCCGGCAGCGATGAGCCAAAGTGGTGACCGTGCGATGCGAGGATGTCGGCAAACGAGATATCCATCCGACCAATCCACTTCATCAGGCCGGCTCGGCGACGGCGTCGCCCAGCGGCAGTAAGGCTACAAGCCCGCAAGGAGTCTGACTCAGCAAGGTAAGAAGGTTACCAATCTGGAACAGACGAGTAGTCGGCTGCCTTGCGCTTTCACCAGAATTCAGTGGCAGCGCCTGTGCGGATAGCGCAATCGCTTGGAGTCTGGAGGTCCGCAGTACGGCGACCAGTCCAGACGGATCACGCTGCGCTACTGCCAATTGGCACAGCGCGAGCAGATAGCAAGAGTTGTCTATTGGATCATCTCGGTCGTTATGGCGCAGGCGCTGCAGTACGCGACGCAGGTGTTGGCGCGAGGCCGCTTCGCTGCGACCCGACAACTCGCCAAGTTCAGCGTGACCGAAATCGAACACCTCGTAGAGCAGCACCAGCGCAACGTCGTCGGCCGGCAAGGCGTGGGTCAGGCGGCACAGCGCCTGCTCGACGCGTTGCGCCTGTTCAGCCAGTTGTTCGGGCGTCTCGACAACGGATGTCGCATTGGTCTCCGAAAACTGGTCAAGAACGACTTGATAGCGACTCTGCCTACGCCAGGTATCTATGCACAGATGGCGCAGCACCGTGATCAGCCACGCCTCGCGGCTGCTGGTTGTGACAGGCAGTTTGCCGTCTGCCGTGCGTAGCCATGTGTCCTGTACCAAGTCTTCGGCTTGCTCCTTCTGGTCTAGCCATTGCCGGGCCAATGCAATCAAACGGCGGCGCAGTACTTCGTCAACGGCCAAAGGATGGGAATCAGCGGGGGATGTCACGGAAAAACCTCATCGTTCGTTTATTGAATGAATTAGTACCATGGAGTTATCCAGATGCTTGCACAAGAAACTGACACCTCGCCCAAGCCGACACCTGCTCAGGACAACACTTTTCTGGAAGAAAAAGCATTCCGATCCCGGATGGTTCTGGTGTTCGGCACCATCACCGACACACTGGCATCCGAGACCGTGCGCAAGCTGCTTACACTGGATGCTGAGTCTAGCGCGCCCATTACCCTGATCATTTCGTCTCCCGGCGGTCATCTCGAATCGGGGGATGCGATCCATGACGTAGCGCGCTTCGTTTCGTCGCCGGTCAACATGGTTGGCACCGGCTGGGTGGGCAGCGCTGCTACGCACCTCTATCTTGGCGCTCCTCGAGAACGCCGCTTCTGCCTGCCACAGACACGCTTTCTGATCCATCAACCCAGTGGCGGCGCTGGCGGCCCTGCCAGCGACATAGCCATCCAGGCCGCCGAAATCATCAAAGCCCGCGAACGCATCACTCAGGTCATTGCACGCGAAAGTGGCCAGCCGCTTGAGCGGGTGCGCGAGGATATTGAGCGTGACCTCTGGATGCCGGCGGAGGATGCCGTCATCTATGGCTTGGTATCTCGCATTATCAGCCGTCGCGAAGAATTGCCTGCTACTTGATGGTGCGCGCTGCCAATGTGAGCTCACTTGGAAACCAGCTGAAGCCGGGCTTCTGTCGCTTCCATTTGTTTAGCTGTTGCTCGTCATACTGCTCACAGCTGCAATTGACAGAGCCCTCTACAGATCTGCCTCACGCGCTGGTACATGAGAGCTCCATGCCATGTCGAGGGGGCTGACTTCATTCGGCAGCCCCATCACTCATCTAGGTTATTTTCGTGATGAGTTTGTCAGCCGCCGACGGTGGCTGAGTGAGCGTAGCTACGCTGGTCTAGTCGCCTCTGTCAGTTTCTGCCAGGACCATGGGCATTATGAGGCTCTCCCTGCGCGCGTGAAGACGTAAATACCCTGATCCGCTACCAGGTTCTCACGGTCATAGCGTAGGGGCGGTTACTGACCCATATGCCGGAATTGCGTAGAGGAGGTGGCAGTATGTGTAGCGGTGTGGAGGTTCGAATTGGAGATCGAACTTCGAAAATCTATTATCAAACGGCGATGGCTGCGTTGCCTGTAAAGTTGCCAGGTGCTGGAGCCCTAGAATGGATTATCTGGGGGCGGCGTAAGGGGGAGGCTGGGAGTAGTCCGCAAGGAGGATGGGCGAGGCTTTCTACTATCGACTTGGGCACGTGGGAGGTCCTCCAGCCAATCCGCGCTCAGGCTATTGTGGAGCGCTTCATGCAGAACCAAAGCAGCGCGGGCTTAAGAGGGCGGCGACTTTCACAATGGATTGAAGTGCCCCTAGGTATGGCCATTGAATGCTTGGTAGTTGGCGAGGGCCAAAATCGACGCGCCTATGTCATTACCACCACCCCACCTCCCAAGTACAAATGGGCCAGAGACCACTGGCCGCTATTGGGTGAAGTGGAAGAGTGGCTTGCCCAGGAAGCGCCTTAGACGTAGTTGCCCTAAGACAGCGCTCCGGTGCGGGATAGTTTGTCATTCTTCCGGGACAACGGAAATCGCCCCATTCTTTTCGATGATGGCGAACTTGATCTGATCGATCCGATCAATGCCCTGCTTCTCCCGCGCCGCTTCCAGAATGTCCTCCGTTTTTATCCGGGCAGCCTTGAGGCGGTTCTCTAATGGGCGCCCATGTTCGACGACGATTACAGGCGAGCCTTCGAGCCAGGTGTCGAATCTCTCTGATCGCCATTTGAGGTTGTTCAGGAAGATATCGATGGCCAGCAACGTGGCGATAACGAGTATGGCATTCGTGATCGAGAAATCATCGCCAAGAAGAGCTTGTTGAGTCGCTTCGCCGATGATCAACAACAGAACAAAATCAAAAATGGTCAGCTCAGATAGCGAGCGCCTCCCTGCCAACTTGAACAGTATCAGCAGAGCGAAGTAGATGGCGGCGGCCCTTAGCACAGCGTCCATGAGGCTTTCTCCTAGGGATAAATGAACTGAGCAAGATCGACCTTGGATGAGCCGTTGCTCACCTGAGATCGGTAAGGCCCAACCCCATCTGCCCGGAGCGAGAGATGAACAAGCGCATATCCCTCTGCATCAGGCCGAATATCCAAGCTAAGTCCGGTTCGCCTATGGGTGCTGACTTGATCAGGGGATGGCTGAATACTTTCGATGGTGGTGCCTTCAAGCATCTCCCCAGACAGATCAATGTGCTGCATCTCCCCTGGGTTGCCTCGAACGCTGATCACCATGGTGAAGGTCGCTCCATTGCGAAGAAACCGTTCGTACTCAACCGTTAGGTTTCCATTCGGGCTTACTGCCGTGGTCGAGCTCAACGGCCCACGTGAAAACACGCCCAGCAGCGTCATCACCATGATGCCGAGCAGAATCCAGCCACCGGCCCGCTCCAATTTCCACTGCACCCTCTGGACGCCTATGTGCTCCCGCACAGGGTGAGTTCTGTTTCGCATTTCGTCCGCGTCGAACCCAAGCAAGCTCATTGGTTACTCTCCCCATGCTCCGGCAAGCCCTGCTGGAGCATGCTCAGTTACCGGAAGGTGAGATTTCCAGCGAACTTCACTTGTCGAGCGTCGCGGCTTGGTTACCGCCTTGCTCGGCAATCTGGGTCAACTTCTCGTCGGTAGACTTTTCCTCTGCCAACGTTTCCTTCAGCAACTGCACTGCCGCATTTTTCAGACCCAGATGCTTGGCCATCGCGATCAACGTGCCGTACCCAGAAATCTCGTAGTGCTCTACCTTCTGAGCGGCCCCGATCAGACCTGCGTCTAGAACTGGGCCCTTGTCGATCTCATCAATGAGTTCCTTGCCTTCTTCGATCAGCCCTTCCATGGCGACGCATTTCATGCGCTTGAGCTTGAAACCGGTGATCTCAACAACTTTGTCGATCCGTTCAATCTGTCCTTGGGTTTCTTCAAGGTGAGCCTGAAATGCCTGACTGAGCAGCGGATTGGTTGAGGCCTTGGCCATTTTGGGAAGCGCGCGAGTGATCTGCTTTTCCGCGCTGTAGATATCGGAAAGCTCGTGGATGAAAAGGTCTTCAATGGTCTTGCGAGCCATGACTTGTCTCCGAATGGATGCATGTTCAAGGACGGGTGTCCCTGAAGGGTCGACAGGTCGCTTCGACGGGGAGTTCAGGTCTTTGCTCGCAGATAAAATAATGAAGCAGAACGGCAACGTAGTAGGTGTAAAAGGCATCCGTCCGACAGCTCAGCGATTCATTGAACAGCCGGCTTGCACGCTTTCTCCAATCTCATGGGAGCCATCTCTCGGCTCCGATCGAGGTGAATCATGAATACGACACAGCAAGCGAACCCGCAGGGCCCCAATGATCCAAACGACCCGATTCCGCCAGTAGAGCCAGGGATTACCCCTGACGATAGTAGTGGCCAACAGGAAGAGGAGCGCCCAGAGGACTGGCGAGATCCGAATGATCCAGGCACCGAGCAGCCCAGCAATCCCGACGAAGGTGATCCGCTGAACGCTCCCGACTAGGTAACCCCACTTGAAAGCCCGGCTAAGGCCGGGTTTCTGTCACTTCTATTGCTTGGCCTTGACGTATGAAGGAGAGGCGCAACGGACTGCTGCAGGTCGAGTCACGCCTGGTGCTTCTCCAAGGTATCTGACGCAAATCAGTGCTCCGGCAGGTATCGGAAGCTGCCACAGCGGCCGCAGCATTGGCACAGGACGGTTTCTTTGCCCATGAGGGCGATCTCGCCCGCGGACCAGGTACAACCAGTGATTAAGCATCGAATGGTCATATTTGCCTCCATTGGCCCGGTGGCCGCAGCACCTGTTCAATCAGCCGACCTTGGTCGGGAGAAGAAGGCTCTAATCAAATTCTGACCGGTAGGAGCGTGAGCTACAGACGCCACGACTTCAGCGCTTCGTCGCCGATGCGCTGAAGCGAAACCGCCCGGTAAAGCTCAGGCGAAATGGCTTGTGCGCCGCCCGTCCAGCTCTGTGAACTCCCGCGTCGCCCCCTTCCTCGATAAAGGACTTGCCCACTGACGAGGACCACCCCCATGCGAGCACTCACCTACCACGGCAGTCACGACGTGCGCGTCGAGACCGTCGCCGACCCGGTCATGCTGGCCGACGACGACATCATCCTGCGGGTGACCGCCACCGCCATCTGCGGCTCCGACCTGCACCTGTACCGGGGCAAGATCCCGCAGGTGAAGGACGGCGACATCTTCGGCCACGAGTTCATGGGCGAAGTGGTCGACGCCGGCCCGGCGGTGACCCGGGTGAGCAAGGGCGACCGGGTGGTGGTGCCCTTCGTCATCGCCTGCGGTACCTGCTTCTTCTGCGCCATGGACCTGCACGCCGCCTGTGAGACCACCAACCCCGGCCGCGGCGCCATCCTCAACAAGAAACAGATTCCCTCCGGCGCCGCGCTGTTCGGCTACAGCCACCTGTACGGCGGCCTGCCCGGCGGCCAGGCGGAATACGTGCGCGTGCCCAAGGCCAACGTCGGGCCGATGAAGGTGCCGGGCACCCTGCAGGACGAGCAGGTGCTGTTTCTCAGCGACATCCTGCCCACCGGGTACCAGGCGGCGGTCAACGCCGGCATCCGCCCGGGCAGCAGCGTGGCCATCTACGGCGCCGGCCCGGTCGGGCTAATGGCCGCCGCCTGCGCGCGGCTGCTCGGCGCCGAGCAGATCTTCATGGTCGACGAATCGCCCTACCGCCTGGAGTTCGCCCGCCAGACCTACGGCGTCATCCCGATCGACTTCGACCAGGTGGACGACCCGGCCGAAGCCATCATCGAGCGGACCGCCGGCCACCGCGGCGTGGACGCGGCCATCGACGCGGTGGGCTTCGAGGCCAAGGGCAGCACCACCGAGACCATCCTCACCACTCTCAAGCTGGAGGCCAGCAGCGGCAAGGCCCTGCGCCAATGCATCGCCGCCGTGCGCCGCGGCGGCACGGTGAGCGTGCCGGGGGTCTATGCCGGCTTCATCCACGGCTTCCTGTTCGGTGACGCGTTCGACAAGGGCCTCACCTTCAAGATGGGCCAGACCCACGTGCAGCCGCTGCTGCCGACGCTGCTGGAGCATGTCGAGCGCGGCGAGCTGAAGCCGGACGTGATCATCAGCCACCGCCTGCCGCTGGAGCAGGCGGCGGAAGGCTATAAGATGTTCGACAAGCAGCAGAACGACTGCCGCAAGGTGGTGCTGCGGCCATGACGGCCGCGGCTCACTTGCTGTGCTCCGGCGAGGACGGCGGATGGGCCATGCCACGCGGGCCGAAGATGCCCCACAGGACCAGGCCGAGCAGCGGGAACAGCGCGATGCCCAGCGACCACAGGGCCTTGCTCTCCACGCCCTTGTCGCTGCGGTACACGCTGACGATGGCCCACAGGTCGAGCAGGATGATGATGACGCCGAGGGCGATGAACAGAAGAGTGAATTCGCCGAGCATGTCGAGGTTCCTCCACGGGGGTGTTTCTGTTGTGGCCGCATCCCCGGCCCGTGGTTCAGGCGAAATCGATCCGAACGGCGGCGCGCTACATGCCTCGAATGCTGCAGCCCACCTAAGAGCCGCCAACTATGGCCGATGGCAGATCAAGCAAGTGCTGTTTGATCTAAGACCTTTCGGAAGCCGCTTTACGGAGACACAAGCGACCATTCATCGAGGTTTTCCTAGCGAGGCGTGATTGAGACAGGCAATCGTGCCTGTTCGATAGGAGATTCCAAGATGAGCAACAACCCTGGCAATTTCGCGAATGATCGGCAAAAGGCTTCCGAAGTTGGCAAGAAAGGTGGTCAGAGCAGCGGGGGCAATTCTGCCAATGACCGTGCAAAGGCCTCTGAAGCAGGCCGCAAAGGAGGTCAAAACAGCCACCGGCGGGGGCGTAGCTAAGTGGACTGTATGGAGGGAGGCCCAACATAGGCCTCCTTTCTTAAGAATCGAGTCGAGGCCATTTCGGAAGGCTCTGACGCCAGCCTCAATTGCCTATTTGGGCACATGCCACTCACCAAAATGCGCAGTAGGAAATCCCTAGCCGACATGTGGCGCTTCTTAACCTATCCCCTGCGCAGTTTTCATCGGAGCTACTGCCTATCTTCTCGGGAAAGCCAAAACTGCTACTGCTAGATTTCCCAGGGCCGGAAGCCAGACACCCCGCTTTCCGCGATATCATCCTAACGGTGATTCGGATGGTGCATTAAGCTGGGCAGGCCTTACGTTATATGCGCCGCCCGGTACACCCAGCTCGTTGTCCATGTTGCCTTGCGGACCAGAGGTAGTCGGGGTTGGGTGGCTTGAGACTCGCGCCAACGAGCTCTTCATGGCGCAGTGCCCGGTTAGGCCGCGCTTCACCGCGAGTAGCGAGGCCGCTATTTCTAGAAATCCGCTGACTCCGCCGCGCTTGAAGCCATTTCCAACCCCTGCGATTCCGACGGCCAGCGATAACGCTCGTTCCCAGCCAGTGACATTTTGTTCGCTCATGGATAATCCTCTCGGTTCATGGTGCCGCTAGTGCGTGTGATGAAGGCCTGCTGCGCGTGCAAGCCAAGCTTAAAGAGTGACTACTGGGCGCTCGTCATAGTTCGAGTGCTAGGTAGCGACAGCACTCTCGATGCGACCGATTGCAGGACCGTTACTCGCGCAGTGGAAAGCTTGGCGCGCAAGCGGGCGAGAGCTGATTACTAGGCGGCTCTCGCCGATAGATCATTTACGGCTGCGTCGGGGGCTTTTGGGCTTCGGTGGCGTGACACTGGACTCCATTCCTCCGCTGAAAGACTCGGGATCATCTTTTTGATGTCGTTCAGCTTGCAGTTGCTCCCGGGCCTGTTGCCAGAACTCATCAGCAAAGCCCTCAGGGCGGCCGTTCTTCTCCCACAGCGCATAGGCACGCTCACGTATCTCGTAATCATTTGTCATGCTGAGGCTCCTTCATTGGACTATCTACGGTGCCAGGTGAGTTCCGGCTCCAGTCCTGAACAGTGACCTCCAATTGCCTCTCGAAGTTGAAGGCAATAGCTTGAGCGGTCACCATGAAAATGGTCACTGCTTTTTTTCGAGCGATCTCTGATTGTGGCCGCGGTAGGCACTCGTAACGCCACGATGGGTATCCGAGCAGACAGCCGGAGCCTTGCGCTCCGTCGTGGCGTTTGAGGTGTTCGTAGAGCGGTTGGAAGTAGGAGAGAAGAATGCGCCGCTTGGCTTTCAGCTGAAGCTGCTCCTGCTCTTCTGCCTAAGCAGCACGAGGTCAACAAGTTCTATCTCACACGCTTCCAGCCACTGTTCCGCTGAGAGATTCCCTAGCGGGCGAGGCGGTTTTTGGTGGTATGCGTTCATGATCACATGCCAAGCCACGGCTCTGAGGTTTGGAACAGTGGCTGCTCGCAATTCAACTCTGCTTTCGACGCCTTCGGCTGTTTTATAGATGACCATCCAGTCCATCATCGCGTGTGCTCCCTCGCCATTGGGCTAAGGAATAGTGTCCACTTCTATGGTGGCAAGGGGCCAGAATTCAGATTTTTGAAGAGAGCTACTGCTTACTTAGTAGTTACACCGCAATTGATGCTTACATTCACTTTTGCTCGGAGCATCTAACGAAGCGGTGGAAGATAGAACTGAAGGTAATACTGCGCTCATAGCTTAGGCTTGTTGACACGTTCAGGTGAGGCTCGCTTAGTCTCTGAATCGCCGTGGTTTTCCTAGACGCTTGATGAGCGCTATTGGCCGATTCTGTTGAAAAAGCCCCTCCGTGATTTTTGCTTCTAAAGGGCGCGGTCAACATTGAAGTCTGATTCGTTCATAAGTCGGAGCTGCCTTGGTTTTTTGCATAGCAATGCCAAAAGATGAACGATTTGGGGGCTATGAGAAGTCGCTGTCCCAAAGGCCGGCTTTTTGCCAGCCGCTGGTGTTCATCTGTGGCGGCTTTGCTAGACGCGAACCCACCGCTGGCGCGTCCAGCCGCTCAGTGCATCTACACCGAATACCAGCGCCAGCATCGCCAGGATCACCGTGCTGGCCTGCGCCTCCTGGAACAGGCTGAGGCTGACGTAGAGCATCTGCCCCAGGCCGCCGGCGCCGACGAAGCCGAGCACGCTGGCCATGCGGATGTTGTTCTCCCAGCGGTACAGCGTGTACGCCAGCAGCTGCGGCCAGAGGTTGGGCAGGGTTCCGTAGCAGAATGCCGCGACTTGGCCACCGCCCTGCAGGCGGATGGCCTCGGCCGGCGCCGCCGGAGTGTTTTCCAGCGCCTCGGCGAACAGCCGGCCGAGCACGCCCGCCGTATGCAGCGCCAGGGCCAGGGTGCCGGCGTTAGGGCCGAGCCCGGCGGCCAGCACCATCAGCGCCGCCCACACCAGCTCGGGAATCGCCCGCAGGCCGTTGAGGAGCAGGCGCACCAGGGCCTGGGCGACACCGCCGAAGCGCCCTGCGGCCGGCAGGGCCAGGAACAGGCCGAGTGCGGCGGCGAGCAGGGTGCCGAGGGCGGACATGGCCAGGGTTTCCAGGGCACCGCGGCCGATGGCCAGCAGGTGGCCGCCGCTCAGGTCCGGCTGCAGGAAACGCGCAGCGTAGGCGCCCATCTGCCGCAGGTTGTCGGCCTGGCCCAGAGCGGCCAGGTCCATGTCCAGGTAGGCGAAGGAGGAGACCGCGGCGGAGAGGATTGCCAGCAGCAGAGCGATGTCGGCCAGGCGCCTCATGCCAGCCTCCCGCGCAGCACGCGGCTGAGCGCATCGGCCAGCAGAACCAGCAGGAGGAAGGTCAGCAGCATGCTGGCCACCTCGCCGCCGGCGAACATGCGCAGCGACAGGTCGAGCTGCTGGCCCAGGCCGCCGGCGCCGACGAAACCCATCACCACCGAGGCGCGGATCGCGCATTCCCAGCGGTACACGGTGTAGGAGGTCAGCTCGGCGGCGGCGTTGGGCAACAGGCCGTAGACGAAGGCGGCGAGCCGGCTGCTGCCACCCTGCAGCAGGGCGTGCATCGGGCGCTGGTCCACCGATTCGAGGATTTCCGCGTAGACCTTGCCGAGCATGCCGGCGTAGGTGATGGCGATGGCCAGCACCCCGGCGGTTGGGCCGAGGCCGACGGCGCGGACGAACAGCAGCGCCCAGACGATCTCCGGCACGCTGCGCAGGAAGATCAGCAGGCCGCGCACCGGCCAGCGCAGGGCCTGGCCGAGGACGCTCGGGCGGCCGCCGCGGGACGCCGCCGACAGAGACAGGGCGCGACTGGCGGCTAGGCCGGCGGGGATCGCTACCAACAGCGCCAGGGCCATGCCGGCGGTAGCGATGGCCAGGGTCTGCAGGGTGGCCTCCAGCAATAGATGGAAGAAGTCGGGCGTGTGCGCCGGGGGCCAGAAGGCGGTGACGAAGCGGCCCATCTCGCTCTGGCTGTCGGCCCGCAGCAGCACGCCCGGGTCCAACTCGGCGAGGCGGATGCCCGGCCACAACAGGGCCACTGCCAGCACGGTGAGCAGCAGCCGGGGCAGGGCGGCGGGGTCGCGAGTGTCGCGGCTCAGCATAAAGCTGCCCTGGGGTGGGACTGCTTTGTGGGAGCGGCCTTGGCCGCGAGATTCGTGGCCAAGGCCGCTCCTACAGTAAGTGCGTTCAGCATCGCGGGATCTGCAGGACCAGGGTCGCCGACGGTGCCTGTGGTGACACCAGCTGCTCGTTGACGTAGAGGGCGTCGAGCAGGTCCTGGGTGACCTCGCTGGCCGGGCGGTCGAAGGCGATGCGCCCTTCGCGCACGCCGACGATGCGCGGGAAATGGGCGAGGGCCAGGTCCACCGCGTGCAGGCTGGCGACCAGGGTCACGCCGCGCGCCTCGGCGTGGCGGCAGAGCACACTGAGGGTGTGGTCGGCCAGCACTGGGTCCATCGCCGATACCGGCTCGTCGGCCAGCAGCAGTTCAGGGTCCTGGTACAGCGCACGGGCGATGCCGACGCGCTGCAACTGGCCGCCGGAGAGCTGCTGGCACTGGGCGAACAGTTTGTCGGCAAGATCCAGGCGGGTGAGCACTTCCCTGGCACCGGGGATATCGATGGGGTGCAGCAGATTGAGCAAGCTCTTGCCCAGCCCCCACTGACCGAGTTTGCCGGCCAGCACGGCGGTGACCACCCGCTGCCGCGGCGGCAGGGGCGGTGCCTGGTGGATCAGGCCGATGCGCCTACGCAGGCGCTGGCGTGCGCCCGCGGCGAGTTGCCAGGGTTGTGCGTCGAGCAGTTCGACCATGCCGGCAGAGGGGCGCAGGGCAGCGGCGAGCAGATTGAGCAGGCTGGACTTGCCGGCGCCGGACGGGCCGATGACGGCGACCCGTTCGCCGGCCGCGATGGCCAGGTCCACGCCGCGCAGGGCGTGGACGCCATTACCGTGCTGCAGCTCAGCGCCGGATAGGCGCAGGCTCATTTCAGCAGGTCGGCGGCGCGGGCGGCGTCCTCGATACCCTTGTAGTTTTCCGGCTTGGTATCGATGAAGCGCGAGGCGGCCTGCAGGTCGAGGATCGCCTTGTGCTCGGGGTTGGCCGGGTCGAGGGCGAGGAATGCCTGCTTGATTTTCTCGGCCAGGGCCGGGTCGAGGGTACCGCGCACGGTCCAGTTGTAGTCGTAGTAGGCCGGTGTGGTGGCGAAGACCTTGACCTTGTCGGTATCGACCTTGCCGGCGGCGACCAGCTTGTCCCACACACTGGCGTTGAGCACGCCGCCATCGACCTTGCCGGCCTGTACCCAGGCGGCGGTGGCGTCATGCGCGCCGGAGTAGCCGATGCGGCTGAAGTAGGTTTCCGGCTTGATGCCGTCCTGCAGCATGAAGTAACGCGGCATCAGGCTACCGGAGGTGGAGGAGATGGAACCGAAGGCGAAGGTCCTGCCCTTGAGGTCGGCCAGCGACTTCACGTCCGGGTTGGCGGTGATGAACTTGCTGGTGAACTGGGCATCCTGCTCGCGCTGTACCAGCGGGATGGCGTTGCCGGTCTTCAGGCGGACCTGGACGAAGGTGAAGCCGCCCAGCCAGGCCATGTCCAGACGGTCGGTGGCCAGCGCCTCGACCACCGCCGGGTAATCGGCGACCGGGACGAACTTGACCTTCATGCCCAGCTGTTGCTCCAGGTAGGCGCCCAGCGGCTTGAACTTGCGCAGCAGCTCGGTGGGGGCCTCGTCGGGAATGGCGCTGACCTTCAGTACGTCGGCGGCCTGGCTGGTCAGGGCGGAGAGGGACAGGGTCAGGCCGGCGGTCAGGGCCAGGACGTGCTTGAGCATGAAGATTCTCCGGTTCAATGGCGGAAAAGGTTCGAAGGGGCCGGCCAGCCGAGGCTGTGTCCGGGCTCCGTCAGGGTAGTAGAAAGCCGGCGATTATAGGGACGGCCGGGGCAAAGAGCAGCTTTGCTAGAATCCGCGACCTGTTTTCCGATTTGCCGAGAGCCTTGCCGATGACCGAGCCGATCCGTTTGACCCAGTACAGCCATGGCGCCGGCTGCGGCTGCAAGATTTCCCCCAAGGTGCTGGAGGTGATCCTCGCTGGCAGCGGCGCGCAGAACCTCGATCCGCGGCTGTGGGTCGGCAACGCCTCGCGCGACGATGCGGCGGTGTACGCCCTGGACGACGAGCGCGGGGTGGTCTCGACCACCGACTTCTTCATGCCAATCGTCGACGACCCGTTCGACTTCGGCCGCATCGCCGCGACCAACGCGATCAGCGACATCTACGCTATGGGTGGCGATCCACTGATGGCCATCGCCATCCTCGGCTGGCCGGTGAACCTGCTGCCGCCGGAGGTGGCCCGCGAAGTGATCCGTGGTGGCCGCGCCGTGTGCGACGCTGCCGGCATCCCGCTGGCGGGCGGCCACTCGATCGATACGCCGGAGCCGATCTTCGGTCTGGCCGTGACTGGCGTGGTCGAGAAAAAGCACATGAAGCGCAACGACACCGCCACCGCTGGCTGCAAGCTGTACCTGACCAAGCCGCTGGGCATCGGCATCCTCACCACCGCCGAGAAGAAGGCCAGGCTGCGCGCCGAGGACGTTGGCCTGGCGCGCGACTGGATGTGCACCCTGAACAAGCCGGGCGCGCGTTTCGGCAAGCTGGCCGGTGTACACGCCATGACCGATGTCACCGGCTTCGGCCTGCTCGGCCACCTGGTGGAGATGGCCGAGGGTTCCGGCCTGACCGCCCAGCTGGACTATGCCGCCGTGCCGCGCCTGCCGGGCGTCGATTACTACCTGACCGAAGGCTGCGTGCCCGGCGGCACCCTGCGCAACTTCGACAGCTACGGCGACAAGATCGCGCCGATCTCCGAGGCGCAGCGCGACCTGCTGTGCGACCCGCAGACCAGCGGCGGCCTGCTGGTGGCCGTGGCGTCGGAGGGCGAGGTCGAGTTCCTCTCCGTCGCCTCTGAACTGGGCCTGGACCTGGCACCCATCGGCCAACTGGTCGAGCGACAGAGCCACGCGGTAGAGGTGCTGTGATGCGCGGCAACACCACCGACTACCGCGAACTCTTTCTCCACGATGTGCCGATGATGGACATGCGCGCCCCGGTCGAATTCGCCAAGGGCGCCTTTCCCAACGCCGTCAGCCTACCGCTGATGACCGACATCGAGCGGCAGAAGGTCGGCACCTGCTACAAGCAGCACGGCCAGCAGGCGGCCATCGAGCTGGGCCACCAGCTGGTTTCCGGCAAGACCAAGGCCGAGCGCATCGAGGCCTGGGCCGCCTTCGCCAG
Source organism: Pseudomonas sp. GD04015 (assembly GCF_029837675.1). Lineage (NCBI taxonomy): Bacteria > Pseudomonadati > Pseudomonadota > Gammaproteobacteria > Pseudomonadales > Pseudomonadaceae > Pseudomonas > Pseudomonas sp. GD04015. The sequence continues at coordinate 3,991 of NZ_JAOEEE010000033.1, read as the reverse complement.
GGCTAATCCGAACGGCTACCTGTACTGCTTCCGTGGCGGCCTGCGCTCGCAGATCGTGCAGCAGTGGCTGAAGGAAGCCGGGGTCGACTACCCACGGGTGATCGGCGGCTATAAGGCCATGCGCACCTTCCTGATCGAGACGCTGGACAGCGCTGTGGCCGAGTGCGACTTCGTGGTGGTCGGCGGCATGACCGGTACCGGCAAGACCGAAGTGGTGGCCGCCCTGGACAACAGTGTCGACCTGGAGGGCCACGCCAACCACCGCGGCTCCAGCTTCGGCAAACGCGCCACCGGCCAGCCGTCGCAGATCGACTTCGAGAACCGCCTGGCTATCGACCTGCTCAAGCGCCGCGCGCGCGGACAGCAGCAGTTCGTACTGGAGGACGAGAGCCGCCTGATCGGCACCTGCTCTCTGCCGCTGGCGCTGCATCAGGGCATGCAGGAGTGCCCGATGGTGTGGCTGGAGGACAGTTTCGAGGGCCGCGTTGAGCGCATTCTCAAGGACTACGTGATCGACCTGGCCGCCGAGTTCGCCCGCGAGCATGGCGAGGAGGGCGGTTTCGCCCTGTTCGCCCAGCGCATGCTGCAGAGCATGAGCAATATCCAGAAGCGCCTGGGCGGCGAGCGCTACCAACGCCTGCAGGCCATCCTACAGCAGGCGCTGGACGAGCAGCGAAGTTGTGGTGACGTGGACACGCACCGTGGCTGGATCGAGGGGCTGCTGCGTGAGTACTACGACCCAATGTATGTCTACCAGCGTGAGAGTAAATCTGCGCGCATCGAATTCGCCGGAGAGCACGATGCCGTGCTGGCTTATTTGGCAGAGCGGAAGCTAGAACGCTAGCTCAGAAGCGAGGTTGCTCCACGGCCACTTCCGTTCATGTCGTTGACCGATAAGCGCCTCTCTCCAGCGACCGCTCCAGCCAATGCAGTCGTATGTGAGTGGCAACTGCCGGCCAGAAGTGGTCATCGAGTATTTACAAAATCACGGGCGATTCAGGGCGACACCCAACAATATCCAGAGTCTCTGCGCTGCGTTCAGGCGTTCATTCAGCTGTAGAAGCTCGAAGGCGGAACGCCGAACTGCCGGCGGAAAGCCGCAGCGAAGGCGCTCTGGCTGTCGTAGCCATGCTGCAGGGCCACTTGCAGCACCGGCAGGCCTTCGGCCAGGGCTTCCAGCGAGAGCAGCAGGCGCGCCTGTTGCCGCCAGCGGCCGAAGGTGATGCCGGTGCTGCGAAGGAAGCGCCGGTGGAAGGTCTTCGGGCTCATAGCTAATTGTTCCGCCCAGTGCTCGGCGCCGCCTTGCTGCGCCGGGTTCTGCGCCAGGGCGCGGCAGACCCGAGCTATGCGTTCGTCGTCCGGCCAGGGCAGGTGAAAGGGCAGCACCGGCAGGCTGCTGCGCAGTTCGTCGAGGAGGAAACGCATCAGGCGGCCGTTCCGGCTGTCCGCGCTGTACTGTGCCGGCACCTGGGTAGCGGCCTGGATGAGTTCGCGCAGCAGTGGCGACACGTCGATCACACAGTTGCCCGTGGGCAGGCCGTCGATGGCGTCGGGGTTGACGAACAAGCTGCGCATGCACGCCGTGCCGCGTATGCGCAGGGAGTGCTCGACGCCGGCCTGCAGCCAAACGCCACGGGTCGGCGGTATGACCCACCGGCCCGCCGGGGTCTCCACCACCAGCACCCCGGAGATGGCATAGATCAACTGCGCGCGCGGATGGCTGTGGGCGGGCACTTGATGGCCGCTGGGGTAGTCGACTGCGACGCCGGTGACCGGCATGGTCAGGGATTCGTAGGGCAGGTGGTTGTGGTCGACCATGGGCGGGTCCAGAGTGTGTGGCTGGCCAGCTTAGTCGCAGGAATGACCATTTGGCGATAACGACGGACCATTTGCCGTGAATATCCAGGTGCGCGGCTGCCTATGCTGGGCACATGTCTCACCGGAACCCCGCCATGAACGCTCCACTTCCCTCGCTAACGCTACTCGCCCTGAGCCCCGGCCGGGGTCTGTCGCCGCGCGTGCGGCGGCGACTTGCGATCTCCCCCAGATCCCGGCCTTGAACAGCCCGCCATGGCGGGCAGGGGAGATCGGCATCGTCCGTTTTCCCGCTCGAGGTCCGACCCATGCTCCGTAATCCGCAAACCAAGTACCGTCCCTTTCCCTGCATCGACCTGCCTGATCGCCGCTGGCCTTCGCGCCGCATCGCTCAGGCGCCGGTGTGGCTGTCCACCGACCTGCGCGACGGCAACCAGGCGCTCTTCGAGCCGATGAACCGAGAGCGCAAGCTGCGCCTGTTCGACGAGCTGGTGCGGCTGGGCTTTAAGGAGATCGAGATGGGCTTCCCGGCCGCCTCGCGCACCGACTTCGAGATCATCCGCCAGCTGATCGACGAGCGCGGCATTCCCGATGACGTCACGCCCATGGTCATGACCCAACTGCGCGAGGACCTGATCGACGAGACCGTGCGCGCCGTGGCCGGCGCGCGGAGGGTGATCGTGCACCTGTACAACGCCATCGCACCTGTTTGGCGGCGCGTGGTGTTCGGCTTCTCGGTGGACGAAGTGGAGCAGTTGGTGGTGCGTCACGTGCAGTTGCTTAAGGACAAGGTGGCCGCGCACCCGCAGACCGAGTGGGTGCTGCAGTACTCCCCGGAAACTTTCTGCATGGCCGAGCTGGAGGTGTCGCTGCGCATGTGTAACGCAGCCATCCGCACCTGGGACGCCGGCCCCGGCCGGCCGATCATCGTCAACCTGCCGACCACTGTGGAAGTGGCGACGCCGAACGTCTTCGCAGACCAGATCGAGTGGATGCACGAACGCCTGGAGCGCCGTGAGCACGTGGTGCTTTCGGTTCACCCGCACAACGATCGCGGCACCGGCGTGGCCTGCGCCGAGCAGGCGCTGCTGGCCGGCGCCCAGCGCGTGGAAGGCTGCCTGTTCGGCAATGGTGAGCGCAGCGGCAACCTCGACCTGGTGACCCTGGCGTTGAACCTCTACACCCAGGGCGTCGATCCGTGCCTGGACTTCTCCGACATCGCCGGCGTGGCACGGGTCGCCGAGGCTTGCACCGGGTTGCCGATCCACCCGCGCCATCCCTATGTCGGCGACTTGGTGTTCACCGCCTTCTCTGGCTCGCACCAAGACGCCATCGCCAAGGGTTTCGCCGCACAGGACCCGGAGGGTTTCTGGGAGGTGCCCTACCTGCCGATCGATCCCAAGGACCTGGGACGCACCTATGACAGCATCGTGCGGGTCAACAGCCAGTCGGGCAAAGGCGGCATCGCCTACCTGCTGCAGCGTGACCACGACGTGTTGATGCCGCGGCGGATGCAGGTGGAGTTCAGCGCCATCGTGCAGAAAATGGCGGATAGCAGCGAGACAGAGTTGACCAGTACCGAGCTCTGGGAACTGTTCCAGCGCACCTATCTGGCGCCGGCACGCCCCGGTGGCAATCTGGTCTATATCGGCCACCAGCTGTTCGAGGACGGTGCCGACCAGGGTGTGGTGCTGGAGATCGCGCTGCCCAACGGCCGCAAACAGAATCTGCAGGGCGTGGGCAACGGCCCGATCGACGCGGCGGTGGCCGCCTTAGGCCTGCCCATCCGAGTCGACAGCTACGAGGAGCGCAGTTTGGGTGGTGGCGCTGGAGCCCAGGCCCTGGCGCTGGTCGAGGTGGCCTGGCCGGGCGTGGCTGGCTCGCGCTTCGGTGCCGGCAGCCACGCGAACATCGTCATTGCCTCGATCCAGGCGCTGCTCGTCGCGGTGTCACGCTTCGACGACGGCCCGACGCAGTTGGCCAGACGCTGAGCTAGATCGCGCGTCAGACGTAGAGTGGACAACGTTTACTTGTCCACCAGCCTGCGACTGGCTGCTAGCAGTTCTCCGCTAGCGTTTGGGGCAGCGGACTATCACCGTACGTCTAATCGAAGGGGGGATAATCCCTCCCCCTAATCTTACGGTGCGAGTTCTATCGTGGCCTGTTTGGAGCCCGG
>NZ_JAOEEE010000032.1:0-62167 GCF_029837675.1 Pseudomonas sp. GD04015 | reverse complement strand
CTTCGCCTCTTTTACGCCGACCCGCGACTGCCGGTCGGCGTCGTTTTTTCCGGCACCGGCGTGTGCCGCTGGCGCGCCGCCTGGCGGGCGGCCAGGTCCATCAGCCGCTGGAATTTCGGGCACGCCAGGTGATCGCTGGCGGGGCAGACCGCCGCGTGGCGCAGGCCGTCGCGGATGGCGGACAGCCGGCGGATAGTCTGGTCCAGCGCGTCGGCCTTGTGCGCCAGCTGCTCGCGGTCGATGTTCGCGCCGCCCTCGGTCGCCAGCATCGCGGCGATGTCGTCCAGCGAGAAGCCGGCGCTGCGGCCCAGCGCGATCAGCGCCAGGCGCTGGATCACCGATTCGCCGAACACCCGTCTCAGGCCGTTGCGGCCGATGGAGCGGATCAGCCCCTTTTCCTCGTAGTAGCGCAGGGTCGAGGCGGGCAGGCCGGACCAGCGCGCCACCTTGCCGATATCCATCTCTTTCATCGCTTGACCTCAAGTCGACTTGAATGGGCAGCCTTGTACGAAAGGGCTTTCCAACAGGTTAGAAGGAGGTGGCTATGACCGTCGAGATGATCATGCTGGGCATCGGCGCGACGCTGGTGCTGGATGCCTGGACCCTGGCGCGGCGGCGTCTGTTCGGCGTGGTGGCGCTGGACTACGCGCTGGTCGGCCGCTGGCTCGGGCACATGGGCCACGGCCGTTTCCGCCACGCGGCGATCGGCAAGGCGCCGCCGGTGCGCGGCGAGCGGGCGCTGGGCTGGGCCTTCCACTACCTGACCGGGCTGGCCTTCGCCGGGCTGTTCCTGGCGTGGGTGGGCGGCGACTGGCTGCAGCGGCCGACACCTGGTCCGGCGCTGGCGTTCGGCGCGCTCACCGTGGCCGCGCCGCTATTGCTGATGCAGCCGGCGTTCGGCATGGGCCTGGCCGCGTCGCGCACGCCGAAGCCCTGGCAGGCGCGCTCGCGGGCGCTGCTGACCCACCTGGTGTTCGGCGCGGGCCTGTACCTGAGCGGCCTGGCCCTGGCTCAGTGGCTGTAGCCGGCCGGCTTGTTGCGGATGGTCTTGAGCAGGTCTTCCGGGCTGATGCTGGCGACCATCCTGCTGGCCGCGGCGCTGCCCGGCTGCGGCAGGTCGAGGATGTGGCCCTTCATCTTGCCGACCACGTGCATCTCGCACGGCTTGCAGTCGAACTTCAGGGTCAGCACCTCGTCGCCGTGGATCAGCTGCATCGGCGCGACCTTGGTGCGCACGCCGGTGACGCCCTTGGCCTGCTTGGGGCACAGGTTGAAGGAGAAGCGCAGGCAGTGCTTGGTGATCATCACCGGCACCTCGCCTTCTTCCTCGTGGGCCTCGTAGGCCGCATCGATCAGCTGCACGCCGTGGCGGTGGTAGAAGTCGCGGGCCTTCTGGTTGTAGACGTTGGCCAGGAAGCTCAGGTGCGACTCCGGGTACACCGGCGGCGGGCTGGTCTCGGCCTTGCGGCTGCCGCGCGGGTGGGCGGCCACACGTGCCTCGGTGAGCTTCTCGATGGCCTCGCGGCGCAGGGCCTTGAGCTGCGAGTTGGGCACGAAGAACGCCTGCGGCGCGTCCAGCGCCACGTCCAGGGCGTGGTATTCGGTGGTGCCGAGCTGGGTCAGCAGGTCGCGCAGGCCGTCAAGCGCCTGCTCCGGCTTGTTGGCCACGCCGAACGGGCCGGGCAGCTCCGCCTGGGCGCTGAGGCCTTCCTCGCTGGTGGCGATCAGTTTGAGTCTCTCTTCACGCAATTCGGCCTTCCAGCTCACGCCGATACGACGCTCGGCGGAGGTCTTCTGCAGCGCCTGCTGCCAGTTGTGGTCGAGGTTGCGCGACAGCGGGTGGTTGGGCCGCAGGCGGAACAGGCCCTCGGGCATCTCGTTGGGCTCGACGCGGTAGCGGTAGCGCTTCTCGCCGTCTTCCTCGAATTCGCTCTTCAGCTCGGCGATGTTGGCGCGGAAGCCCACCACCTCGCGCTTGACCAGCACGTTGAGGCCGTCGCCATTGGACAGCGGTTCGTGGGTGACGGCGATCAGGTCGCGCTTGTTGACCTTCTCCACGTTACCGACGGCCAGGCCGGTGAAGGTCGGCGAGTCGAAGGCGCCGATGTCCACCTTGCGCTCGGTGACGAAGTAGTCGGTGCTGCCGCGGTGGAAGGTCTTGTCCGGGTCGGGCAGGAAGAAGTGCGCGGTGCGGCCGCTGGAGGCGCGGGCCAGGTCCGGGCGGTCTTCGAGAATCGCGTCGAGTTCCTTGCGGTAATGGGCGGTGATGTTCTTCACGTAGCCCATGTCCTTGTAGCGCCCCTCGATCTTGAACGAGCGCACACCGGCCTCGACCAGGGCGCGTAGGTTGGCGCTCTGGTTGTTGTCCTTCATCGACAGCAGGTGCTTCTCGAAGGCCACCACGCGGCCCTGGTCGTCCTTGAGGGTGTAGGGCAGGCGGCAGGCCTGGGAGCAGTCGCCACGGTTGGCGCTGCGCCCGGTCTGGGCGTGGGAGATGTTGCACTGGCCGGAGAAGGCCACGCACAGCGCGCCGTGGATGAAGAACTCGATGGCCGCGTCTGTGGCATCGGCGATGGCGCGGATTTCCTGCAGGTTCAGCTCGCGCGCCAGCACCAGCTGGGAGAAGCCGGCCTGGTCGAGGAACCTGGCCCGGTCCAGGGTGCGGATGTCGGTCTGGGTGCTGGCATGCAGCTCGATCGGCGGGATGTCCAGCTCCATCACGCCCATGTCCTGCACGATCAGCGCGTCGACGCCGGCGTCGTAGAGCTGGTGGATCAGCGTGCGCACCTGCTCCAGCTCGTCGTCGTGGAAGATGGTGTTGAGGGTGGTGAACACCCGCGCGTGGTAGCGGCGGGCGAACTTCACCAGCTCGGCGATATCGCTGACCTCGTTGCAGGCGTTGTGCCGCGCGCCGAAGCTCGGCCCGCCGATGTACACGGCGTCGGCCCCATGCAGGATGGCCTCGCGGGCGATGCCCACGTCGCGGGCAGGGCTGAGCAGTTCCAGATGGTTCTTGGGCAGGGACATGGTGTTTCTTCTTTATAGGCGTGGCACGGCAAGGCGCGCATTGTAGCGGGCGAGGGGGAGGGTGGCACCCCGAGGTGCCTAGCGGTCGGCGGTGAGGCGGCGTGGGTGGCAGGCGGTGGCTGCCACGCCGGGCTCAGCGGGCCGTCGCTTCGCGCCGTGCCTGGGGCAGGCAGAGGATGTAGAGCAGCACGGCGAGGCTGTCGATGATGATCGGCGTGAGGGTCTTGGGCAGGAACTCGCCACCGAGCAGCACCAGCAGGACGACGAACAGCAGCTTGCTCACGCCGGCGACCACCAGCACCAGCGGCCGTACCGCGGTATTGAAGGCGCCGTAGATCAGCATGGCGCCGACCAGGGTGATCAGCGCGCCCCAGCTGCGGGTGATGATCTCGCCCAGCGCGCCGTCGGCCAGGGTGGCGCCGAACATCGACTGCAGCGCCGCCTGCGGGGCGACCACGTTGTAGAACATGGTGCAGGTGAGGGCGCCGGTGACGAGCATGATGAGCTTGGTGTGGCGGGCGATCAGGCGCATGGGGCTTCCTTGTCGGTGGGGCAGGCCTGGAGTTTCGGCGAAGTCCGAAGCCCCAGGCAACCGCAGGGTGCCTGCGCCGGCCGTTTACTGCTTCGGCGCGGCGCTGCTGTGCTCCGCGGCGGACCAGATGCGGTAGCGCACTTCCACGTCGGCGGGGGCGTAGATCACCAGCGGCAGCTTGCTGTTGTAGCGCACCAGCAGGGGCTCGCCGCCGACCGGGACGAAGGCCTGCCGGCGGCTGTTGTCCGGGCAGGCCATCAGGGTGCTGCGGGCCGGGCCGACCTGGCCCAGCTCGTAGTAGTTGTAGCCCCAGCCCTCGACGGTCTTTTCCTGCCACTGGCCGCCCAGGCTGTGGTGGTTGCAGTCCACTTCCAGGGTCTTGCCGGCGATCAGTTCCACCCGGCGGTCGGCCTCGTCGGCCTGGGCCGGCAGGTCGATCACGTGGCGGGTCAGGCCCTCGGGCGCGACCGGGTAGGGCTTGAGCGCCTCGGGCGTGGCGGCGCAGGCGGCCAGGGGCAGGGCGCAGGCGAGGGTGACGAGGGGGAGTGTGCGAGAGGTCATGAAGAATCCTTGCTGAGTGGGCCTTGTGGGCCGTCCGTTGGGGATGGGCGCCGGATCGGCGGGCTAGCACAGACCCAGGGAGGGCGGGAGGAGTTCCCCGGGCTGGGGTGGCGAAACGCCGCAGGCGCGCTGGAAGTCTAGTGGATGGCCGCGTGTTGTTGTGGTCGGAACGCTAGTGCAGGCGCCGCGTGGCGAGGCGTTCGCCGACCAGCGCCTTGGCCTGCCGGGCGAGCTGGTCGAGCAGACGGTCGCGCTGCTTCTCCGCGTCGCTCATGGCCCGCTGGCCGTGCTGCTTGAGCAGGTAGGTGTGGATCTGCCGGACCTCCTTGGACTGGAAGATCGGCGCCAGGTCCTGCACCGCCACCCAGCCGTCCGAGGCGTGGTCACGGGTGTTCATCAACACCTGCGGTCCGCGCGCGGCCAGCACCTGGAAACCCAGGGCCTCGAAGGTCGGCACCCGGCCCGCCACGCAGGCCAGCGCGGCATGCGGGTGGAGCAGCAGCATCCGCTGCAGCAGAGCGCGGGCGATGCCGCGGCGGCGGTGGCTGGCGAGCACGGCCAGGTAGGCCAGGGTGCAGGCGTCCGCATCGTCCGCGCTGGGCAGGTAGAGGGCGAAGCCGAGCACCCGGGCCGGGTCCTCGTCGTCGAGGGCGAGGATCAGCCGGGCGCCGCTGCCTTCCTCGCCGCCCATGGCCTGCAGGTACAGATGCACCTCGAAGCCGATGACGTACTGGTACAGCGGGTAGAGCGGGTTGCTGGGCGTCAGCGGCGCGGGGCTGAGGTCGCTGAAGTAGTCGACCACCATCTGCAGCACCTGGCTGTTCAGGGCCTCGGGCGGCGGGGTGGTCAGGTGGGCAAGGGTGAACATCGGGGGGATGGCTCCGGGGCAGGCCAGCTTGGCGTCGAAATGAGCGGCATTGTATCGCCCAGGCGCCGCGGCGTTTTCATCACGCAGCCGCTGCTAATGGCTGCCGCCACCGACCTGTCGCTTGGCGATGTCCCTCATCTTGGCCGAGAGAACCTCCGCCTCCACGGCCTGTACGGTGCTCTTGGCGGGTGGACATTCGAAGAAGGCGCTCTCGGCGAGCGTGTGGAGGCGCTCGCCGCTGTTCAGGGTGAACTGCACGAAGGCTACATGCTCCGACCAGGAGCGGTAGCGCCGCACCATGAAGAGGCTGTACCTGGAACTGGTCGAGCTGATCGTCGACAGCGCCACCCGGCGGTCGCCCTCCGCGCCGCACAGCACCAGTTCGTCGCCATGGATGAACGCCGGCTGGCTCCTGGCGACCCTCAGCCACTCCACGCTGAAGCGGCCGACCATGGCCAGCACGACAAGCGGGAGGGGAGAGAGTGGCGCGACTTCGCCCCTGGCCATGCCCGCCAGCGTCATGCCGGCGATGAGCAACAGAAAGAGCAGGGTGATGACCCTGTAGAAGTGGACGTTGCCGAACTCCGGCAGGGGCAGTAGGCGAGCTTCCATGTGGGGTGGGCTTTCTTCGGATGGGTGAGCGGGGTGCCGTCAGCTGCGGCTCTCGAAACGCCGGGCGAGAAAGCCCATCAGCATGCCTCCGGCGATACCGATGGCGCCACAGGTCAGGCCCATGGGGCGGTCGCTTACGAAGCCGACGTTCTTCACAGGGGCCGGCAGGCCGAACAGGCCGCTGAACAACAGCATCGCGACTGACAGGGCGACGAGGTGGATACCCCCGGACTGCCAGGAGTTGCTGGGTATTCCCTGGCTCCTGCAATACAGGTGGCCCAGGCCGAATGGCAGCAGGAACTGGGTGGCGAGGAAGAGGATCAGGTGGCTGCTATCGCTCATCGTGGGCGGCTGCTTCGAAGTGGTTTGTGGCCAGGGTAGGGCATGCGCTTGTCAGGCTGGGTGACTTGTCGCGCAAAACGATGGCTATGTCCCCCTTACGTGTTGGTGGCGCAATCCTGCTCTTGTGGGAGCGGCTGGGCGGCATTCCGATTGGCCGCGAAGTTCGCGGATAAATCCGCTCCCACAAGGTGTGCAACAACTAATGGGGACATAGCCAAAACGATGGCTTGGTCCCGCTGCCGTGCTTCATGTCGGAGCAGCCGATAAGGCTGCTGGCTGGCGATGGACCGGGCGGTGCGGGTTGCCGGCCATTCAGGCGGGCTCGGGAAGGCGCTCCGCCTGCAGCGCCCGCTGCAGCTCCGCCACCAGCGCATCGACCCTGTCCAGGCCCCGCGCCACCGATGCGGCCAGCAGCTCGCCGCCCACCTCCTGGCCTTCGATGGCGACCTGATGCACCCGGGTGATGCCGATGAAGCCGAGGGCGGTGATCAGGTTCGGCTCCAGGTGGTTCATGTGGGCCATCTCGCCGCCGGCGTCGAAGCCGATGCCGCCCCGGGCGGTGAGGATTACCACATGCCGAGGCCGGTCGGCCAGCTTCGGCACATAAGGGTCGAGCCGGTTGCTCTCGTCCACGTCCACCGTCCTGCCAGGGCGCACCACTTGGTCGACCCAGGCCTTGAGCGCGGCCGGCATGCCGAAGTTGTACAGCGGCGTGCCGATCACCAGCACATCCGCCGCGATCAGCTCGTCGACCAGTCGGTCGCTCTCCGCCAGGGTCTGCCGCATCCACGGCTCGCGCTGCGGTTCCGGCGTGAAGGAGGAGGCGATCCAGTCGTGGTCGATGATCGACGGCGGGTTCTGGCCGATGTCGCGGTAGGTGACGGTGTCCTGCGCGCGGCGGGCCAGCCACTGGCCGACGAAGCGCTGGCTGAGGTTGCGGCTGTGGGAGCCGTGCAGGTCCTTGCCGGCAAGGCCGGGGCGGGCGCTGGCGTCGAGGTGCAGAATGTGCGGCATGGGGAAGTCTCCTGCTTGAAGTTGAACTCATCTGTGAATCGCAGCAGACTCAGGCTAGGTCCAGCCCTGTTGGGCGACAAACGATCATTATTTTCGGGTACGACTGAGGAAAATTCAGCCATGACGCGACGCTGGTTACCTTCGCTCTCGGCCCTGCGGGCCTTCGAGGCGGCCGCTCGCCACGAGAGCGCCAAGCGGGCCGCGGAAGAACTCTCGGTGACCGCCACGGCGGTCAGCCACCAGATTCGTGCGCTGGAGGAATCCCTCGGTGTCGCGCTGTTCCTGCGCAAGCCGCGCCAACTCGAACTGACCGCCCAGGGCCGCGAGCTGCAGCAGGTGCTGGAGAGCGCGTTCGACAGCATCGGCGCGACGGTCGAGCGGCTCAGCGCGGTGCCCTGCCGCCAGGCCATCACCCTCAGCACCACACCCGCCGTGGCGGTGCGCTGGTTGCTGTCCTGGGTGTGCCTGCTGCGCGACTCGCACCCGCAGATCGACCTGCGCATCCACGCCTCGCACGAGCCGGTCGCGCTCGATGGCGTCACCGCGGACATCGCCATCCGCTACGGCGACGGCCGCTGGCCGGGGCTGGTGGCCGAGAAGCTGTTCGACAACACCTTCATCCCGGCCTGCAGCCCGCTGCTCGGCCTGCGCGACGCGGCCGAGCTGCCCAACCACCCGCTGATCCACTTCCGCAACCAGGCCGCCATTTCCTCGCCCCTGGACTGGGCGCTGTGGCAGAAACAGGCCCGGGTGCCGGGGCTGGATGTCAGTGCCGGGCTGGTGTTCTCCGACGAGACCCACGCCGTGTCGGCGGCCATCGGCGCGCAGGGCGTGGCGCTGATGAGCCGGCAACTGATCGAGGATGAGCTGAGGGAAGGGCGGCTGGTGCAGCCATTCGGGCCGGAAGTGGAGGGCAAGCCGTTCTTTCTGGTGTATCCGGAGAGCCGGAGGAGTGATCCGACCATTCAGGCGGTGAGGGATTGGGTGATGGCGGTACCGGGTGGGCTTTGCACGCTGTAGGCCAGGCTGGCCGCGCAGGACGGCTGCTCTTCCTTGCCGTCCCCTCCAATCGCCCCGCGAAGCGGGAGGGCGAGCAAAAGAAATACGAAACGATTAAGGCCAAACGGGCTCCATTCTCCGTAACCCATCGGAAATGAGGTGTCACATGAGCAGCACGACAGACAAGATCAAAGGCAACGTCAACGAAGCCATCGGTAAAGTCAAAGAGGGTGTCGGCAAGGCTACCGATAATCCTCGTCTTGAGGGAGAAGGGGATGCTCAGCAGGTGAAGGGCAAAGCCCAGCAGCTCAAGGGCGACGTGAAGGACGCGATCAAGAAGGGCGTCGACAAGGCCTGATAGCAAGTTGCTGGCAGGCGGGCGCTGGAGCGTTCTATTCCCCGCAAGGATGTGAACGATCAGGCGTCTTTGGGCTTGTTCGATGCAGAACGGCTGTTGTGTCCCGGATGGGGCTGGTCAGGCTAGCTGGCGGCGCATCCGGGGCCGATTCTGTTTTCGTGCCGCTGCTTATTTTCTGGTCGGGTGAGGCAGTGGTTCCGCCCTGCTGAGCGGGTCACTTTTTCCAGCCGCGCCTGCCCGGTCGGGAAAAAAGTAACCCAAAACGCTTGCCCCGCCATCCGGCCCTACGCTTTGCTCCGGGTGACTCGCTGCGCTCGCCCTTCGGGCCAGCCTGCGGCTGTTACTGCGCTGCGTTTCGTTCGCTCTATCGCCGCTCCAGGGGTCGCCGCGAAGGGCCATCCCTACCTAGGCGGCCCCACCTAGGCGGCCCCGGCCATCGCGCCTCTCGCGGCATCCATGCCGCTCAAACCTCCCCGGCCGGCCCCTCACACAACGATTCCGCTCACCCGCCTGAAGGGGCGTTTGGTGTTGCCTGATAGTCCGGGTAAAGCAGTTGACTTGGATGGCTTCGGGGACGATGTAGAGTGCGCCGTGCGCACCATCCTCCGAGCCATCGGTGCGCACAGCGCACCCTACGCGGAACCATCAATCTGCTTGGTTTTGCAGGAGCGAGCCTGCTCGCGAACCAGGCCCGCAAAGAGCTTCGCGAGCAAAGCTCGCTCCTACTGGTAGCCCGGATGCAATCCGGGAAAAGGTGTGGACCCGATCCCGAATGAAAGCGTTGCTTTCATTAAATTCCGCCAAAACTTTCAGGCAACTCGGAGCCCGAGTCCCCGTCAGGAGGCCGAGTGGAGGTGTCGCGCAGGGGGACCAGCCGCATGGATGCGGCGAGAGGCTTAAAGGGCCATGGATGGCCCGTGTATGCCGTGCCCCCGGAGTGGCACCGGAGGGAGGGAAGTCTGGCCGCAGGCCAGACCCGGATGTCGGGGTGCCCTTCTCTTTGGTTACTTTCTCTTGGGCACGCAAGAGAAAGTGACTCGCCGTAAGGGCGAAAAAAGATGATTCAGTTGGACTGAGGGGTTTGTCTCGCTTAGCGGAAAGGGACCTGCATCATTTTTATCAGAGGTAGTTATCTACGTCGTTTATATAGAGTCTCAGGATGTCACCTCTTTTTATAGAGCTGGACGAGTGTCCGAGGTCTTTTCGGATGGCAAGCATAAGGTCTTCTACGATAAATAGAATATTGGAGCTTGAGTTGCCTTTTTCATTTGCAATGGCACCCTCTCGGAACTTAGAGAAAGCCAGTATCATATCATTTGATCCCCATACAACTAGGTCTCTAGTCGTGTCTGTGAAAAATTTAATCATCTCCTTTTCAGATGGCTGCTTCTCGCCAAGTTTTTCGGCAAAAGTTATTTTGAAAATAAAGTTTATTATATTTTCGTAAGTGGGTGTTTTTCTCTCTCGGAGAGTGTTGTTTATTATGGTTTTGGTTTCTAGATGTTTTGATACTAGTATGGATAGAACTGATACGATTACTGTCGTTGAGGCAGCAATTATGCCGGTACTTAAAGTGGAGTCTAGATTTGATATTTGGCGCCATATGTACTTTGCTAACGAATAGGTTCCCCAGAGGGTCGCGGCTATAACTAGCAGAGAGAAGATTAGGCTGAGTATCTTTTTAATCTTGGACTTCATGAAAGCCTCTGAATGAAAAAAGCCCCGCTCTAGACGGGGCTTTTTGTTTCTCTCGCTACCCCGAACATCCGTACTCAGGTAAAGCGCTTCTAATCTGTCCTAACAGTCTAGACCCAGGAATCAATCCCAGCTCAACGCCCCACCCGTCTGATACTCAATCACCCGCGTCTCGAAGAAGTTCTTCTCCTTCTTCAGGTCCATGATCTCGCTCATCCACGGGAACGGGTTAGTGGTGCCCGGGTATTCCTCTTTCAGACCGATCTGGGTCAGGCGACGGTTGGCGATGAACTTGAGGTAGTCCTCCATCATGGCCGCGTTCATGCCCAGTACGCCGCGCGGCATGGTGTCACGCGCGTATTCGATCTCCAGCTGGGTGCCCTGCAGGATCATCTGGGTCGCTTCGTCCTTCATCTGGGCGTCCCACAGATGCGGGTTCTCGATCTTGATCTGGTTGATCACGTCGATGCCGAAGTTCAGGTGCATGGACTCGTCGCGCAGGATGTACTGGAACTGCTCGGCGGTGCCGGTCATCTTGTTGCGGCGGCCCATGGAGAGGATCTGGGTGAAGCCGCAGTAGAAGAAGATGCCTTCCAGCACGCAGTAGTAGGCGATCAGGTTGCGCAGGAACTGGCGGTCGGTCTCCGGGGTGCCGGTCTTGAACTCGGGGTCGGAGATCGAGCGGGTGTATTTCAGGCCCCAGGAGGCCTTCTTCGCCACGCTGGGGATCTCGTGGTACATGTTGAAGATCTCGCCTTCGTCCATGCCCAGCGATTCGATGCAGTACTGGTAGGCGTGGGTGTGGATCGCTTCCTCGAAAGCCTGGCGCAGGATGTACTGGCGGCACTCGGGGTTGGTGATCAGGCGGTACACGGCCAGCACCAGGTTGTTGGCGACCAGGCTGTCGGCGGTGGAGAAGAAGCCGAGGTTGCGCTTGACGATGCGGCGCTCGTCTTCGCTGAGGCCGTCCTTGCTCTTCCACAGAGCGATGTCGGCGTTCATGTTCACTTCCTGCGGCATCCAGTGGTTGGCGCAGCCATCCAGATACTTCTGCCAGGCCCAGTCGTACTTGAAGGGTACGAGCTGGTTGAGGTCGGCGCGGGCGTTGATCATCTGCTTGTCGCCGACCTGTACGCGGGCGGCGGAGCCTTCCAGGTCGTCCAGGC
The DNA here is from genome assembly GCF_029837675.1 of Pseudomonas sp. GD04015. NCBI lineage: Bacteria > Pseudomonadati > Pseudomonadota > Gammaproteobacteria > Pseudomonadales > Pseudomonadaceae > Pseudomonas > Pseudomonas sp. GD04015. Next base: position 50,993 of record NZ_JAOEEE010000032.1, on the reverse strand, counting down.
CTTCCTGGATGTCCAGGTCGTCGAGGGCCTTCTTGGCGCGGGCGACGGCGTCGGAGTCGTCGGCGGAAACGGCGCGGGCGTCCTCGACGGAGCCGGCGGCGTCGTCGTCCAGTTTGTCGATGGCGGCGCCCATGACGGGTGCGGCGGTCTTGGCGGCGGCGGCTTCAGCGCCGTCTTCCTTGTCGAATTCGTCCCAGCTGAGCATGGTGGTCTCCTGCTTGGTATCGGGCCGGGTTTCTGCGCGGCCTGTATGAATGTTCAGTAATTCTGATTGTGTTCCGTTGCGGTCTGCACGCAAGGGTCTAACCGTGCCGCCCGATTGGCGGCGCCCAGGCCCGTGTGGCGGGCGAGGGGAGTGTTCGCTGGGGGATTCGGCTGGGCCTGGGGTCCCTCACCCCCTGGCCCCTCTCCCGGGGGGAGAGGGGAAACAAGCTGTCCGAGTTGCCGGTGGCTTTTATCTTTGGCAACTCGGTGCGAGCGCGAAGCTGAGCGAGTGAGCGCTAGGCGCCTGGCTGGTCCGAGCCCCTGAGCGTGCTGGTGCACGTGATGGGGGCGGACCTGCCGGGCAACGACGCGGGCGCCGCTCAGATGCGCGCGACTTCCTTTATTGGCAGGCTTCGCAGTCGGGGTTGTCGATGCTGCACGCCTGCGGTACAGGAGCTGGGCCGGCCGACGCGGCGAAGTTGCCCTCGTCGATCGCACCACTGGACACGGCGTTCAGCTTGCCGGTGTTGATGGTGGATTTCTCGGTGCTGGTGGCGGCCAGGGCACGGAGGTAGTAGGTGGTCTTCAGGCCACGGAACCAGGCCATGCGATAGGTCACGTCGAGCTTCTTGCCCGAGGCGCCGGCGATGTACAGGTTCAGCGACTGGGCCTGGTCGATCCACTTCTGGCGGCGGCTGGCGGCGTCGACGATCCACTTGGTTTCCACTTCGAAGGCGGTGGCGTACAGGTCCTTGAGGTCCTGCGGGATGCGTTCGATCTGCTGCACGGAGCCGTCGTAGTACTTCAGGTCGTTGACCATGACCGGGTCCCACAGGCCGCGGTTCTTCAGGTCGCGCACCAAGTAGGGGTTGATCACGGTGAATTCGCCGGAGAGGTTCGATTTCACGTACAGGTTCTGGTAGGTCGGCTCGATCGACTGCGACACGCCGATGATGTTGGAGATGGTCGCGGTCGGCGCGATGGCCATGATGTTGGAGTTGCGGATGCCTTTCTTGACGCGCTCGCGCACCGGCGCCCAGTCCAGGCTCTCGGACAGGTCGACGTCGATGTACTTCTGGCCACGGGCTTCGATCAGGATCTGCTGGGAGTCCAGCGGCAGGATGCCTTTGGACCACAGCGAGCCTTCGAAGGTGGAGTAGCTGCCGCGCTCTTCGGCCAGGTCGCAGGAGGCCTGGATCGCGTAGTAGCTGATCGCTTCCATGGACTTGTCGGCGAACTCGATGGCCGCGTCCGAGCCGTAGGCGATGTGTTGCAGGTACAGGGCGTCCTGGAAGCCCATCAGGCCGAGGCCGACCGGACGGTGCTTGAGGTTGGAGTTGCGCGCCTGCGGCACCGAGTAGTAGTTGATGTCGATGACGTTATCGAGCATGCGCACGGCGGTCTTCACGGTGCGGCCGAGCTTCTCGACGTCGAGCTTGCCGTCGACGATGTGGTTGACCAGGTTGATCGAACCCAGGTTGCAGACGGCGATCTCGTCCTTGTTGGTGTTCAGGGTGATCTCGGTGCACAGGTTGGAGCTGTGCACCACGCCCACGTGCTGCTGCGGGCTGCGCAGGTTGCACGGGTCCTTGAAGGTCAGCCACGGGTGGCCGGTCTCGAACAGCATGGACAGCATCTTGCGCCACAGGTCCTTGGCGGCGATGGTCTTGAACACCTTGATCTTGCCGTAGCCGGTCAGGGCTTCGTAGTACTCGTAGCGCTCTTCGAAGGCCTTGCCGGTGAGGTCGTGCAGGTCCGGCACTTCGGACGGGGAGAACAGGGTCCACTGGCCGTCGTCGAACACGCGCTTCATGAACAGGTCGGGAATCCAGTTCGCGGTGTTCATGTCGTGGGTGCGGCGGCGGTCGTCACCGGTGTTCTTGCGCAGCTCGAGGAATTCCTCGATGTCCAGGTGCCAGGTTTCCAGGTAGGCGCACACGGCGCCCTTGCGCTTGCCGCCCTGGTTCACGGCCACGGCGGTGTCGTTGACCACTTTCAGGAACGGCACCACGCCCTGGCTCTTGCCGTTGGTGCCCTTGATGTAGGAGCCCAGCGCGCGCACCGGGGTCCAGTCGTTGCCCAGGCCGCCGGCGAATTTGCTCAGCATGGCGTTGTCGTGGATGGCCTGGTAGATGCCCGACAGGTCGTCCGGCACGGTGGTCAGGTAGCACGAGGACAGCTGCGGGCGCAGGGTGCCGGCGTTGAACAGGGTCGGGGTCGACGCCATGTAGTCGAAGCTGGAGATCAGGTTGTAGAACTCGATGGCGCGCTCTTCCTTCTGCGGCTCCTCGATGGCCAGGCCCATGGCCACGCGCATGAAGAAGATCTGCGGCAGTTCGAAGCGCACGCCGTCCTTGTGGATGAAGTAGCGGTCGTACAGGGTCTGCAGGCCCAGGTAGGTGAACTGCTGGTCGCGCTCGTGATCGATGGCGCGGCCCAGTTTCTCCAGGTCGTAGGTTTTCAGCTTGGCATCGATCAGCTCGAACTCGGAGCCTTTTTCCACGTACGCCGGCAGGGCCTTGGCGTACAGCTCGGCCATCTCGTGGTGGGTGGCGCTGGCGGCGATGCCGAGGAAGCCCAGGCCTTCGGCGCGGATGTTGTCCATCAGCAGGCGGGCGGTGACGTAGGAGTAGTTCGGCTCGCGCTCGACCAGGGTGCGGGCGGTCATCACCAGGGCGGTGTTGACGTCCTTCTCGGCCACGCCGTCGTACAGGTTCTTCAGGGTCTCGGCTTCGATCAGCGAGCCGTCGACTTCGGCCAGGCCTTCGCAGGCCTCGCGGATGATGGTCTGCAGGCGGCCCATGTCCAGCGGCTGCACGCTGCCGTCGGCCTTGGTGACGCGGATGCTCGGGTGCGGCTGGGCGACTTCGGCGGAACCGGCCTTGCGCTTGGCGGCCTGGGCCTCGCGGTAGATCACGTAGTCGCGGGCGACCTTCTGCTCGCCGGCGCGCATCAGGGCCAGTTCGACCTGGTCCTGGATTTCCTCGATATGGATGGTGCCGCCGGACGGCATGCGGCGCTTGAAGGTAGCGGTGACCTGTTCGGTCAGGCGCGCCACGGTCTCATGGATGCGCGACGAGGCGGCGGCGTTGCCGCCTTCAACTGCGAGGAACGCCTTGGTGATGGCCACGGTGATCTTGTCGTCGGTGTAGGGCACGACGGTACCGTTGCGCTTGATCACGCGCAGCTGGCCCGGGGCGGTGGCGGCCAGATCCTGACTGGATTCGGCTGCCTGCGGCGCCACGGCCTGCGGGTTCTCGCGAGTTGTGTCGGTGTGCATGAGGTTCTCCGCTTCTAATTGGTTTGGACACCGGGGGTGTCTTGTGTTCATTCCATTGAAAACGTCGCGACGTCCGGCATTCCGGCCAGACATCGAGAAACATGGGCAGTGCAGGATGACGCGCCGCCGTCCTGGCTGCCGACCTGGGTGAAGCCGCCGGCGTGACCACAATCTGTAGTGATCGACGTTGCGCGACTTCGCGGTCGTTCGGTGAATGCAGGGGGATGTGCTACGCGGTCCGTGCCGTGCTCAGCCGCGGCGTTGGCGCTGAGTGGAAATGCTAACGGCAGCGCGTGGATCGGGCCCCTCTGCATTCTTTCTTCTTAGTGTCCCTGGCCTCGGGTGACCCACTATATGTTGGGGTGAGGCGCGATGGGGATACAAGATAATGCGCTATGGGGGGCTTTGCAAGGGAAGGGCGGGAGGCGTTTCTGTGGATAACTTGTGGGTGAATTGTGGGTCGTTTCGGGCCGACGCGCGGTAGGCCGCGAGAACACTGGCTCTTGCCGTTCGTCGTCCCTCGGGATGGTTTTTTCAGGCTGTGACGTGGCTTGGATCGCCGAGCACCCTAACACAACATCTAGTGTTTCTGGCATGCGCTGTGCTAACCGGTTCCGGTTGCTACAATGCCGCCACTTTCATGGTGCCCGCTGGAGAGAAGTCGTGGAGCAAGAGGCCTGGCAGATCCTCATCGTCGAGGACGACCAGCGGTTGGCGGAGCTGACCCAGGAGTACCTGCAGGGCAACGGCCTGCGGGTGGCGATCGAGTCCGACGGTGCCCGCGCCGCCGCGCGCATCCTCAAGGAGCAGCCGGACCTGGTGGTGCTCGACCTGATGCTGCCGGGCGAGGATGGCCTGTCCATCTGCCGCAAGGTGCGTGGCCAGTTCGCCGGCCCGATCCTGATGCTCACCGCACGCACCGACGACATGGACGAGGTGCTCGGCCTGGAGATGGGCGCCGACGACTACGTGTGCAAGCCGGTACGCCCGCGCGTGCTGCTGGCGCGCATCCGCGCCCTGCTGCGGCGCAGCGAGGGCGTGGCCGAGGCGCCGGCGGCGGAGAGCTTGCGGCGCCTGGAGTTCGGCCCGCTGGTGATCGACAGCGCGATGCGCGAGGCCTGGCTGCGCGGCGAGGGCATCGAGCTGACCAGCGCCGAGTTCGACCTGCTCTGGCTGCTGGTGGCCAACGCCGGGCGCATCCTCTCCCGCGAGGAAATCTTCACCGCCCTGCGCGGCATCGAGTACGACGGCCAGGACCGCTCCATCGACGTGCGCATCTCGCGCATCCGCCCGAAGATCGGCGACGACCCGATGCACCCGCGCCTGATCAAGACGGTGCGCAGCAAGGGTTACCTGTTCGTCGCCGAGGCCGCCGCCGCGCTGCAATGAACACCATCTTCCTGCGCATCTACGGCGGCATCATCGCGTCCCTGGTGCTGGTGGCGCTGCTCGGCGTGGGCGCCCTGCAGCTGACCAACGAGGTGCGCAGCGACCAGTACCGCGAGCAGCTGGCGCGCGGCACCTTCCGCCTGATGGCGGACAACCTGGCGCCGATGGCGGAGCTGGATCGGCGCCGCGCCCTGGCCACCTGGAGCCGCCTGATCGGCGTGTCCCTGGAGCTGCAGGACCTCTCCGCCGAGCCGCTGGACGGCCGCGCCCGTGGCCGCCTGCTGCGCGGCCAGGTGCTGGTCGAGCAGACCGGCCCGCACGCGGCGCGGGTCTACGCGCTGGTCAGCGCCGAGGAGCGGCTGGTGCTGAGCACCGAGGTGGAGCAGATCAGCGAGCAGCTGGCCCGCGCCACCGTCTACCTGCTGATGGACGAGCTGGTGCGCTCGCCCATCGTCGAGCAGCCCAGGCGCCTGGCGGCGTTGAAGGAAGAAAAGCAGTTCGGCTTCGACCTGCGCCTGGCGACCCTGGAGAAGGTCGACCTGGACGAGGACCAGCAGCGCCGGGTGGACGAGGGCGACACGGTGCTGGCGCTGGGCAAGGGCGGCGATTCGATCCGGGTGATCGCCGGCATGGTCGGCACGCCCTGGGTGCTGGAGGTCGGCCCGATCTACCAGATGAATCCCTATCCCACCGAGCTGCTGGTGCTGATCGGCGCGCTCGGCCTGACCCTCACCGGCTTCATCCTCTATCTGCTGGTGCGCCGCCTGGAGCGCCGCCTGCAGGCGCTGGAGAACGCCGCCGCGCACCTGGCCAGCGGCCGCCTGGATGCCCGCGCGCCGACCCAGGGCGCCGACTCGGTGGGCCGCCTGGCCTCGACCTTCAACGCCATGGCGGCGCAGCTGCAGCGCCTGCTCAGTGTGCAGCGCGAGATGGTCCGCGCCGTGTCCCACGAGCTGCGCACGCCGGTGGCGCGCCTGCGCTTCGGCCTGGAGATGATCGGCGACGCCGACAGCGACGAGGCGCGGCGCAAGTACATGGAAGGCATGGACGGCGACATCCAGGAGCTGGACAAGCTGGTCGACGAAATGCTGGTCTACGCCCGCCTGGAGCAGGGCTCGCCGGAGCTGAACTACCAGACCGTGGACCTGGGCGAGCTGCTCGACCAGGTGATCGGCGAGCTGGCGCCGCTGCGCGCCAACATCCGCGTCGACCGCGGTCGCTGCCGCGACTCGCCGGAGAGCGGCGCCCTGGTCGAGGCCGAGCCGCGCTACCTGCATCGCGCCCTGCAGAACCTGGTGAGCAACGCCATGCGCCACGCCGAGTCGCGGGTGCGCCTGAGCTACAGCATCGACCTGGAGCGCTGCCGGGTGGACGTGGAGGACGACGGCCCCGGCGTGCCCGAGGAGGCCTGGGAGCACATCTTCACCCCCTTCCTGCGCCTGGACGACAGCCGCACCCGCGCCTCCGGCGGGCATGGCCTGGGGCTGTCCATCGTGCGCCGGATCATCTATTGGCACGCCGGGCGTGCCCATGTGGGGCGCAGCACCAGCCTGGGCGGCGCCCAGTTCAGCCTGGTCTGGCCGCGCCGGCAGGAGAGGGGCGAGGCGGTCTGAGGGGGCTCAGTTCTCAGAACTTCTCGTTCGGGCCGAGATAGCGCCACTGCCCGACCGGCAGCTTGGCCAGCCCGGTGCGGCCGAAGCGCAGGCGGCGGACGCCCAGCACCTGCAGGCCGACGCTCTCGCACATGGCGCGCAGCTGGCCCGGCTGCACTGCCTTGATGGCGAAGCGCAGGCGGGTCTCGCTCTGCCAGCTGACCTTGCACGGCGGCAGCGTCACGCCCTTGTAGCTGAGGCCGAAGGCCAGGCGCTTGAGGCCCTTCTCGTCCAGCGTGCCGGCGACCTCGACCAGGTATTCCTGCTCCAGCGTCGCGCCCTTTTCCTTGAACAGGCGCACCACCGCGTGGCTCTGACTGAACACCAGCAGGCCGCTGGCGTCGGTCTCCAGCGGGGTGAGCAGTTCCAGGCGGCGCAGGTGGCGGTTCAGCGGGCGGATGCCGCTGGCGTCCTCGGCCCAGCGGTGGGCGTGATTCAGCAGCTGCTGGGCGGAATTGGCGCCCAGGCCGCAGCCGACGCCGACCGGTTTGTGCAGCAGCAGGGTGACCGGTGGCTGGGTCTCGGCCCTGGCGCCGGGCAGCAGTTCGATGCGCTCGTCGCGCACCGGGTGCTGCGGTTCCTCGACTACCTGGCCGTCCACCGTGACCCAGCCTCCCTCGATGTACAGCTCGGCCTCGCGCCGCGAGCAGGAGGTCTGCTGGATCAGACGTTTGGACAGGCGTTCGGCTTCGTTCATGGTGGCGAGTGTCACATCGGGAAATGAAAGGCATTGTACCCGGCCTGGGGTGTCAGCCGTGATTGGGATACAAGGTATCGATTCGCAGAGGAGCCATGACATGAGACGGACAATCCTGGGTATGACCGCCAGCGCGCTGCTGGCCCTCTCCGCGCCGCTGCTGGCGGAGCGCAGTGAGCTGGGCGAACTGGAACTGACGGAAGTGGTGGGTGGCCTGGAGCACCCCTGGGCCCTGGCCTTCCTGCCGGACGGCAAGGGCAGCCTGATTACCGAGCGGCCGGGCCGGCTGCGCTGGCTGGACGACCAGGGTCGGTTGAGCGCGCCCCTGGGCGGCGTGCCGCAGGTCTACGCCAAGGGCCAGGGCGGCCTGCTGGACGTGGCGCTGTCGCCGCGGTTCGCCAGCGACCGGCTGGTCTACCTGAGCTATGCCGAGGCGGACGACGAGGGCGACAAGGCGGGCACCGCGGTCGGGCGCGGGCGGCTCAAGGACGACATGAGCGGCCTTGAGGACTTCCAGGTGATCTTCCGCCAGCAGCCCAAGCTGTCGACCGGCGTCCACTTCGGCTCGCGCCTGGCGTTCGACCGCGACGGCCTGCTGTTCGTCACCCTGGGCGAGAACAACCAGCGGCCCACCGCCCAGGACCTGGACAAGCTGCAGGGCAAGCTGGTGCGGCTGAAGCCGGACGGCGGCGTGCCGGACGACAACCCCTTCGTCGGCCAGGCCGGCGCGCGGCCGGAAATCTGGTCCTACGGCCATCGCAACCCGCAGGGGCTGGCCTTCGACCCGTGGAGCGGCCGGCTCTGGCTGCACGAGCACGGGCCACGCGGCGGCGACGAGATCAACCTGCCCGGCAAGGGCCTGAACTACGGCTGGCCGAGGGCGACCCACGGCATCAACTACAGCTTCCTGCCGATTCCCGAGGCCGAGGGCAAGACAGTGCCCGGCACCGAGGCACCGCACCATGTGTGGGCGAAGTCGCCGGGCATCTCCGGTATGGCCTTCTATTCCGCTGAGCGCTTTCCGGCCTGGCAACACAACCTGTTCATCGGCGCGCTGGCCCAGCCCGGACTGATCCGCCTGCCGCTGGACGGCGACAAGGTGGGGCAGGAGGAACGGCTGCTGGAGGACCAGGGCTGGCGCATCCGCGACGTGCGCCAGGGGCCCGATGGCTACCTCTATCTGCTGACCGACGCGCCGAACGGCAAGTTGGTCAGGCTGGGGCTGCAGAAGCAGTAACCGCGCAAGGCGCGGGGGCGTACATCACCAGGTGGTGCGCGCGGCGCACCCTACGGGCGTCAGTGCGCCGCCGCGTCCAGCGCCGTTTCCGGCGCCTGGGCCGCGACCAGTTCCGGCGGCAGCGGCTCGGTGACCACGCTGAAGTCGCTGATGCGGATGGCGCCGCGGCCTTCGCCGAGCAGGTGGAAGGAGAAGGCCTTGCGGGTTTCCGGGTTGTCGAAGTCGAAGCTCAGCTCGATGCTCTCGCCACGCTTGAGCGCCGGCAGGGTCGGTATGGCCAGGCTGTTGTCGCGGTCGAACTCCTTGGTCAGCAGGCGCAGCGCCGCGCCCTGGCGGTCCAGGCGCACGGCCTCGATCTTCAGCGTCACCCGGGTGCGGGTGCCCTTGGGCATTTCCAGGTACTGGGCGCCGATCAGGTTGTCCGCCCAGTCGTCGCGGGACTGCACCTTGAGGTCGATGCGCTGGCGGTTGGCGAACTGGTAGCGCTGGCCGATCTGCCCGCCGGTGATGGACTGGTCGAGCAGGGCGGCGCGCTGGCTGACCAGGCGCGCCTGGCGCCCGCTGACGCGGCCCAGGTACTTGGGTTGCCCGCTGATGAAGCCCGCGCTCTCGTAGCGCCGGCAGACCTGCTGGAAGTTGCACTCGGTGAACACCTTGCCGTCGTGCTGGCGCAGCAGGCCGTTGGTGTAGGAGACGATCTCGCGCGGGGTGGCGTAGTCGCGGAACAGCGAGCGGCCGGCGATGTTGTCCGGCACCGGCAGGTCGAAGTAGTCGAGCACCGAGGCGGTCAGGTCGACGTGGCCGTACACGCCGGTCTTGACCCGGGGCAGCTTGTCCGCGGCCGGCGCCAGGACCAGGTTGAAGCCCCAGGCCGAGGCCAGGCGCACGTTCTCGATGCCGTGGGATTCGTCGGAGGTGACGATGACCAGCGTGTCCTTGAGCACGCCCTGTTTCTCCAGGCCGTCGAGGAAGTCGCCCACCGCGTCGTCCAGGTAGCCGATGGCCGCCTGCTTGGCGCTGGGGAAGCGGTCCAGGTAGTCCTGGGGCGCGGAGTAGGGCTGGTGGGTGCCGACCGTGAGCAGGGTGAGCATCCACGGCCGCTCGCTGGCGCGCAGCTGGCCGACGTATTTCAGCGCGCCCTCGAAGTAGGCCTTGTCGTCCATGCCCCAGGGGAATTCCAGGTAGGGCCGGTTCTTGAACCAGTCGCGGCCGTGGGTCTTCTGGAAGCCCATGTGCGGCATGATCTGGTCCTTGGCCATGAAGCGCAGCCCGGCGCCCTGCAGGAAGTGGGTGCGAAAGCCCATGGCGCGCAGCTGGTGCGGCAGGCACTGCAGGTTGCGGGTCTGGCTGTTGAGCAGCTCGACGCCCTTGGGCGTGCCGGAGTCCAGCTTGCTGTAGTCGCCGCAGAGCATGGCGTACAGGCCGCGGATGGTCTGGTGGCTGTGCAGCACGTAGTCCGGCGTGGTCATGCTGCGCTCGGCCCATTCGCTCAGGCGTGGCATCAGGTCTTCTTCGTAGCTGCTGCCGACGAGCTGGCGGTTGCGGGCGATATAGGCGCCGGGGATACCTTCCAGGGTGACGATCAGCACGTTGCGCGCCTTGCCGCCGCCGGGCAGCAGCGGCGTGCCGGACAGGTCCAGCCGGCTCAGGCCGTCGATGTCCGGCGGCAGGCCGGATTCCTCGCCGGCGTACCAGTCCTCGACCGCCATCCGCGCGCGGCTGCCGCCTTCGGCCAGGACCTTGTGCGGCAGGTTGAACAGGCGCCACTGGTCGTCCTCGCTGGGCTCCAGGTACTGGTCGACGGCGTGGCCGGCCAGCAGGACGACGGGCAGCAGGTAGGCGTAGCGGGGAATCCGCGGGCCGAGCCGGCGGCCGAGCAGCAGGCAGGCCAGCGCGAGCACCGCCAGGGCGCCGGCCAGCAGCGGGTAGCGGATGCCGCCGCCCTGGGTGGACTGGCTGACGAACTGCGGGTCGCTCAGGTACTTGAGGTCGTTGGGCTCGGGCATGCGGCCCACGGCGTTGACCAGCTCGGCGTTGCCCAGCAGCATCACCGCCCAGGCGGCGATCAGCGGTACGGCGAGCAGGGGGCGGCGGTAGCAGAGCAGCAGGAGCAGGCTGCCGATACCGAGGTCGGACACATGGCCCGGCCAGCTCGACCAGCCCAGCCAGTAGCGGGCGACGCTGGGCAGCACGAGGAACAGCAGGCCGAGGGCGAGAAGCGACGCGGCAGGAAAGGGCAGCCAACGGCTCGAAAGGCGCACAGGAGCTCCTGAGATAGGGCAGCGAGAGTCCGTGTAATTCAGACAGGCGAAAGGGGTCGTGGTTGCGACTTGCCATGATTCTGAAACATGCCTGTGCTAGACGCCAGTGGCGCATGCGTCCGACGCCGCGTATGGCGGGCGCTGGAAGGCCCGTGGCGGGGCGGGCAAGCGCAGCGGCGGCGCGGCGCGCGCGGTTTTTTCCGCCCCCCGAGCGGCGTGCGGCAGATTGTAAGCGGGTTCTACGGGTAGAATGCCGGCCTCTTCGAACGGGTGACGACCATGGCTCTGATCGGGCGCTACAACTCTCTGCCGGTGGCCAAGCTGGCCGACTTCGGCCTCTTTCTCGACGGCGGCGCGGATGGCGAAATCCTCCTGCCCAAGCGCTACATCCCCAAGGGCGAGCCCTGCGAGGTCGGCGACTGGCTCAACGTGTTCATCTACCTGGACAGTGAGGATCGCCTGATCGCCACCACCGAGAAGCCCAAGGTGCAGGTCGGCGGCTTCGCCAGCCTCAAGGTGGTGGATATCAACCGGGTCGGCCTGTTCTTCGACTGGGGCCTGCCCAAGGACCTGCTGATGCCGCACTCCGAGGAGAAGCGCCCGCTGCAGGTCGGCGACTACTGCGTGGTGCACGTCTATCTCGACCCGCGCACCCGCCGCATCACCGCCACCGCGCGGCTGGACCGCTACCTGGACAAGACCCCGGCGAACTACCAGGTCGGCCAGGAGGTGGACCTGCTGGTGGTGGAGCAGACCGACCTCGGCTTCAAGGCCATCATCAATGGCCTGCATTGGGGCCTGATCCACAAGAACGAGGTGTTCAAGTTCCTCCGCGGCGGCTCCCGGGAGAAGGGCTACATCAAGGAGCTGCGCGCCGACGGCAAGATCAGCCTGAGCCTGCAGCCGGTCGGCCATCAGGCCCGCGACGAGCTGTCCGAGCAGATCCTCGCCGCCCTGCGCGACGCCGGTGGCAGCCTGCCGCTGTCCGACAAGAGCGACCCCGCGGTGATCAGCAAGGCCTTCGGCGTCAGCAAGGGCAACTTCAAGAAGGCCATCGGCGGGCTGTTCAAGCAGGGGCTGATCGCCATCCACGACGACCGGATCGAGCTGGTCTGAACCCGGGCCCGCCGGTGCCCGTGGCTCAGTAGCTGTACTTCATCGAGAACATGACGTTGCGCGGGGCCCCATGGAACCCGTATTCGCTTACGGACGTGAAGTACTCCTTGTCGAACAGGTTGTTCAGGTTCACCGAGCCGGACAGGTTTTCGCTGATCGCGTAGCGAGCCATCAGGTTGACCAGCGCATAGCTGCCTTGCCAGTACTGATCCTTGTTGCCGATTCTGCTCTGCCAGTTCATCCCGCCGCCGACGGTCAGCCTGCTCAATGCGCCAGGCAGGCGATAGGTCGTGAAGGTCTTCAGGTTGTGCCGGGGCAGGCGTGTGAGGATGCGGTCGCCATCCTTGCCGGTGGTGACGCTGTAGGCGTAGCCGCTGGTGAATTGCCAACCTTCGGCCAGCTCTCCGTTGAACTCCAGTTCCACGCCCTTGGTCGTGGCGGAATCTGAAATGTCGTACGTGTACGTATCGTCATTCCAGATGGCCAGGTTTTCCTGTTCGTTCTTGAACACGGACAGGCTGGAAGTCAGGCGCCCATCGTTGAAGCTGGCCTTGATCCCGGCTTCGTAGCTGATGCCTTCTTCCGGCTCCAGCGGTGCGCGGTTGTATTCGATGACGTAGTCCTCCTGCGGCTGGAAGATCTTGGTGTAGCTGGCGTAGAGCGACCAGGTGTCATCCAGGGCCTGCACGATGCCCACATAGGGGATGAAGACTCCGCTTTCGTGGCTGCGGACGTCGTCGACCCCCGGGTACTCCATGACTCGCTTCCAGTCGATGACACGGCTGCCCAGAAGGAGATTGGTACTGTCCGTCAGTTGGAAGCGGGAACTTACATAGGCGCTGTACTGGTGTTCGTTGCGTACGTTGTTCCCGTAGTCGATGAAGTCGGGTTCGGGCATGGCGCCAACGTCATGGAAGTCGGGAATGTTCCTGTCGTAGCTGGGCGATAGGCCCATGCTGGGGCCCTTGGCCCAAAGATCGGACAGGGTGACCCCGGTCATCAGTTCATGCTCACGCCCGAGGAGAGAGAACGAGCCCGTGGCGTAGGCATCCAGGCCGATCTGCTCGGCATTGCTCAGCCAGCGGGCGGGCCAGAGCGTTGCGCCGGTGCCGGTGGCCTGGTCTATCGAGCCCCTGATGTTGGTGAGCAGTGCGTCATACTCGTTCTGGGTGTAGTTGAGCTCTACTTTCCCACTCCATCCCGAGTCGAACTGCTGTTCGAGCGAGACGAAGGCATTGTTCAGCTCCTGGTCGTAGTGCAGCCATTTCGGCCATTTGTAGTCGTTGGCGCTGGAGTCGATCCTCTGTCCGTTACTGAAGAACAACGGCGTGGCCCTGAACTGCGAGTTGCTGTCTCGTGTCAGGTGGCTGAAGCCCAGGGTAAGCAGGGTGGTGTCGCTCAGATCGAATTCACTGATGCCGTACAGCACGAAATAATCCTGCTCGTAACGATCGACCCAGGCATGCTGATGCTTGTAGTCGGCGACCAGACGGCCTCGAATGTTGCCGCTCTCGTTGAGAGACCCGGAAACATCCATTCCACTCCCGTAGCGCTCCCAGCTGCCCGCCTCGGCGGTAAGGCTGACCTGCGGCTCGTGGGTCGGGCGTTTGCGAATCAGGTTGACCGTCGCCGAAGGCGTTCCCAGCCCGCTCATCATGCCGGTGGCCCCCCGTACGACCTCTATCCGGTCGTAGATGGCCGTGCTGTGCAGGTCATTGCTCAGCAGGGAGGAGGTTGGCACTCCGTCGATCTGGAAATTGTTGATTATGGAACCACGCGCCATGAAGTCGGGGCTGTCGGCGCCGACGTTAGAGTTCTGCACAACGACGCCGGCAGTGGCGTTCAGCGCGTCGATCATGTTGCCCAGGCCCTGGTCTTCCATACGCTGGCGGGTCAGCACGGTGATCGACTGCGGCGTGTCCTGGGGCGACAGGTTGAGGCGTGTCGAGCTGCTGGTCGACCAGGTGGTGTAGGAGCCGGTGCCTTCGGTGGTGGAGCCCGGCGCCTTGCCGGAAATGGAGGTGGTGCCCAGCTCCAGCACCCCGGGCTGGGCTGGGACCGCTTCGATCACGGCGCTGTCGCCGGACAGGGTGGCGCGCAGGCCACTGCCCTGCAGCAGCCGGTCCAGCCCCGCGCCGGGTTCGTGCTCGCCCTTCAGACCGGGGCTGTTCAGCCCTTGCAGCAGCTCGCTGGGCACGATCAGGCGCAGGCCGCTCTGCTCGCCGAAGCGGGTCAGTGCCTGGCCCAGTGGCCCGGGCGCAATGTCGTAGTGCCTGGCCTGGTTCGCCTCCACGGCCTGGGCGGGCGGCTGCGCGTGGGCCAGCGGGCCGGCCGAGGCCAGGGCCAGACAGAGGGCGGTGGGCGCGAATGATCGGTGCATGGTTCTCCCCTTTGCTGAAATCAGCTCAATGAAAATCGCTCTCAACGGGGGAAGACGACGGTGCGCGCAAACCTGACAGCGCGCCGGAAGTTTTTTGTTCTGTCTGCGTTCATTGCTGTGGGTGAGCGCAAACCCTGTGGGAGCGGACTTGTCCGCGAACGGGGCTGACGGCAAGGCTTCGCGGACAATCGGAATGCCGCCCAGCCGCTCCCACAAAAGCAGGGATTGCGCCACCACCCCGTAATGGGGACATAGCCGGTTTTTTGCCTGGTCCATCAATCGTCAGCGGGGTCGACCAGGGTCAGCCAAGGCCAGTGGCGGATGCGGATCGGCAGGGACTTCTGCAGCAGTTCCAGTTGCGCGGGTACGTCGTCGGTCGCGAACACGCCGGTGACCGGCAGTGCCCGCAGGCGCTCGTCGCGGATCAGGATCAGGCCGTCCTGGTAGTCGCCGAGCTGGTCGAGCACCTCGCCCAGCGGCTGGCCGTCGAACACCAGCCGGCCGCGGCGCCAGCCGGTGGCGGCCTGGACATCCGCCGGCTCGGGCGGGCGCAGGCCGTCGGGGCCGAACGCCAGGCGCTGCCCGCTCTCCAGCCGTTGCTCGGCGCCGTCCTGGCTGACCAGCACGCTGTGTTCGGTGACCACCACCGAGACCCGGTCGCCCTCGCGCCGGACGTCGAAGCCGGTGCCCAGCGCGCGAATCCGCCCGCCGGCCGCCTCGACCTCGAACGGGCGGCTCGGGTCGGCGGCGACCTGCACGTGCAGTTCGCCGCCATGCAGGCGCAGCACGCGCCGTTCGCCGTCGAGGGCGAGGTCGACGCGGGTGTGGGGCGCCAGTTCGAGGCGCGAGCCGTCGGCGAGGGTGAGTTCGCGGCGCTCGCCGCTGCCGGTGCGCTGGTCGGCCAGCCAGCCCTGGCGTTCGGCCTGCCAGCCGCCGGCGAGGAACAGGGCGAGCAGCACCGCCAGCGCGGGGCGTGCGAAGCGGCGCGGCGTGGCCGGGGAATGGCCGAGCGCCTCCCACAGCCGCTCGGCGTCGGCGCTGGCGGCGCGATGGTCGACGCTCAGCCGGCTCCACTGTGCGTAGTCCGCCCAGTCGTCCTCGCTGGCGGCGCCGTCATGCAGGCGTACCAGCCGCTGCAGCGCCTCCTCGGTCAGCGGCGGCAGGGGACGGTCCAGGTCCTCGTCGCTGGGCTTCATTCGGCGACCAGCCCGAGGCGGCGGGCACAGTGGCGCAGGGCGCGCATGATGTACTTGCAGACCATGCTCGGCGAGACGCCCAGGCGCTCGGCGATGGCCGCGTGGTTCAGGCCGTGCAGGCGATTGAGCAGCAGCGCCTCGCGGCAGTTCGGCGGCAGCTCCTGCAGCGCCTGGTGCAGCAGCTGCAACTGCTGGCGCAGCTCGTACAGGCGCTCGGGGCCGGGGCGGGCGTCGAGCAGTTGGTCGTCGAGTTCGTCCAGCGGCGTGGTTTCGCTGCGCCGGCCGCGGCTGCGGCGCAGGTCGATGATCAGGTTGCCGAGGATGCGCAGGAGGAAGAAGCGCGGGTTGGCGATGGCTTCGCGGCGGCCGCCGTGGTCCAGCCCGGCGTAGCGCAGGAAGGTGTCCTGGGCCAGGTCGGCGGCGGCTTCCCGGTCGCCCAGCCGGCGGTAGGCCAGTTGCTGGAGTTCCCTGTGGTACAGGCGGAACAGCTGCTCGAGATTGGGGGCCATGGCGGGTCCGAAGGCGAAGCGGGCGCGCCAGACTAGCTAAAACGAGAATTGTTCGCAAACGTGGTGCGAGTGAGTCGGGGGAGTGATAGGGCGTCATGGGGGTGTGACAGCTCCTCTGTGAAAAGCGCTGGAGGCTGGACGAGAGCCTTGCGTTTTCCTCGGTGCCCGGGCTGCTTTCCGAGCAGCGCCTGGCTCGACCGCGCCACACGGGATTTCCCGTCCCAACGCCTCGTCGTCCCCGTGCAAGCGGGGACCCAGGGCACGGTGCTCCGGTCGGCGCATGGATTCCCGCCTGCGCGGGAATGACGAGGTAGGTGGTCGTCCTCGCGAAGGCGGGGACCTAGGGCACGGTGCTCCGGTCGGCACGTGGATTCCCGCTTGCGCGGGAATGACGAGGAAAGTGGTCGTCCTCGCGAAGGCGGTGACCCAGGGCACGGTGCTCCGGCCGGCACATGGATTCCCGCCTGCGCGGGAATGACGAGGAAAGTGGTCGTCCTCGCGAAGGCGGGGACCCAGGGCACGGTGCTCCGGTCGGCACATGGATTCCTGCTTGCGCGGGAATGACGAGGAAAGTGGTCGTCCTAGCGAAGGCGAGGACCCAGGGTTCGGTGCTCCGGCCGGCGCATGGATTCCCGCCTGCGCGGGAATGACGAGGTAGGTGGTCGTCCCCGCGAAGGCGGGGACCCAGGGACGCGGTGCCCTGGTCTGCGCATGTATTCCCGTCCACGCGGAAATGACGAAAGGAAGCGACCCCCTCTGCCTACGGCTTGCGCGCCACCAGCACGGCGCGGGTCGGCGCCGGCAGGCCTTCGAGGGTGCGGCTGTGGTCGGCGGGGTCGAGGAAGTCGGGCAGCGACTGGAAGCGCATCCACTCGGTGGCGCGCTGTTCCTCGACGCTGGTGGTGGACACGTCCACGCACTGCACATCGACGAAGCCGGCGCGGCGCAGCCAGAGTTCCAGCGCTGGCACCGAGGGCAGGAACCAGACGTTGCGCATCATCGCGTAGCGGTCCTCGGGCACCAGCACCTGCTGGGCGTCGCCTTCCACCACCAGGGTCTCCAGCACCAGTTCGCCGCCCCTGAGCAGGCAGTCCTTGAGTTCCAGCAGGTGGTCGATGGGCGAGCGGCGGTGGTAGAGCACGCCCATGGAGAACACGGTGTCGAAGCCTTCCAGCTTCGCCGGCAGTTCCTCCAGGGCCAGCGGCAGGTACCAGGCCGGTGCGTCGGGCAGGTAGCGCTTGACCGCGAGGAACTGGTTGAGGAACAGCCAGTTGGGGTCGACGCCGACCACCGCGTCGGCACCGGCGCCGAGCATGCGCCACATGTAGTAGCCGTTGCCGCAGCCGACGTCGAGGATGCGCTTGCCGGCCAGGTCCAGGTGCGGCGCCACCCGCGACCACTTCCAGTCCGAGCGCCATTCGGTGTCGACGTGCACGCCGAACAGCTCGAACGGCCCCTTGCGCCAGGGAATCAGGCCCTGCAACGCGCTCTTCAGCGCGGCGCGGGTGGCCTCGTCGCAGGTGCCTTCCAGGCGCAGGGCGTCGCGCAGCTCGGCGTGCTCGACCGGCAACGCCGGCAGCGCCTCGACGGCGGCGAACCAGCGCGCCAGGTCGCCGTGGCCGACGGCCAGCTTGGCGTCGAGCTGGGCCGGCAGGTCGGCGGCCCAATCCTGCAGCGGGCTGCCCGCCAGTTGCTGTTGCAGGGCGTCGAGGTCGAGGTGGCGGATCATGGCAGGGCGATCAGGGAGGCGAAGTTGAGGCACTGGAACCAGGGCACGACCTTGGAGAAACCGGCGGCCAGCAGGCGCTCGCGGTGCTGTTCCAGGCTGTCGGGCTTCATCACGTGCTCGATGGCGCTGCGCTTCTGGGCGATTTCCAGTTCGCTGTAGCCGTTGGCGCGCTTGAACGCCAGGTGCAGCTCGCCGAGCAGGGCGTGCTCGGCCTCGTCCTCGAAGCGCAGCTTCTCCGAGAGGATCAGCGCGCCGCCCGGCAGCAGGGCCTGGCGGATGCGCGCGAGCAGTTCCTGGCGCTGCTGCGGCGCGACGAACTGGAGGGTGAAGTTGAGCGCCACCAGCGAGGCCGGTTGCAGGTCCAGGGCGAGGATATCGGCCTCGACCACCTCGGCCGGCAGCAGCTCCTGGAACATGGCGTCCTGGGCGTGCAGGTATTCGGAGCAGCGCTCGACCATGGCGTGGGAGTTGTCCACGGCGACCACCCGGCAGCCGTCGGTCTTCACGTGGCGGCGCAGCGCCTGGGTCACCGCGCCGAGGGAGCAGCCCAGGTCGTACAGCACGCTGTGCGGCTGGGCGAACTGCGCGGCCAGCACGCCGAGGTTCTCGACGATGGTCGGGTAGCCCGGCACCGAGCGCTTGATCATGTCCGGGAAGACCCTGGCCACGTCCTCGTTGAAGACGAAGTCCGGCACCTGTTCCAGGGGCTGGGAAAAGAGTCGGTCGGGCTGCTGCTTCACGGCGGTCGGTCCGGTGTGGAAAAGGCCGGCATTCTAGCCAAGAGCGGGCCGTGGCCCAACCGCCTTCACTTCAACTGGTCGGAAAAGAATTCGCCGGCGCCCTGCAGCGGGCCGAGCGGGTTGCGCTTGACCTCGTAGCGGCGGATGTTCGGTTCGCCGTTGCTGACCTTGTGCACCAGGGTGTCGTCGACCAGCACGAACACCGCGCGGAAGGCCCAGCCCTGCAGCTCGCGCTTCTTGCGGAAGTTGAACACGTCGGCCCAGAAGTTGCCGACCCGCTGGGTGTCGGTCTTGTTGAAGTCGAAGGCGTAGCCGATGCAGCGGTCCTTGGCTTCCAGGCACTGCAGCAGGCCGTCGGGCAGGTACTCGATGGGTACGTTGGGCTGGACGAACATCAGGCGCAGGTCGATGAACGAGAGCATCTTGCCGTTGCCCTGGGCCAGCGGGTCGAAGCCGAGGGAGAACAGTTCGGAGCGGGTGGTCTTGCCGGGCTGGGCCTGGGAGTAGCGGATCTCGGCGTCCAGGTAGTCGTTGAACGGCGAGAGCACCTCGGCGCGCTCGCTGGGGAGCAGGCTACCGCAGCCTGACAGCAGGAACAGGTACAGCGGGAGCAGCATCCACGACTTGCCTTGCATGGCCGACCTCCACCAGAGAGCCTGACTCTCTCTATAGACGATTTGCCGGGGCGTCGCCGTTTTCCGGCGAGCGCGCCCGTGCCTGCGCGGCACGGGCGCGCCTGACGTTGCCTAGCGCTCGGCCAGGGAAGGCGTCGTGGAGGCGGTCGCGGTGTGAGCCGGGCGGGCGAGCAGGAGCACCGCGGAGGTGGCGATGCCGAACTGGCCCAGCCAGTAGCTGAGGATGATGGCGTAGCGCGCGCCCTCGAAGGGCGCGACGAAGCGGTTGATGCCGATCAGGCTGTCCGACAGCACGAACAGCGCGGCGCCGCCGGCCGCCAGCCAGGCGGACGCGCCGGCCACCACGCCGACCCGCGCCAGCGCGCGCCACAGCATGCCGCCGATGACCAGGCTGTACAGCGCCACCGGCGCCAGCATCTGGCCCAGGCCGCCACCGGCAGTGGCCAGGAGATAGAGCATGCCGCCGGCTGCCAGCGCGGCGATCAGCAGGTCGAAGGGCGCCAGGCGGCGGGTGTCGCCCAGGTAGGCCGCCAGATAGGCCAGGTGGGCAAGGAGGAAGGCGCCGAGTCCGAACACGAAGAGGTCCGCCGGCCATTCCAGCAGCAGGTCGCCGAGCAGCGACAGGCCCAGGCCGATGGTGATCCAGCGCCGGTAGTGGCCGGCCGGCGCTTCGCGCAGCCAGAGCAGCAGGCAGATGACCGGGAGCGGCTTGCTCAGCAGGCGCAGCCAGGTCAGTTCGAAGTGGTGGCCGAGGAGGAACAGGGCGACGCCGGCGAGGGCGACGATCAGCAGCAGTGGACGCATGGCGGGGTTCTCTTGTTGTTGTTTGCGCCCATTATGGCCACGCTGCCGGCCGGAATCAGTGCGGCACGTAACAGCTGGAGCGGTTTGTCGCGTCAGGGGCCGGTGCCGATGGTGGCGAAGGGGAACAGCAGGCAGGTGGTCAGCCGCGGATAGCGGGCCCCGAACGCCGCGCCGAACAGCACGCCGCCCAGCGCCCACAGGGCGAGCTGGCCGAGTTCGGGCGAGGGCGCGAAGGCCAGGCGCCCCAGACCGGCGATCCAGAAGAAGGCCAGGGCGCCGATCGTCGCGCCGGTCAGGCGATCCCGCCGGCGGATGGGCGAATGCCACCAGCGGGAGAACTGCTGGCGCCTGTTGCCGGCGAACCGGCGCAGCGCCGCGATCATCGCACGTCGATCCGGCAGTCGATGGTCTTCTCCGGCGCCACGTCCTGTTCCCAAGGCCGCTGGTAGTGCATCAGCAGGCGGCCCTCGCCGGCCTGGTAAGCCTGGTAGCGCCAGGTGGACTGGCCGCCGGCGCCGACCAGCCCGGCATCCTCCGGGGTCACGTAGACCTCGGGGCCGAGGCTGCGCAGCACGCCGCCTGCGGCGTCGGTCACCACCCAGCGGAAGCCGGTGGTGGGGTTGCTCGGCAGGGCGATGTTCAGGGTCTGTCCCGCGTGCAGCTGCAGCGGGCACTTGCCCAGCTGCTTCTCCTCCACGCTCACGGTGGATTTCGGCTGCGAGCCGCAGGCGGCCAGCAGGGCCAGGCCGCAGGGCAGCAGCAGGCGATGGAAAGGCTTCATGGCGGACTCCTGTCGGTCGAAACCCGCACAGCATAGCGGGGCAGGGCTGGGAGAGGGGCATTGCGTGCGCACGGTACGTCCTCGATTTACGGGTAGATGGCCCGGAAGCTGTCGATGCTGAAGCCGTTCAGCCGCTTGTCGCCGAACAGGATGACGGGCACGCCGTTGCCTCCAATGGCGTCGTAGGCTTTGCGGGCGCTCTGGTTCTTCTCGATGTCGTATTCGACGTAGGCGATGCCGTTCTGCCGGAAATGGTTGCGGGCCTGCCGGCAGTAGCCGCACCAGCTGGCCGCATACATGACCACGCGCTGGCTCCTGGCGGGCGCGACCGACTCGTAGCTGACGCTCTCGTAGGGCGTGACCTTGAGGGAGAGCCGCTCGGCCTTTTCCTTGTCCTGCGGCTGGTCGCCGAAGTGGACGCGCCCCTGTTCGTCGGTCCACTTGTAGATCTCCGCCGCGCAGGCGAGCGGCAGCGTGGCGAGCAGGGCGAGGATGAATTTCGACATCGGTTGGCTTCCATGCACGAGGTGAACAGTGTCCTTTCTACAGCATTGCGCCCCATAAGCAGAGCGGGTGAGGGCGGCTCACCCGTCTGCGGGGGATGGCCTCAGGCGAACAGCACCTTGGCCACGTCGGCGAAGCGCCTGGCGAAGTGTACGGTCAGCCCTTCCTTGAGGTAGTCGGGCAGCTCGGCGAAATCGCCACGGTTGGCCTCCGGCAGGATCAGCTCGAAGATCTTCTGCCGCCGCGCCGCGATCACCTTCTCGCGCACGCCGCCGATGGGCAGCACCTGGCCGGTCAGGGTCAGTTCGCCGGTCATGGCCACGCCCTTCTTCGGCGCCTGGTTGCGCGCCAGGGAGAGCAGGGCGCTGGCCATGCTGATGCCGGCGCTGGGGCCGTCCTTGGGCGTGGCGCCCTCCGGCACATGCAGGTGGACGAAGGCCTGGTCGAAGAAGCCCGGGTCGCCGCCGTATTGCTTGAGGTGGGCGCCGACGTAGCTGTAGGCGATTTCCGCCGATTCCTTCATCACCTCGCCGAGCTGGCCGGTCAGCTTGAAGCCGCGGTTGAGGGTGTGGATGCGGGTCGCCTCGATCGGCAGGGTGGCGCCGCCCATGCTGGTCCAGGCCAGGCCGGTGATCACCCCGGTGCCGTTGAACACCTGCTCGCCGCGGAACACCGGCATGCCAAGGTAGCCTTCGAGGTCCTTCGGGCCGATCTTCACCTTGCTGCCGGGGTTGTCCAGCAGCTGCACCACCGCCTTGCGCACCAGCTTGCCGAGCTGCTTCTCCAGCTGGCGCACGCCGGCCTCGCGGGCGTAACCCTCGATCACCGCGCGCAGCGCCGAGTCGCTGATGCTCAGCTGGTTCTTGTTCACCCCCGCCTTCTCCAGCTGGCGCGGCCAGAGGTGGCGGCGGGCGATGGCCAGCTTCTCCTCGGTGATGTAGCCGGACAGGCGGATCACCTCCATGCGGTCCAGCAGCGGGCCGGGGATGGAGTCGAGGGTGTTGGCGGTGCACACGAACAGCACCTTGGACAGGTCCAGGCGCAGGTCCAGGTAGTGGTCGAGGAATTCGACGTTCTGCTCCGGGTCGAGGGTCTCCAGCAGCGCTGAGGCCGGGTCGCCCTGGTAGCTGGCGCCCATCTTGTCGATCTCGTCGAGCATGATCACCGGGTTCATCACCTCGGCTTCCTTCAGCGCCTGCACCAGCTTGCCGGGCATGGCGCCGATGTAGGTGCGGCGGTGGCCCTTGATCTCTGCCTCGTCGCGCATGCCGCCCACGCTGAAGCGGTAGAAGGGCCGGCCGAGGGATTCGGCGATGGATTTGCCGATGCTGGTCTTGCCCACGCCGGGTGGGCCGACCAGCAGCACGATGCTACCGGAGATCTCGCCCTTGAAGGCGCCCACCGCGAGGAACTCGGTGATGCGCGCCTTGATGTCGTCCATCCCGGCGTGGTGCTTGTCCAGCACCTTGCGCGCGTGGCCGAGGTCGAGCTTGTCCTGGCCGAGCAGGCCCCAGGGCAGGGCGGTGGCCCAGTCCAGGTAGTTGCGGGTCACCGCGTATTCCGGTGAGCCGGATTCGAGGATCGCCAGTTTGTGCAGTTCCTCGTCGATGCGCTTCTGCGCCTGCTCGGGCAGGGTCTTGCCGGCCAGGCGGGCGCGGAATTCGTCGGCGTCGGCGCTGCGGTCGTCCTTGGTGATGCCCAGCTCCTGCTGGATCACCTTGAGCTGTTCCTTGAGGAAGAATTCGCGCTGGTGCTGGCCGATCTTGCGGTCCACCTCGGCGGACAGCTCGTTCTGCAGGCGTGCGACTTCCACCTCCTTGCGCAGCAGCGGCAGCACCTTCTCCATGCGCCGCAGGATCGGCACGCAGTCGAGCACTTCCTGCAGCACGCCGGCCGGCGCGGTGGTCAGCGCGGCGGCGAAGTCGGTCAGCGGCGACGGGTCGTTGGGGCTGAAGCGGTTCAGGTAGTTCTTCAGCTCCTCGCTGTACAGCGGGTTGAGCGGCAGCAGTTCCTTGATCGCGTTGATCAGCGCCATGCCGTAGGCCTTGACCTCGTCGCGGCCGTCATTCTGGCCCTGCGGGTAGTCCACCTCGGCCAGGTAGGGCGGGCGGTGGCGCTTGAGCCAGCCGCGTACGCGCACCCGGCCCAGGCCCTGGGCGACGAACTGCAGCTTGCCGTCGGCGCGGCTGGCGTGGTGCACGCGCACCAGGGTGCCGTGCTCGGGCAGGCTGGCGGTGTCGAAGTGGCGCGGATCGGTCACCGGCTGGTCGACGTAGAACAGCGCCAGGCACTTGTGCTCGGTGTTGGCCACCAGTTCCAGGGTTTCCGCCCAGTGCTCCTCGCTGACGATGACCGGCAGCACCTGGGCCGGGAAGAACGGGCGGTTGTGGATGGGGAGGACGTACAGCTTGTCCGGCAGGGTCTGGCCTGGCAGGGCGAGGTGGGTGGCCTGGCGATGCGCCTCGGCCTCGATGTATTCGTGGGTGATGTCCTGATCGCTCATGGCGGCCCTTGTCTGCTCAACCTGTGGTAGCGGGTTAGATGGGGCGATGGCCGGGGCATTTCAATGTCATTTTCGGGTTGCGCCTTTTTTGAGGGATGGTGCAACCGATGCCGCTTATCGGTGATACTGCCGCTTCGCCGTCCAACTGGTTAAAGTGCAACCCTGCCTCGGTCCGGTATTCCGCCCATGCTCAATGCCCGCCTCGCGCGCCTGGACAACCAGGCCCACGAACACGCCCACGACTATCACCAGCTGGTGATGTCGCTGTCCGGTCGCGCGGAATTCGAGGTCAGCGGCTGTGGTGGCGAGGTCTGCCGCATGCGCGCCTGCCTGGTGCCAGGGGACGCCGACCACCAGTTCGCCGGCATGGGCGACAACCGCATGCTGATCCTCGACCTGGACGGGCGCGATACCTCGCCGGAAGACCTCGACCTGCTCGCCCAGCTGTTCGAGAGCCCGCGCTACCCGACCCTGGATGCCGATTTCCAGAACCTGCTGAGCTACGCCGGCGCCGAACTGGCCCGCTACGGCAGCGACCCGCACCTGGCCCGCGCGCTCGGCGGCGTATTGCTGCGGGCCCTGCACCTGCGCCTGTTCGGCGAGGGCCGTCGCGGCGCCATCGCCAGCCTCGACATCGGCCGGCTGGACGCCTACATCGTCGAGCACCTGGCGCGGCGCATCACGGTGATCGAGCTGGCCCAGGTGGCCTGCCTCAGCCCCAGCCACTTCCACGCCCAGTTCAAGGACAGCGTGGGCCTGACCCCGCACCAGTACCTGCTCAAGACCCGCCTCGACCACGCCGCACGGCTGCTGCGCGAGAGCCCGCTGCCGCTGGTGCGGATTGCCGGGGAGTGCGGCTTCTCCAGCCAGAGCGCGCTGACCACCGCCATGCGCCGTTACCTCGGACTGACGCCCAAGCGGCTGCGCGGGTTGCAGTGATGCAATCACCCCTCTCCCTCTGGGAGAGGGGCCGGGGGTGAGGGTCTGCCGATCATTCGCCGTTTTCTCCCCTCCCGGAGGGAGAGGGCGGAGATACCGCTCAGTCCCCGGTCGCCACCGGCCGTGCCGGGTCGGTGATCCATTCGCTCCAGGAGCCGGCGTACAGCGGCGCCAGCGGATAGCCGGCCAGGCTCAGGGCGAACAGGTTGTGGCAGGCGGTGACGCCGGAGCCGCAGTAGGCCACCAGGGACTGCGCCGGTTTTTCTCCGCGCAGCGCGTCGAAGCGTGCGCGCAGGCGGTCCGCCGGCAGCCAGCGACCGTCTTCGCCCAGGTTGTCGGTGAACACCGCGCAGCGGGCACCGGGGATGTGCCCGGCCACCGGGTCCAGCGGTTCCACCTCGCCACGGAAGCGGGGCAGGGCGCGGGCGTCCAGCAGGGTCAGGTTCGCGTCGTTCAGGCGCTGTTGCAGCTGCCCGGCGCTCAGTACCAGGCTGGCGTCCGGCTGGCCGGCGAAGTGGCCCGGCCGTGGCGCGGGGCGTTCGTCGGTCAGCGCCAGGCCGGCGTCCTTCCAGGCCTTGAGGCCGCCGTCGAGGAGGAACGCGCCGTCGCGCTTGCCCAGCCAGGCCAGCAGCCACCAAGCGCGGGCGGCGAAGGCGCCGGGGCCGTCGTCGTACAGCACCACCGTGGAGTCGTCGTCGATGCCCCAGGCGCGCAGCTTGCCGACCAGTTCGTTGGCGTCGGGCAGTGGATGGCGCCCGGTCACGCCCTTGACCACCGGGGCGGACAGGTCCCGCTCCAGGTCGGCGAACTGCGCGCCGGGCAGGTGGCCCTCGGCGTAGCTGCGGGCGCCGTAGGCCGGGTCGTCGAGGGCGAAGCGGCAGTCGAGGATGACCAGGCCCGGTTCGCCCTGGCGGGCGTGCAGGTCTTCGGCGGTGATCAGCTGGGCGAGTGGCATGGGGCCTCCTGTGGCGGGTCGATGGACGGGCACATCATAGGGGGTGTCAGCGAATCCTGAGCCTGCCGATCCGGTCGTTGTCCAGGCTGCCCAGGTACAGGTAGTCGCCCACCGGCTTCACCGAGGTGACCATGCGCAGGTGGGTGCCGCTGGTGTCGTGCAGGCTCTCGACGATCCGGCCCTGCTCGTCGAGGGCGATGGCCAGGCCGTAGGCGGTCGGCTTCGGCCACAGCGCGCGGGGCAGCTTGGCCAGCTGGGCCTTGACCCAGGGTTGGTTCTGCAGGAAGTCGGCGTCGCTCTTGCGCGGCGTCGGCAAGGCCACCCAGAAGGTGCCGGCGCGGTCGCCCTGGAGGTTGTCCGGCATGCCCGGCAGGTTGTCGGCGAACAGATCGTGGGTGCCGGCCTTGTCGCCCTTCAGCCAGTAGCGCTGGATGCGGTAGCGGTAGGTCTCGTTGACCAGCACGAAGTCCTCGTGCTGCGACAGGGCCACGCCATTGGCGAAATACAGGTCCTTGAGCAGCACCTCGGTCTTGCCGCTGGCCGGATCGAAGACCATCAGTCGACCGTAGGGGCGGCCTTCCAGCAGGTCGAGCAGGTAGTCCGGCTGCTGGAACTTGCTGGAGGCGTCGGTGAAGTAGATGCGCCCGTCGCTGGCGATGTCCAGATCGTCGGTGAAGGCAAACGGCACACTCTCGGCCTCGGTGGCCAGGACCGTGACCTTGCCCTGTGGGTCGATGCTGAGCAGGCCCTTGTAGGCGTCCGCGACGATCAGGTTGCCCCGGGCGTCGAAGTCCATGCCCAGCGGGCGGCCGCCGGTGTTTGCGAGGGTTTCCACCTTACCGTCGGCGATGCGCACCACGCGACCGTCGTGCAGCCCTGCGTAGACCCGCCCCTGGCTGTCCACGGCGGTGTCTTCCGGGCCGTGGATCTGCCCCTGGGCCAGCAGTTTGGCCTTCATCAGGGTGTCGTTGGGCTCCAGCACGCCGGTCATCTGCGGCGCTTCTTGGGGTTTCCAGGCCAGCGGGTCGATGGGGCTGGGGGTGAAGGAGAGGACGACGCCCAGGCCCGCAACGAGCAGCACGACGAGACCGAGGATTTTCTTCATTGTTGTTTCTTCCCTGGTGGTGTGGTGCCGGCAGTGTACAGGCTGCCGGGAGAGGGGAAGAACCTGCACGGACAATCCCGTCATTCCCGCGAAGGCGGGAATCCAGGCGCCAGCCAGGACATCGTGTTCCTGGGTCCCCGCCTTCGCGGGGACGACGGGTGTGGTGGAGTCGCTGTTCCGTAGGCAACGGGCGTGAATGCCCGGTATCACGCTCGGGCATATATACTGCGCCGCATCAATCAAGGAGTGCCGCGTGGCCATCGATATTCAATGGATCCTCGACGACGCCAGCCTGGCGCGTCATTGCGCCGAGTGGCGGCAGTTGCCCTTCGTCGCCCTCGATACCGAGTTCATGCGGGTCGACACCTTCTATCCCATCGCCGGCCTGCTGCAGGTGGGCGACGGCCAACGTGCCTACCTGGTCGACCCGCTGCAGGTGAGTGACTGGGCGCCCTTCGCCGCGCTGCTGGAAGACCCGGGCGTGACCAAGGTGCTGCATTCCTGCAGCGAGGACCTGGAAGTCTTCCTGCGCCTGACCGGCGCGCTGCCGCAGCCGCTGTTCGACACCCAGCTGGCCGCCGGCTACCTCAACATCGGCTTCTCCATGGGCTATTCGCGCCTGGTGCAGGAGGTGCTGAACATCGAGCTGCCCAAGGGCGAAACCCGCTCGGACTGGCTGCAGCGGCCGCTCTCGGAGACCCAGGTGAGCTACGCCGCCGAGGACGCCCAGCACCTGGCCGAGCTGTACCAGATGCTGCTGCCCAGGCTGTCGGCGGACAAGCTGGCGTGGATCCTGGACGACGGCGCCGAGCTGGTGGCCAACCTGCGCCGCGAGGTCGACCCGGACGAGCTGTACAAGGAGGCCAAGCTGGGCTGGAAGCTGTCGCGCCAGCAGCTGGCCGTGCTGCGTGCCCTGTACGCCTGGCGCGAAGGCCAGGCGCGGGCGCGCAACCAGCCGCGTAACCGCATCCTGCGCGAGCATTCGCTGTGGCCGCTGGCGCGCTTCCAGCCGGACAACAGCGTGGCTCTGGCGCGCATCGAGGACATGCACCCGCGCACCGTGCGCCAGGATGGCGAGACCATCCTGCGGCTGATCCGCGAGGCCGCGGCGTTGCCGCCGGAGCAGTGGCCCGAGTCCCTGCCGGCACCGCTGCCGATCGAGGCCGGCGCGCTGCTGAAGCAGCTGCGCGCGGTCGGCCAGGCCGAGGCCGAGCGCCTGCAGATCGTCCCCGAGCTGATGCTGCGCAAGAAATCCCTCGAAGCCCTGCTCAAGAGCGGCTACCCCGACGGCCCATGGACGCTGCCGGACAACCTGCGCGGATGGCGCCGTGAACTGATGGGCCAGGCCCTGCTGGACGTACTGCAATGAAGAAGATCTGCTCCATCTACAAGAGCCCGCGCAAGAACGAGATGTACCTCTACGTGCTCAAGGCCGATGCCCTCAAGCGCGTGCCCGAGGGCCTGCTGGCCGCCTTCGGCGCACCGCAGCTGTGCTTCGAGATGATCCTCACCCCGGAGAAGAAGCTGGCTCGCGAGGACATCGCCCAGGTGCTGGATAACCTCGACAAGCAGGGCTACCACCTGCAGATGCCGCCGCCCGAGGAGGAGTACATCCAGCATCTGCCGGAAGAACTGCTTCGGCGCAACGATCCGGTCTGATGCGAGTCCTCCTGCTGGAGCGCGAGCAGGCGCGCTACGCCGAGTTGCTGCGGGCGGCCGAGCCCGGGCTCGAACCGCTGCACGACGCCGCCCGCGCAGGCGAGTGCCCGGTGTGGCTGGGCCAGCCGGACCTGCTGCTGCCGCTGCTGCGCCAGGGGCTGCGGCCCGACTGGCTGCAATCCACCTGGGCCGAGATCACGCCGCTGCTGGCCCCCGGTCTGCCGCGCGACTACCGTCTGAGCCGGGCGGTCGGCATCTTCGGCCAGCCCATGGCCGAATACGTGCTCGCCTACCTGCTGCTGCACCGCCGTCGCGTGCTGGCGCGCCTGGCCAGCCAGGTCGAGCAGCGCTGGGATGGCCTGCTGCCGCCCAGCCTGAACGGCTGCAAGGTGCTGGTGGTGGGCGCAGGCGACATCGGCAGCGAGATCGCCCGCTTCCTCGCGCCGTTCGGCGTGGAGCTGCGCGGCATCGCCCGCCGGCCCAGGCCCATCGAGCCCTTCGCCGAGGTGCATGGCCTGGACAACCTGGCCGAACAGGCGGCCTGGGCCGATTGCATCGTCAACGTGCTGCCGGACACACCGGCCACCCACGATCTCTACGATGCCGACCTGTTCGCGCGGATGCGCCCAGAGGCGCTGTTGATCAACTGCGGGCGCGGCGTGGCGGTGGTCGACGCCGACCTGGTGGCGGCCCTGCAGGCCGGGCAATTGGCCGGCGCGGTGATCGACGTGTGTCGCGAGGAGCCGCTGCCGCCGGGCCATCCCTTCTGGGACGCGCCGCGCCTGCTGCTCACCGGGCACAGCTCGGCGCCGACCGAACCGGCGGCGATGGCCCGGCTGTTCATCGACAACCTGCGCCGCTACCGCGACGGACAGCCGCTGCGCGGCGAGGTCGACTTCGCCCGCGGCTACTGAGGCGGCGTCAGCGCCTCGCCGATGGCATAGAAGTGCCCGCCGGCCACGTGGTGCAGGCTGCGCCAGGCCGGGTCGGCGTCCTCGAAGTGCCAGCGGCCGCCGTGGAATACCCGGTCGTCGGCCCAGGCGCCGACCACTTCGCCGATGAACAGGTCATAGGCCCCCTGGTTGTGCGGTTCGGGCACCAGCTCGCAGGCCAGCCAGGCAGAGCAGCCCTCGACCAGGGGCAGGTCGTGGCCGGGCAGTTCGAACAGGTCGACGCCGGCCCGGGCCAGCTTGTCCGGCGCCTCCTTGAGACTGTGATTGCCGACCTCGTGGGTCAGGCGCAGCTGGGCGACCGTCGGCACCTGGATCGCGAAGCGGCCGCTGTGCTCGATCAGCTCGCGGGTGCGGGTGGCCTTGTCCAGCACCACGGTGAGCTTGGGCGGGGCGAAATCCAGCACGCAGGCCCAGGCCGCCGCCATCACGTTGTCCACGCCGCCGTGGCGCGCCGAGACCAGCACGGTTGGGCCGTGGTTGAGCAGGCGGTAGGCCTTGGCGAGGTCGACGGGGGCGAGGTGGGGATTCATCGGAGACTCCTGGCGCTGGGAATTCTGATCGTGCTGTCGCTGGCTATAGCAGGACCTCGCCCACCGGCTCCAGCGGCGCCGGCGTCGGTTCGCCGATCAGCTCCAGGGTCGAGATCTCGATGGTGCGGCAGATGGCGTCCAGCGGCAGGTCGTTGGGCTGGGTATCGAACGGGTCGGCGATCTGGTCGCCGAGGGCGTCCAGGCCGAAGAAGGTGTAGGCCAGCACGCACACCGCGACCGGGGTGAACCAGCCGATGCTGCCGACCAGGCAGAAGGGCAGCAGGAAGCAGTAGATGTGCACCACCCGGTGCAGCATCAGGATGTACGGATAGGGAATCGGCGTGTTGCGGATGCGCTCGCAGCCGCCCAGCACGTAGGAGAGGCGGGTCAGCTGCTGGTCGATCTCGACCAGCACCACGTCGCTGGCGCCGCTGCCGCGTGCCTGTGCCATGAAGCGCTGGCCGAGCAGGCCGAGCAGCGCGTTGGGCGAGGTCGGCAGGTCTTGCGCGTCGTCGCCCAGCGCCCGCCGGGTGTCGTCGCTCATCGGTTGCCCGCGCAGTGTGTCGCGCAGCGCATGGGCGAAGCCGATCAGCGGCCTCGCCAGCGCCAGACGGGATTCCCGGTCCAGTTCCGGCAGCAGGGTGACGCTCTGCCGGGCCAGGTTGCGCGCGACGATCAGCAGCTCGCCCCACAGCGTGCGTGCCTCCCAGAAGCGCTGGTAGGCCACGGTGTTGCGGAACGCGAGGAAGATCGCCAGCGTCAGCCCCCACAGGGTGAAGGGCGTCGCCGTCAGCAGCATGTGGTGGGCGTCGAGCAGGCCCTGGCTCGCCACCACCAGCGAGCTGAGCAGCACCGTGTACATCACCTTCTTCCAGATGACCGGGATGATCGAACCCTTGATGGAGAACAGCAGGGTCCAGAGGGAGACACGTGGGGGGTAGATGATCATGGGCTGTATCGGTACGGGCCGCGCGGGGAGGCGCAATAGTACCGAAAAGGGCGGTGCCCCGGGTTGGCCGTGGTGGGGCGGGCGCAGGCTGTCTGCCGCCGACCCAATCACTGCGCGGCGGTTGGAGACCCGCGGCAGGCCTTCCGCCGCTGGACCGGGGTGACGGTGAACGAATACCGGCGGGGGAAGCGGGGCGCCTGAGCCGCCCGTTCGTCCTCCGCATCCCTGGTGTGCCCCCGCCGCGCGGCGCCGACCCGTCTGCTATACCGAAGGTCTTTCGTTCGGAGTCGTGAATGGAAGGCGGGCATGGTGCCCCCACACAACACAGCAACCAGGAGCGGTATCTACGATGGCAAGTCCAGCGGATGTGATCATTTCCAACAGGCTCGATGTGTCGATCAGAACCAAAGTGACCCGGGATTACTGGGTCGAAGGCGACGGGAAGTCCATCGACGACAAGCTGATCGGCCCGAACAGCACGGCCACGTTCAGGGTGAAGGCGAAGACCGGCCACCACGGCGAACTGGATATAGAGCTGCTACGCGACGGCGACAAGCAAGTCCTCGGCACCGCCTACATCAAGAGCATAAAGGACCCCCAGGACGGCGGCGGCCTGAAATCCAGCGTCACCGACGCCCAGGCCAACCTGCAGCTCGCGACCTATGGTGAACGCCATTCGCCGGGCGACAAGGACCTGCGTCGGATCACCTTCACGCTGCTGAAGGCCGGCTATGCCGAACTGGGTTTCAATGAAGTGTCGATGAAGTCCGCCCACAACAGCTACGAGCGGAAGGAAGGCTTCGTCCAGCAGCTGCAGTGGAACGCCGGCCAGCCCTCGAAGGATGGCTGCGGCTCGCTGGAGATCGACGTGGCGCAGTCCAAGGACGGCAACGAATGGGCGGTGACGCACACCAAGGACTACGACAAGAAGGACCGCCAGCTGTCGCAGTACCTGTCCGACCTCACCGCCTACTCGAACGCCTACCCGGGGCACGATGTGATCACCCTGCACATCGACCTGAAAAAGGTGCACTCGGACAACTTCCCCGCCGAGCTGGACGAGTACATCCGCGCACGGCTGCTCATGCCGATCTACCCACCCGGGGACCTCATGGGCACCTGCGATTCCCTGCCCGAAGGGGCCAGGACGAACGGCTGGCCGACCATCGCCGAACTGGCTGGCAAGATCATCATCTGCCTGACCGGCGACGAAACCGCGAAGAAGAAATACGCCTCGACCGATCCCAAGAAGCGCCTCTGCTTCGCGGACAAGAAATGCGGCAACGACGAAGACCCGGCGGACACTCATCGGGTCTTCTTCAACTACAACATCACCCACCCGACGCGTGACCAATGGATGTTGGTATTCCGCAAGGCCGCCGGGAAAAGGGATGTGCTATTGCGGGCCTATGAAGTGAACAGCGACGACAACTGGTACGACTGCCTCGAAAGCGGCTGCAACTTCATCGCCACCAACAAGATCGAGAACCATGCGTGGGCGGCGGTGGGGCACCAACGCTTCGTGAAGCGCACGCCGCTTGTGTAGCCGCTGGAGAAACGCCGGCATCGGGCGATGCCGGCGATTTCATTGGCCGAATACTGTTCACTGATGGCTGCCCTCGTGGGGGCGGCTGGGCGGCATTCCGATTGGCTGCGAAGCGTTGCTGTCAGCCCCGTTCGCGGACAAGTCCGCTCCTACATAGTTGGCTCGACAACGGGGCGTGTCCGATCATTCCTTATGTGGCGGATATTACTTTCACTCTCTGAGCTTCTGGGCAAGCGAGCGCAGCGGCGAGAGTACCTGTCGCTTGGTCCCATTGAGGAGTGACTCCTGTTCGAAGGAGGGCAATGCCGCGACAGCCTCATCTGGCTGCTTGTAGCCGGGGAACAGGCTAAGCGCGTTGCCGCGTTCGACACGGGCCGCTTCGCCGGCGCTCCAGAAGTCGGAGGCGACCAGTTCCTTGATCTGTTGCTGAGCGTGTTGGCCGGAGGCGAATGGCGCATCGGTGCCGAACAGCAGTCGGTCTGGCTCGACCAGCTCGCGCAACGTCGCCATCGATGGGCGCGAGAGGGAGGTGGCGGTGTCCAGGTAGAAGCGCCTCAGGTAAGTCAGCACGCCCTGGGTCGCCGTGTCCCCATACTCGATCATGGTGTTGGCCAGGGACACCCTCCACGCGACGTAGGGCAGGAAGCCTCCGGCGTGAGCGAGAATCCAGCGGATCTTGTGGAAGCGCTCCATCGTGCCCGACAGGATGAGGTTCAGCCCGGCTCGGGTAATGTCGCAGGGGTATTCCACCACGCTCAGGGGCGTGCTCAGGCCGAGAGGGTCGGTGGCCGGTACGTTCGGGTGGACGAAGACGATGGCGCTGCGCTCGTTGAGTTCGTGCATCAGCTCTGTGAAGAGGGGATCGCCCAGGAATTTCCCGTCGTTGCTGGCCATCAGGACCACGCCGTCCGCCTGCAAGGTATCGAGCGCGTGGATGGCCTCCGCGCAGGCCCGTTCGGTGTACGGCAATGGCAGGTGCGCGAAGAATCCCATCCGGCCCTTGTGGCGCTCGGCCAGTTCGCGCGAGAACTCGTTGCTGCTGTGCGAGAAGGCCGTCAGTTCGGCTTCACCCACCTGAATGCCGGGCAGCACCGCAGAGGTGATTGCCGTCTGCACGCCGTCCGCCTGCAGGGACGCGATGAACGACTCAGGGGACCAGTCGGGTAGTTCGAGCCCGGCAAGCGACCTCGTGTTGCGACGTGCCAGCAGGTCACGCATGGCCGGAGGCACGATATGGCGATGAACGTCGATCACGCCGGATTGCTCGACTGCAGCGATGGCCGCCGCGTCCGCAACCGGATCAAGGTTCCTCACGATGTTCTTCTCTGGTTCGCGTTTCATGTTCGATGCGAGCATCCCGGCACCCATGAGCGCGCCAGCGCCCACGACGAATGTACGACGTTTCATGACCACCTCTTGTTCTTGTACTGAAGCCCCGCAGATCAGCGGTTGCGCATGGACTCGGCCATGGATGACATCGGCCCGGTCATCGCTCGTCGCAGGCGCCCGGCCACGGACTCGCTCTCGAAGAGGGGGAGGGCGGCGACGACCTCGTCGGCGTGGCGGTACTGGGGGAAGAGTTCGAGCGCGTGGCCCCGGGCGATGCCGTACTTGATCGGCTCGGGGAACAGGTCGGATTCGTCCAGGGTGCGGCACTGCAGTGCCGACGCGGGGGCCGGCGCGAACGGGAAGTCGCTGCCGAACAGGATGTGCGAGGGATCGACCAGCTCCTTCAGCGCCACCATGGAGTAGCGCGACGGCGACAGCGCGGTGTCGAAGTAGAAGCGCTCGATGTAGTGCTGCATGCCCTGGGGCGCGTGGCGCCGCTGATTGGGAATGTCCACCGTGCCCAGCCGCCCGGCCACGAACGGCAGGAAGCCACCGGCATGGGCCAGGATCCAGCGGGTATTGGGGTACTTCTCCTGGGTTCCGCTCAGGATCAGGTTGATCGCGGCGCGCGTGGTGTCGCAGAGGAACTCGATGAGAAAGCCCGGCATGTCGAGACCGATGTTCACGCTGGTCTCGTGCAGGTTGGGATGCACGAAGACCACCGCGCGGCGGCGATCCAGCTCGCTCATCAGCTCGTCGAACAGTGGGTCGCCGAGGAAATGGCCGTCGGTGCTGCCCAGCAGCACCACGCCATCGGCCTTCAGCACATCCAGGGCGTGGATGGCCTCGCTGCAGGCCTGCGCGGTGAAGGGCATGGGCAGCACCGCGAAGAAGCCGAAGCGGCCCGGATACTGTGCCACCATCCCTGCGGAGAATTCGTTGCAGCGCCGGGCCAGGTCAACGGCCTGGGCGGCTCCGCCGCCGAAGTGAACACCGGGTGCGGAGAGGGAGGTGATCGCGGTCTGAATGCCGTTGGCATCCATCACGGCAATGGATTTCTCCGGGGTCCACCTGGGAAGCGGGGCGCCCGCGACCTTCTCGATGCCCTTGGCTTGCATGGTGGCGACGAAGGCAGGGGGGATTACATGGTGGTGGACGTCTATGCGCCCTTGCTTGATAGCCATGAGAGGTACCTTGGCGAGCATGGAATTCGAGCCGACCGGCGACTCACCGCTAACACACTCGATCCATGATGAGCACTTGTGATCACTTAGGTCAAGGGCGGATCACGTCTTGGCTTGCCTGTAACCTTTGCTCTATCTGCTTTTCGCCGCACTCATGGCCTCTGCAATGCCTGTTACAGACGTATTCCATGGGTTGTCTGGTGATGTCCGGCTAAAAAACAGGCGATTTCGTGGTTGATTTGTCGTGAGCAGTGGTGTTCACTTGTGCGCATTCGACGTCTCGAAGGTCTATAGCCGTGAGCATCATTCAAAAGCGCATCCATGAAGCGGCCCTCCAGCTGTTCGCCCAGAAGGAACTGGCGGACGTTAACGTCAGTGAGCTGGCGCAGAAGGCGGGGCTGGCGCGCAACACCATCTACAAGAATCTCGAATCCATCGAAACGTTGTTCGAGACGGTCGCCACCGAGCTGGCATCCGAGATGAACGAGCGGGTTGGCAAGAGCGCGGCCCCTGGGCTGGATCCGGCGCAGCGGCTGTCCAACGGCATTCGCTTCTATATCCGTAGAGCCCATGAGGAGCACAACTGGGGTAGCTTCCTACTTCGCTATGGAGCCTCGCATGTATCGATGCAGGCTCTGTGGGATGGCCCACCTGTGAGAGACGTGCTGGAAGGCCTTGCCAGTCAGCGCTACAGCTTCCGTCAGGATCAACTCTTGTCCGCCATTGGCCTGATCGCTGGAGCGGTTCTGTCGGCTATCAGTCTCGTCCTGCAAGGGCATAAGACGTGGCGCGATGCCGGCGCCGATACCGCGGAGTTTGTCCTGCGAGGGTTGGGTGTTCCAGCTGATGAAGCTCGAGCATTTGCCACTGCTCCGCTCCCAGAGTTACCGACTCTAGACGACTGATAAACCCGGTTCTGCAAAGCGCACCATGTGATGCGCAGGAGGAGCTTATTGCCTGAAAAAAGTGAACAAGCAGGTTAGGCCAGTCAGGCACTTCTGCTGATCAAGCGCCCGCTAGTGCGCAGGGCGTAATACCCACCACTTCCAGAATTACGGATTTCATCGAGCCCTCGATGACCTGTACGGGCCGGCTCGTCCCGCAAAAAGGGCCTGCGTCGCAACACAAGAACAACAAGAGGTAGTGAAGATGCTCAAGCAACCCCGATGGCGGCCGGCCCGGCTCGCCAATGCAATCAGCCTTGCAACCCTGTTTTCCGCGTCGGCCCAGGCCATCGACTTTTCCATCGGCGAGATCGATGGCCAGCTGGATTCCACCCTGTCCATCGGTGCCAGCTGGGCATTGCGCAACCCGGATCCCGATCTGCTCGGCAGCAGTGTCACCGACGACGGTCGGCGCAACTTCAAGAAGGGCGAGACCTTCTCCAAGATCTTCAAGGGCATCCACGACCTGCAGCTGAGCCACGGCGAGAGCGGCGTGTTCCTGCGCGGCAAGTACTGGTACGACTTCGAGCTGAAGGACGAGAGCCGCCTGTTCAAGGACATCGACGACCACAATCGCAAGACCGGCGCCCAATCCAGCGGCGTGCAGCTGCTCGATGCCTTCGCCTACCACGGCTACACCATCGCCGACCTGCCGGGGACGATTCGCCTCGGCAAGCAGGTGGTGAGCTGGGGCGAGAGCACCTTCATCCAGGGGGGGATTAACAGCATCAACCCGGTCGATGTCGCCGCGTTTCGCCGCCCCGGTTCGGAGATCAAGGAAGCCCTGATTCCGGTCAACATGTTCTACCTGTCGCAGAACCTCACGGATAACCTGACCGCGGAGCTGTTCTACCAGCTGGAGTGGGATCAGAGCGTCATCGACAACTGCGGCACCTTCTTTGCGCCCAACGATGCGATTGCCGATGGTTGCACCGGCCTGGTCGCCGGTCCCGCGCTGGATCAGAACGCCCTGGCCCAGGCCGCGCTTTCACCTTTCGGCGTCGATCTGACCAACGAGGGCATTCGCATTCCGCGCGCGGGTGACAACGACGCCCGCGATGACGGCCAGTGGGGCGCCGCGTTGCGCTGGTTCGCACCGGAGCTGAACAGCGAGTTCGCCGCCTACTTCATGAACTACCACAGCCGCATGCCCTACATCAGTGGCATTAGCAGCCCGCACATGGCCGATCTGGGTTTCGCCAGCCAGGCCTGCGCCAACCTCGGCATCGACGACCCGGCGATATGCAGTGCCGTGGTCGGCAGCGCTCAGGGCCAGGCCCTGGTTCAGGGATATCGTCTGGGCACCTCGCAGTACTTCGCGGATTACCCGGAAGACATCCAGCTGTACGGCCTGAGCTTCAGCACCATCCTGCCGACCGGCACCACGCTTTCCGGCGAGATCAGCTACCGGCCGAACATGCCGATCCAGATCAGCGCGGTCGACATCGTCGCGTCTTTCTTCGGTGATCCCAATTTCTCACCCGTGCTGTCGTCGGGCTACTTCACCGCTGCCAACAGCGCCACGATGTCCGGTTACCAGCGCAAGGAGCTGACCCAGGCCCAAGTCACCGCCACCCACTTCTTCGACCAGGTCATGGGGGCGGATCGCCTCACCCTGGTCGGCGAAGCCGGCGTGACCCACGTCGGCGGCATGGGCGGCGACGGCCTGCGCTATGGCCGCAGCACCACCTTCGGCATGGGTGAGCTGGCCGACAACAGCATCTGCACGACCCAGATCAATACCAGGACGCCCAGCTACTGCACCGACGACGGCTTCACCACCAGCACCTCCTGGGGTTACCGCGTGCGCGCGATCTGGGAGTACAGCAATGTGATCGACGGCGTCGAGCTCAGGCCCAGCCTGGCCTGGAGCCACGACGTCAACGGCTACGGACCGGAGCCCGGCTTCAACGAAGGCTCCAAGGCCATCAGCCTGGGGCTGGATGCCGTCTACCTCAATACCTACACCGCCAGCCTTGCCTACACCGACTACTTCGGCGGCGACTACAACGCGATGGCCGATCGCGACTACGTCGCCCTGAGTTTCGCTGTGTCGTTCTAAGTGGAGTTACCCAGATGAATAATAAAATGCTCTCGGCGTGCTCATTCGCCCTTGCCTGCACCCTCGCCAGCCACACCGCCCTGGCGGCGGTCAGCCCCGATCAGGCCAACCAGCTTGGTTCCGGCCTGACCCCCATCGGCGCCGAAATGGACGGCAACGCCGATGGCAGCATCCCTGCCTGGACCGGTGGCCTGCCCAAGGACGCCGGGACACTCAGCGCCCAGGGCTTCCTCAGCAACCCCTTCGCCAACGAGCAGCCGCTGTTCACCATCACCGCGCAGAACGCGGCCCAGTACCAGGACAAGTTGAGTCCTGGCCAACAGGCGATGCTCAAGCGATACGCCACCTACCAGATACCGGTTTATCCGAGTCATCGCAGTGCCAGCCTGCCCGATGCCGTCTACCAGGCGGCGAAGGAGAACGCGACCAGGGCCAGGCTGGTCGAGGGCGGCAACGGCCTGGTCGACTTCTCGACCGCCATTCCATTCCCGATCCCGCAGAACGGCCTGGAAGTGCTGTGGAACCACATCACCCGCTACCGCGGCGGCAGTGCCAAGCGCACCCACGTGCAAGCCACGCCACTGGCCAGCGGCAAGTTCATGCCGGTGTACTTCAAGCAGCAGTTCACCTTCCGCGACCGGATCAAGGATTTCAATCCGGCCAAGCCCGGCAACGTGCTGTTCTACTACCGGCAGCTGGTCACCGCTCCGGCGCGCCAGGCCGGCGATGTGGTGCTGGTGCACGAGACCCTGAACCAGGTGAAAGAGCCGCGCATGGCCTGGATCTACAACGCCGGCCAGCGTCGTGTGCGTCGCGCTCCGCAGATTTCCTACGACGGGCCGTACCCGGCCTCCGAGGGGCAGCGGGTCGCCGACAACCTGGACATGTACAACGGGGCGCCCGACCGCTACGACTGGAAGCTGGTCGGCAAGCGCGAGATCTACATCCCCTACAACAGCTTCAAGCTGGACTCGCCGACGCTGAAGTACAGCGACATCGTCCATCCCGGCCACCTGAACCCCGCTCACACGCGCTATGAGCTGCACCGCGTGTGGGAGGTCGAGGGCACCCTGAAAAAAGGCGAGCGCCATATCTACGCCAGGCGGGTGTTCTTCATCGACGAAGACTCCTGGCAGATCGCCCTGGCGGACCACTACGACTCGCGCGGCACGCTGTGGCGCACCGCGGAGGGACATCTGACGCCGCTGTACGACGTACAGGTGCCGTGGCTGGGTGCCGAGGCCCTGTATGACCTGATCAATGGCCGCTACATCGTCTCCGGCATGCGCAACGAGGAGAAGGACCCGGTCGAGTTCGGCTTCTCTTCGCTGGCCGCCGAATACACCCCGGCGGCTCTGCGCAACGCGGGCATTCGCTGACCCCGGCTACTCCAGTCGAAGGCGTTCCGCCCTAGACCCTTGCCGCCCTGCGGGGCGGCCTTTTACGAGCAGGCAGCGCTCGCATCAGCGAGTGAGATCACTACAGCATTCAAATGAACACTTGTGTTCATATATGAGCAATTGTAGATTAATTGGCACGACAACCAGCAGGTATCTCTGGAGCGCACATGACCCACAACGCAGCCATTCCAGGCCTCACATCCCGCCATGTCAGCGTCGGCCGGCGGCAGATATTCCTCAGCGAGGCCGGCCAGGGCCATCCTCTGCTCATCCTGCACGGCGGCGGCGCGGGCGCCTCGGGCATGTCCAACTACTCGCGTAACATCGAGGCACTGGCCAAACAGTTCCGCGTGCTGGTGGTGGACATGCCCGGCTATGGCCAGTCGACCAAGGGCCTGGACCGCAGCGACTCCTTCGGCGATCTGGCCAGGAGCATGCTCGGCCTGCTCGACGTCCTGCAGATCAAGTCGGCCCACGTGGTCGGCAACTCCCTCGGCGGCGCCTGCGCGCTGCGCATGGCGCTGGAGGCGCCGGCGCGGGTCTCGGCCCTGGTGCTGATGGGCCCGGGCGGGATCAACACCACGCGCAGCCTGCCCACCAAGGGGCTCAACCAGCTGCTCGACTACTACAACGGCGAAGGCCCGACGCTGGAGAAGATCACCCGCTTCATCCGCGAATACCTGGTCTACGACGGCAGCCTGGTGACCGACGCCATGATCGCCGAGCGCTACCGCTCCAGCATCGACCCTGAAGTGGTCGCCGCTCCGCCGCTGCGTCGCCCGCCAGGCCTGAAGGCCGCACTGCGCATGGACTTCACCCGCGACGCACGCCTCGCCCAGTGCCAGGTGCCGACCCTGGTGCTGTGGGGGGCGGAGGACAAGGTCAATCGCCCCAGTGGCGGCGAGACGCTGCGCAAGCGCATGCCCAACTGCGACCTGTACCTGTTCAGCAAGACCGGGCACTGGGTGCAGTGGGAGCGCGCCGCCGAATTCAACGCCGTCACCGCCGGCTTCCTCGCCTGCCACAACCCGGCCTGAGCGTACGGAGTACCTATGAAACAGGACATCTTCGGCGCCAGCAGCATGGGCTATGTGGTCATCGAGTCGAGCCGGCTGGAGCGCTGGCAGGCCCTGCTGCAGGACGGCATCGGCCTGCACCTGCAGCATGTGGACAGCCAGTTGCTGGCCTTGCGCATGGACCAGCACCAACGCCGCATCATCGTCAAACGCGGCCCGGCGGAAGACTTCGCCGCCATCGGTTGGCAGCTGAGCAACCAGAACACCCTGGACATCGTGCTCCAGCGCCTGAAAACCCGCGGCATCGCCATCCACGAAAGCAGCGCGGCGGAAGCCGCCGAACGCGGCGTGGTGCGTTTCTGGCGGGTGATCGGGCCCAAGCGCATGGCCATCGAACTGTTCATCGAGCCGCTGACCACCGACGAGCCGCTGAGCATGCTCAGCGAAGGCTTCATCACTGGTGAGGCCGGCATGGGCCACCTGGCGATCACCAGCCGTCGCGGCAAGGACATGCGCCGCTTCTGGCAGGAAATCTTCGATGCCCGGCAGAGCGACACCATCGTCGAGCAACTAGCTGGCGTGACCGTCGACATCGAGTTCTTCCGCGTCAATCCGCGCCACCATTCGATCGCCATCGCCCAGGTACGCGGCCTTGCGCTCGACCCGATTCGCACCAAGGCCCAGCACATGAACCTGCTGACAACTTCTGTCGGCGGGCTGACCGATGCCTTCCTGCGCTGTCGTCGGCTGGGCTTCGAGATGGCCCACGAAATCGGCGAACACCCCAACGACCGCGAGCAGTCGTTCTACGTCCTCACCCCCTCCGGTTTCGAACTGGAGCTGGGCTGGAACGCCCTGGAAGTCGATGAGGCCAGCTGGCAGATCGCGACCTACAAGGGCATCAGCCTGTGGGGCCACAAGCCCCAGAAGCCTGGTACCTGGAACACGCTCAAGACCAACCTGGGCAATTTCGGCCAAGGCCTGCGCTCGCTGCGCCGCGCCGAGTACTCCCCGCTGTAGGAAACGCCATGACTACACACAATTCTGAAATCATCGACGTCGTCATCGCCGGCCTCGGCCCGACCGGCGCCACGCTGGCCCACCTGCTCGGCAAGCGCGGCCTGTCGGTGCTGGTGCTGGAGCGCGAACCGGTGTTCTACGGCAATGCCCGTGCGGTCTATACCGACGACGAGTGCATGCGCGTGATGCAGGCCGCTGGTGTCGCCAAGGATCTGGCGGCCGACATGCAGATCGACACCCCGGCCCAGTGGACCTTCCCGGATGGACGGGTGATCGGCCGCTACTGGCAGCTCAAGCGCCGCTTCGGCTGGCCGGTGATCAACTTCCTCTACCAGCCCTGGCTGGAGACCAGGCTCAGCGACCTG
Organism: Pseudomonas sp. GD04015; assembly: GCF_029837675.1. Lineage (NCBI taxonomy): Bacteria > Pseudomonadati > Pseudomonadota > Gammaproteobacteria > Pseudomonadales > Pseudomonadaceae > Pseudomonas > Pseudomonas sp. GD04015. The sequence goes on along the minus strand of NZ_JAOEEE010000032.1, from coordinate 9,420 downwards.
CTGGCGAACCACCCGACGGTGAAAGTGGTGCGCGGGCGCGAGCTGGTGGACTTCGAGCAGGATGGCGAGCTGGTCACCCTCACTCACCAGGCCACGCAGAGCTGCCGCTTCGGCGATGGTGACGGCAGCCGGGTCGATCTCGACGTCGACCCAGCGCCGGTCACCCTCAAGGCGCGCTACCTGGTCGGCGCCGACGGCGGCCGCAGTACGGTGCGCGAGAAGCTCGGCATCGGCATGGATGGCAAGAACTTCCCCGAGCCCTGGCTGGTGGTCGATCTGGAGATGAAGGAAGGGGAAGACGCGCTGCGCCACATTCCCTACTTCAACTTCATCTGCGATCCGGGCTGCCCGGTGGTCAGCTGCCCGCAGCCGGGGCGCTTCCACCGCTTCGAGTTCATGCTGATGCCCGGCCAGACCAAGGAGTACATGGAAGACCCGGCCACGGTACGGCAGTTGCTCAGCCGTTACGTCGACCCGGACAAGTTCGAGGTCAAGCGCAAGCTGGTCTACACCTTCAACGCCCTGGTTGCCCGCGAGTGGCGCAAGGGCCGCGTGCTGCTGGCCGGCGACGCCGCGCACATGACTCCGCAATTCATGGGCCAGGGCATGAGCTCCGGCGTGCGCGACGCCTACAACCTAGCCTGGAAGCTGGAGGCGGTGCTGCGCGGCAAGGCCGCCGACAAGCTGCTCGACACCTACGGCAGCGAGCGCTACCACCATGCCAAGGCGATGATAGACATCTCGGTGAGGATGAAAGACTTCGTCTCCATGTCGAATCCGTTCAAGACGGCACTGCGTAACGTCGCCGTCAGGGTCTTGAATGCAACCCCGGTACTGGGCAAGTGGCTGCGCGAGGGTGGCTTCAAGCCCACTCCGACCTACAAGCCCGGTTCCTACCTGGGGCTGCCCAGGAGCGGCCGCCGCGACGTGGCCGGTACGCTGTTGCCCCAGCCGGAAGTCCGCACGTTCAAGGGGAAGCGCGTGCCGCTCGACGAAGTGCTCGGGGAGGGCTTCGCCCTGCTTGGCCTGGAGAACAACCCGCGGGTTGCCCTGTCTGCTGAGTCCCGGCAGTTCCTGTCGGCGCTGGATACCCGCTATGTCACGCTGTTCCCCTTCGGCGGCCGCCCACAGGGCATGGGCGTGCAACGTTTCAGTCCCGCCGATCTGATCGAGGTCGAGGAGCCCGATGAGGATCTGGTGCGCTGGTTCAAGCGTGCGGGGCGCGGTCGCGATCTGATCGCCGTGGTACGACCGGACAAGTTTGTCTTCGCCCTGGTGCCCGCCGAGCAGCTGGACACTGCGCTGGCCGAACTCAAACGCCAGCTGGGCTGGCGGCCGAACCTGGCTGCCGGCCAGGCGAACGTCGCCGACATGAGGAAAAGCGCATGAGCCGCGACGCCTTGAAGAAGCTGGAACAGGCCGCCGACGCGCTGGCACAGGCGCGGCAACGGCGAGAGCCCTGCGCACAGATATCGGCGACCTTCGGCATCACCACCCTGACCGAGGCCTACGCCGTGCAGGAGATCAACACCCGGCGTGCCCTGGACCAGGGGCGGCGACTGGTCGGGCGCAAGGTTGGCCTCACATCCACTGCGGTGCAGCAGCAGCTGGGCGTGGACCAGCCGGACTTCGGCATGCTGTTCGCCGACATGGAGATCGCCGATGGCGAAGGCGTCGACTGCAGCCGGCTGATCCAGCCCAAGGCCGAGGGCGAGATCGCCTTCGTCCTCGGTCGTGACCTACCCGATGCCGACACCACGCTGGCCGAGCTGATGAGTGCGGTGGAGTACCTGCTGCCGGCCATCGAGATCGTCGATTCCGCCATCGTCGACTGGAAGATCACCCTGGCCGACACGGTGGCGGACAACGCCTCTTCCGCCCTCTACGTGCTGGGCAAGCAACCCACGCGATTGTCGGCGCTGGACCTGCGCCTGGAGGGCATGCTGCTGGAGAAGAACCGCGGCCAGGCCTCCATCGGTGTCGGCGCCGCCTGCCTGGGCAATCCGCTGGATGCGTGCCTGTGGCTGGCCCGCACTATGGCCGAGTTCGGCCGCCCGCTGGTGGCCGGCGACGTGCTGCTGTCCGGCGCCCTCGGCCCCATGACCCAGGTCGCCCCCGGCGATCACCTGCACCTGCGCCTGACTCGCCTGGGCGAAGTCGGCTGCCACTTCCATTGAGCCGCCGGCCTGGAGAAACGGAATGAGCACCAAGAAACTCAAAGTCGCCATCGTCGGTTCCGGCAACATCGGCACCGACCTGATGATCAAGGTGATGCGCAACGCGCAGTACCTGGAAATGGGCGCCATGGTCGGCATCGACCCGGCGTCCGACGGCCTGGCCCGCGCGGAGCGCCTGGGCGTGGCCATCACCCACGAGGGGGTCGAGGGCCTGAGCCGATTGCCTGTGTTCGACGAGATCGACTTCGTCTTCGATGCCACCAGCGCCGGCGCCCACGTCTGGAACTCCGGCTTCCTGCGTGGCGTGAAGCCGGGCATCCGCCTGATCGACCTGACCCCTGCGGCCATCGGCCCCTACTGCGTGCCGGTGGTCAACCTGGAGCAGAACCTCGACCAGCTCAACGTCAACATGGTCACCTGCGGCGGCCAGGCGACCATCCCGATGGTGGCGGCGGTGTCGCGGGTGGCCAGGGTCCACTACGCCGAAATCATCGCCTCCATCGCCAGCAAGTCCGCCGGCCCCGGCACCCGCGCCAATATCGACGAATTCACCGAGACCACCAGCAAGGCCATCGAGGTGATCGGCGGCGCGGCCAAGGGCAAGGCCATCATCATCATGAACCCGGCCGAGCCGCCGCTGATGATGCGCGACACGGTGTTCGTGCTCTCCGATTCTGCCGACCAGGCCAGGGTCGAAGCGAGCATTGAGGAGATGGCCGCCGCTGTGCAGGCCTACGTGCCTGGGTATCGGCTCAAGCAGAAGGTGCAGTTCGACGAGGTGGAGAACCTGCACATCCCCGGCCATGGCCAGTTCAGCGGCCTGAAGACCTCGGTGTTCCTCGAAGTCGAAGGCGCCGCCCACTACCTGCCGGCCTATGCCGGGAACCTCGACATCATGACCTCCGCCGCGCTGGCCACCGCCGAGCGCATGGCGCAGTCGATCCTGAACAACGCGACGCGCAACGGCTGAGGAGCGCGAACATGACTTTCGACCCGAGCAAGAAGCTGTACATCTCCGACGTCACCCTGCGCGACGGCAGCCACGCCATCCGCCACCAGTACGGCCTGAGCGACGTGCGCGCCATCGCCCGTGCCCTGGACAAGGCCAGGGTGGACTCCATCGAGGTGGCCCACGGCGACGGCCTGCAGGGCTCCTCCTTCAACTACGGCTTCGGCAAGCACTCCGACCTCGAATACATCGAGGCGGTGGCCAGCGAGATTAGTCACGCCAGGATCGCCACCCTGTTGTTGCCCGGCATCGGCACCGTGCACGACCTGAAGAACGCCTATGAGGCCGGCGCGCGTATCGTGCGCGTGGCCACCCACTGCACCGAGGCGGACGTGTCCAAGCAGCACATCGAATACGCCCGCGAGCTGGGCATGGACACCGTCGGATTTCTGATGATGAGCCATATGGTTCCGCCCGAAGAGCTGGCTCGCCAGGGCCAGCTCATGGAGAGCTATGGTGCGCAGTGCATCTACATGGCCGACTCCGGCGGCGCGATGAACATGAACGATATCCGCGACCGCATGCGTGCCTTCAAGGCGGTGCTCAAGCCGGAAACGCAGACCGGCATGCACGCCCACCACAACCTGTCGCTCGGCGTGGCCAACTCCATCGCCGCGGTGGAAGAGGGCTGTGATCGCATCGACGCCAGCCTGGCCGGCATGGGCGCTGGTGCCGGCAACGCGCCGCTGGAGGTGTTCATCGCCGCCGCCGAACGCCTGGGCTGGAACCACGGCACCGATCTCTACACCCTGATGGACGCGGCCGACGACATCGTCCGCCCACTGCAGGACCGCCCGGTGCGGGTCGACCGCGAGACCCTCGGCCTCGGCTACGCGGGCGTGTACTCCAGCTTCCTGCGCCATGCCGAAGTCGCCGCTGCCAAATACGGCCTGAAGACCCTGGATATCCTGGTCGAGCTGGGCGAGCGGCGCATGGTCGGCGGCCAGGAGGATATGATCGTCGACGTCGCCCTGGATCTGCTCAAGCTAAAAGGCCAGGCACTACCCACCTGAAACAGGGACAGCCCGATGCCACGTGTTCAATCAAACGGGAAGGTCGCTCTGGTGACCGGCGCCAACTCCGGTATCGGCCGGGTCACCGCTCGCACGCTGGCGCTGCAGGGGTATCGGGTTTTCCTGGCCTGCCGTTCCGAGGCACGCACACGTCCTGTACTCGAGGAAATCCAGAGCCTGAGTGACGGCACAGCCCAGGCCGAGTTCCTGTTGCTCGACCTGGGCGATCTCGGCTCGGTTCGCCGCTGTGCCGATGCCTTTCTCAAGCGGGGCCTGCACCTCCATCTGTTGATCTGCAATGCGGGGCTGGCGGGGCAGCGAGGCATGACCACCTCCGGCTTCGAACTGGCATTCGGTACCTGCCACGTAGGCCACTTTCTGCTGGTCGAGTTGCTGAAGGAGCGACTCGTCGAGTCGGCCCCGGCACGTATCGTCATGCTCTCCAGCAAGGCGCACCGCCATGCCCAGGGAATCGACTTTGACCGGGTGCGCCAGCCGACGCGAAGTCGTACGGCGCTACAGGAGTACGCGGTGGCGAAGTTGGCGAACCTGCTGCATGCCAAGGAGCTGGCTCGTCGTCTGGAGGGGACCGGCGTCACGACCTATGCGGTTCATCCCGGCGTGGTCGCGACAGACGTATGGCGAGCACTGCCTTCGATGCTCGCGTGGGTGATCAAGCTGTTTATGCGCAGTGAAGAGGACGGAGCCGCTACCACGTTGTACTGCGCAACCGACCCCCGAGTGACCGGTCAAACCGGGCGCTATTACGCCGATAGCAAGGAAGAACAGCCATCCCCGATTGCCTGTGATCCGGCTCTGGCCGCGGAGCTGTGGCGCCGAAGCGAAGGCTGGATAAGCAGGGGGTAGTGCGGAGCGGGCTGGGGTGGACTCACAGCTGGCTCTGCATAGATGGCCCGGCAGTGCCCATCGGGTCAGTACAGCCAGGGGAGTCTCCGAACAACGGGATAGCAGGTTTAATCTGCTATCCCGTTTTTCGTGGACGTCGCTACTGTTTCTTGATCGGCAGCTGCCGATCAATTAGCGGTCCTTCACCAGCGGTGGTTACTTCGCTCTACGAACTCCCTCTTCGTTGGGTGATTCGCTGGCATATCAATCCCTCTCATTTGTCGAGTCTGGCCATATCGATGGCAGCTGCTGCAATAGCTGGCTGCGCAATGTGACTCGACAATTGCTCCCCAATGTTCAACTAACCGACCAGGCCAGCTTAGCGAAAGAGCTAAGGCAGTCTGGGGCAGTTCTTGTCGGTAGTAACGAGCGGGGATAACAAAAATGAATGCCATTGCTCCGGATAGTTTGGCTCTAGCATCCAAGAGTTTTGTGGAGCTTCTTTTTCATTGGGAACTGACCAAGCCCGAAGACATGTATCTGGTTCAGCCCGATGCCGAGGGTATCGCCAAGAGCTACAGCTGGGCCGTGGTGGCGGATCAGGTGCGGCGCATGGCCGGTTACCTGAAATCCCTCGACCTGCCGCCAGGCACCCGGATTGCGTTGCTGGGCAAGAACAGCGCCCACTGGATCATGGCCGATCTGGCGATCATGGTGGCAGGGCATGTGTCGGTTCCGATCTACCCAACGCTCGATGCCGACAACTTCGGCTATGTGCTGGAGCACAGCGAGGCGGCCCTGCTGTTCATCGGCAAGCTGGATGGCAATGGCGACAACTGGGCGCAGCTCGGCCCGGCCATTCCTGCAGGCCTGCCCTGTATCCGCTTGCCGTTCTCGCCCGAGGTCGATGCGCCCCATTGGGAGAAGCTGGTCGCGGCAGCAACGCCGCTGCTGCAGCCAGTCGCGCCCGAGCCTGCGGCGCTGGCCACCATCATCTACACCTCGGGCAGTACGGGTCGGCCCAAGGGCGTCATGCACACGTTCCAGAGCATGTCCGCGATTCTCGAAGGAACCAGAGCCGAATTCGGCTTTACCGAGCGGGAGCGTTTTCTCTCCTACCTGCCCCTGGCCCATACGGCGGAGCGGGCCTATGTCGAGTGTCTGTCGCTGTACTGCGGCGCGCAGGTGTTCTTCGCCTGGTCGCTCGATACCTTCCGGGCGGATCTACAGCGGGCCAGGCCGACGGCGTTCTTCTCGGTACCCCGGTTGTGGAGCAAGTTCCAGGCGGGGGTCAATGCGCAGATCGCGCCCTGGTTGCAGCGCTGGCTGTTCAATATCCCGCTGCTTGGCCGTCGGGTGAAGCGCGGGGTGCTGGCAGGCCTCGGCCTGCAGCATGCCCGGCTCGCCATCACCGGCTCGGCGCCGCTGCCGCCGGAGGTCTTCCGCTGGTACCAGCAGCTCGGCCTGGAGATGAAGGAGGTCTACGGGATGACCGAAAACTTCGGCTATTCCCACGGCATCCGCCGCGATGGCGCCGTGCAAGGCTGTATCGGCCGCGCCAATCCGGGCGTGTCCTGCAAGCTATCGGACACCGGCGAGATCCTGGTCAAGAGTCCCGGCGGCATGCTGGGCTACTACAAGAATCCGGATAAGACCGCCGAGGATCTGACCGCCGATGGCTACCTGCGCACCGGTGATCTCGGCGAGCTGGATGCGGAGGGGCGCCTGCGTATCACCGGGCGCTCCAAGGATCTGTTCAAGACCGCCAAGGGCAAGTACGTGCCGCCGGCGCCCATCGAGCAACAGCTGGGCAACCACCCGCTGGTCGAGGTCTGTTGCGTGTGCGGCGAGGGCATGCCCCAGCCCGTGGCGCTGTTGGTGCTGACCGACAGCGCCCGCGCCGAGGCTGTCGACCCGCGTGCCAGGGAGGCCGTGGCGCTGGAGCTGGCAGACCTGGGGCGCAAGGTGAACGCCGGCGTGCCCAAGGAGACCGCCCTGCATTGCCTGGTGGTGGTGCGGGAAAGCTGGAGCATCGACAGCGGCCTGCTCACGCCCACCATGAAGATCAAGCGCCACGAGATCGAGCGCCACTACAGCGCACAGATCGCGCTCTGGTCGAACGCCCGCACCGCCGTGCTGTGGGAGTGACGGCAGCTCCATCCCTGAACCCAACCCCAACCCCAACCCCAGGAGGCTCCCATGCAGCGCCGCCCGTTCGAACCCGAGATGGAGCAATTCCGCGACTCGGCCCGTAAGTTCTTCCAGCAGGAGATCCGTCCGCACAGCGAAAGCTGGCGCGAGGCCAACATCGTCGACCGCGAGGCCTTCCGCAAAGCCGGTGCGCAGGGCTATCTGTGCATGTGGGCCGACGAGCAATACGGCGGACTGGGGCTGAAGGATTTCCGCTACGAGCAGATCCTCATCGAGGAAAACACCCTGCATGGCGACCGGGGCTACTTCATTACCCTGCACAGCCGCCTGGTCGGCCCCTATATCGAGCATTTCGGCAACGCCGAGCAGAAGCAGCGCCTGCTGCCGGGGATGATCAGCGGCGAGACTATCCTTGCCATCGCCATGACCGAGCCCGACGCCGGCTCCGACCTGGCCGGCATGAAGACCCGGGCGGTGGAGCAGGACGATCACTGGTTGCTGAACGGCTCTAAGACCTACATCTCCAACGGCATCAACGCCGACGTGGTGATAGTCGCGGCGCGGACCCATGCAGAGAACCCGCACGGCGTCACCCTGTTCCTAGTGGAGCGCGGCATGCTGGGCTTCGAACGCGGGCGCAACTTGCAGAAGATGGGCCTGAAGTCCCAGGACACCGCGGAGCTGTTCTTCCATGACGTCCGGGTGCCGAAGGCCAACGTCCTGGGTCAGGTGCATGGCGGCTTCTACCACCTGATGCAGGGGCTGGCGGAAGAGCGCCTGATCGCCGCCTGCAGCAGCGTGGCGGCGGCGCGCCTGGCGCTGGAGCTGACCCGCGACTTCGTGCGCGAGCGCAAGGTATTCGGCAAGCCGCTGAGCAAGCTGCAGAACACCCGCTTCAAGCTGGCTGCACTGGATGCCGAGATCGATATCGCCCAGGTCTACGTGGATCGCTGCGTCGAGGCGCATCTGCAGGGCCAGCTGGATGCAGTGGATGCCTCGCGCGCCAAGCTCTACGCCAGCGAAGTATTCGGCCGCATGGTGGACGAGGGCGTCCAGCTGCATGGCGGCGCGGGCTACATGGAAGAGTACGAAATCTGCCGCCTGTATCAGGACGAGCGAGTCGGGCGGATCCTCGCGGGCACTTCGGAAATCATGAAGGAAATCATCGCCCGCTCATTGCTGGACTGATGTGGCAACAAAGGCCACATCGCTGTCCGCTCTCGCTATAGATGGCGAACAGGCGCGAACCAATAATTCCAGGCGCCAACTGTTATTCAAACAAGTTCGAGTTCACCCGGTTTGTAACTGGGTGGAGCGGGGCGCGTTCGGCCGTTGAATCGATGCGGTTCAACTTGGGCGGCGACTTCGAAGTTACTGAGTCGGAAGACTCATTAAATGGCCTAGCGCCACTCTTAATGTTCATATCCAAGAGGCAGTCATGACCGAGGCTTATATTTACGACGCCGTGCGCACGCCGCGCGGCAAGGGCAAGAAGGATGGCGCGCTGCACAGCGTCAAGCCGATCGATCTGGTGGTCGGCCTGCTCAAGGCGCTGCAGCAGCGCAATCAGCTCGATACCGCCCAGGTCGACGATGTGGTGCTTGGCTGCGTGACCCCGATCGGAGACCAGGGCTCCGACATCGCCAAGACCGCCGTGCTGGCGGCCGACTGGGCCGAATGCGTGTCTGGCGTACAGCTCAACCGCTTCTGCGCCTCGGGTCTGGAGGCGGTGAACATCGGCGCGATGAAGGTGCGCTCCGGCTTCGAGGACCTGGTGGTGGTCGGCGGCGTGGAGTCCATGTCTCGCATCCCCATGGGCTCCGATGGCGGAGCCTGGGCACTGGATCCGGCCACCAATATGCAGGCCAACTTCGTGCCGCAGGGCGTGGGCGCCGACCTGATTGCCAGCATCGAGGGTTTCTCGCGCACGGACGTCGACAGCTTTGCCCTGCGTTCCCAGCAGAAGGCCGCACGGGCCGGCGCCGATGGCTCGTTCAACAAGTCTCTGGTGCCGGTGACCGACCAGAACGGCATCGTCATCCTCGACCACGATGAATTCATTCGCGGCGACTCGACCCTGGAAGGCCTGGGCAAGCTCAAGCCGAGCTTCGAGATGATGGGGCAGATGGGCTTCGACGCCACCGCTTTGCGCAAGTACAGCCATGTCGAGCGCATCGAGCACGTGCACACCCCGGGCAACAGCTCCGGCATCGTCGATGGTGCC